>NZ_QGDO01000001.1:928652-1238203 GCF_003149185.1 Sediminitomix flava | reverse complement strand
CCTTCTTTTGCGGCAAGTTGGGATGTGAAAAATGAAGCATTCTTAGAAAGTGTAGCTTGGTTGAGCCAATTGAACTTTAGAGCTGGTTGGGGACAAGTAGGTAATCAAAGTGCAGCAGCTAATTATGCTTATGTGACGAATGTAAATCCTAATCAGTTATACCCAATTGGTGACGGCATTAGCAATGGTATGATACCATTGAGCCTTTCAAACCCAGAATTGAAATGGGAGACAACGGAAATGTTGAACTTTGCATTAGACTTTGGTTTCTGGGATGATAAACTAAACCTTGTAGCAGAGTATTTCATCAAGGATACAAAAGATATGATCTTAACACCTCCAGCACCAGCGTATGCAGGAGCAGGAGTAGTAAGTGCCAATATTGGTGAAATGCAAAACAAAGGTTTTGAGTTTAACATCAACTACAGAGATCAAGTAGGGGAGTTCAAATATGAGATAGGATTGAATGCTTCTTTCATTGATAACAAAGTAGTGACTCTTGCTGGTGGTGAGCCAATCTATTCTGGAGGAGTAGATAAAGTAGGACAGTCAATCACAATGACGAAAGAAGGTCTTCCAATGGCAACATTTGTAGGGTATAAAACAGATGGAATCTTCAATACACAAGAAGAGTTAGATGCTTATTTAGAAGTTTATGAGACAGATTTAGCACCTCAAGTTGGTGATATTCGCTACGTAGATACAAACGGTGATGGTAGAATTGATGACGATGATATCACAGAACTAGGTAGTGCAATGCCAGACTTTACTTACGGTGTTTCTGCTTCTATGGCTTACAAAGGTTTCGATATGAAGTTGCTATTCACAGGTAGTCAAGGAAATGAAGCGGTAAATACAATGCTTCGATTCAACAATGCTACGGATGGTAAAGAAGGAATGTTAGACAGAAGACTTGACCGTTGGACTCCAGAGAATACAGGAGGAACAGAGCCAAGAATGACAGTAAACAACTTAGCTTACAACACGATTTTCTCAGACAGATTAGTAGAAGATGCAAGTTTCTTCAGATTGAAAAATATCCAGTTAGGATACACATTCAGCAATGACTTAGTATCAAAACTAAATCTGACTCAGCTAAGAGTTTATGTAGCTGCTAACAACCTGTTTACAATTACAGACTATACAGGTTATGACCCTGAGTTTGGAGACTTGTACGGCAATCCACTTTATGCGGGTATTGACATGGCAAGCTACCCACAGCCTCGTACATTCTTAGCAGGTCTAAACATTTCATTCTAAACTTTTTGACATATATCAAATCATACTGATATGAAAACTGTAAAAATATTTCCACTGCTATTACTGATGTTCTCAGTGATTGGATGCTCTGACTTCTTGGAGCAAGAATCACCTAACATCAATGCAGATAACTTCTATAATGATGTTGATAATGCAAAACTTGCGGTTACCGCAGTTTATGATGTATTGACATACGAAGAAGACCAACTAGGTGGACACGTTCTTGATTTTATGTGGGGAGATATGTTGGCTTGGGATTCTGAAAAAGGGAGTGATCCTTCAGATCAAGGGCAGCTCAACAACATGAGAGAATGGAGAGCGTTAGCTACAAATAGAAATATCACAGGGCTATGGACGAAAAGCTACAAAGGTATTTACAGAGCTAATGAAGTAATTACTAAGCTTGAAGCCTTAACATACCCTGATAGAGAAGAAGACAAATTACGTCAACAATATATCGGAGAGGCAAAGTTCTTAAGAGCATATTACTATGTTTCTTTGGTAAGATTATATGGTGGTGTGCCATTGATCACAAAGCCTTTGGTTCCATCTGAGT
Organism: Sediminitomix flava; assembly: GCF_003149185.1. Classification (NCBI taxonomy): domain Bacteria; kingdom Pseudomonadati; phylum Bacteroidota; class Cytophagia; order Cytophagales; family Flammeovirgaceae; genus Sediminitomix; species Sediminitomix flava. The sequence goes on along the minus strand of NZ_QGDO01000001.1, from coordinate 1,236,387 downwards.
TTGGAGCTTTGGATAGAGCAAGTTTTGCTGAAGTCTTTGCTCAAATTGAGACCGACCTTTTAGATGCAGTTGCATTACTTCCAAATAGATATGCAGCAGAAGATACAGGAAGAGCTACAAAAGGTGCTGCTAGAGCTTATTTGGCAAGAGCATATATGTTCCAGTTAGGAACGCACAACGAAAACCAAGTGACGTGGAATGATGTGTACGAACAAACATCTGCAATTGTAGCCTCTGGTGTGTATAACTTAGTTCCAAACTACGCAACAATGTTCGAGTTTGAAGGAGAAAACAGTTCAGAATCTGTATTTGAAGTACAATGTGTAGTAGGTACAGAAGGTTATAGTTCTGACCGTAAGACGGGAACTTTGAATACGGAATTCCAAGGAAACAGAGAAGCAGGTATCGGATGGGGATTCAATAAGCCGACTCAAGCATTGTATGATATTTTTGAAGATGGTGATCCAAGAAGAGCTTGTACAATCATAGCCAACAACGATATCATTTACGGTACGGCCCAAGTAGTAGATGCTGGTTACTACAACAGAAAAGTACATATGGAGCCTGAGTTCGACAAGATTGCGGGTAAAAGTAGCGGCTGGAATATTCGTCAGTGTCGTTATGCAGACGTGATGTTAATGCACGCAGAAGCTGCTTATCATATGGGGCAAGAAGGTGTAGCGCGTGATATGGTTAATCAAATTAGAGCTAGAGCTAGAGTGTCAACTTTATCAAAAGGAAGCATCGAAGGTTCAATGGATTATGCTGATGCTGGTGCACAAGATAAACTTGCAGCTATTTCTTCTACAGGAACACAATTGTTGGAAGATATCTTAATGGAAAGAAAATACGAGCTTTCTATGGAGTCTGTATCTTACTATGACCTTGTTCGTACTGGGAAATACTATGATGTACTTCCAACAGAAGTTAGAGCAAATGCTGAAGCTAAAAGTATGCAAGGTAACGTAAACAACTTGCCATTACTTCCAATTCCAGACAACGAAGTTCGTGCTTGGAACCTTGAGCAAAACCAAGGATACGGAGGTAGCAACTAATTTTTTGATCTTTTAAGCTAAAATTGAAAGCAATGAAACAAATGATAAATAAAGGGATTTTGAAGGCAGTTGTACTGTCTTCTGCCCTAGCTTTTAGTGCTTGTCAGGAAGAAGAAGCTCAACAATATGATATTGAATGGCCTATTCCTGTGATTACTTCAGTTTCTCCAGAGACTGTAAACATTGGAGGCGATATCACAATTATGGGTGAAGTATTACAACATACGGATCGTGTATATATTGGTAATACGCCAATTGCGGAAGCAGATATAAACATTGTTTCTGAAACCGAAATGGTGATCAAAGCACCGCGTAAATTTGAGCCTGCTGCGGTCAGACTTGAAAACAAGTATGAAAGAGTTGCAAGTTTGGATTCGGTAGAAGTAACACCAATTTATCCAGATATTTTGGTACTTGAATTCCCTTCAGAGCTTAATGCTGGTGGTAACTTTACAATCACAGGGGAAAATATGGACTTAGTAACGGCTGTAAAAGTTGGAGATGAGACCGTAAATGTAGATGGTAAAAGTATGGATGCACTTACAGTAGTAGGGAGCAACTATTCTTACCTAGCAGGAGATGAAGTGATGATTGAATGTATTTCTGATTATACAGATATCATTGGAGGAACTTCTGAATTGATTTCTGTAGTGATGCCTTCAGAATTCCCTGAGCTGATGCCTCCTGTATTGGTATTTGACTTTGAAGATGGTGTGAATCCATTTAGCGATGGTGGCGGAGGTGCTACTTCAGCGATCAACGGCAATGACCTAGCAAAAGGAATGGGTGAAAACTATATGTCAGTGATGCACTCAAATGTAGAGAGTTGGAAGTGGTTAGGTGGTGCTTTAGCGAATAACGGAGGTGCTGGTTTTGACCTTTCAGAATTTGGTCAACCACATTTAACTTTCTTGGCAAATACAAATGGAAATAGTGGTTATGTATTCTTCGAGATCTGGCAAAATGAAACGAAATGGGGACTTCACCTCAATCCTGCCAACTCTGACTATGATTATAGTGTGACTACTGAAGGATGGCAATGGATTTCGATTGACCTAAATAATGCGACTCTTGAAAATTGGGGTGGAGATGCTTCTAAATTTGATCCTTCAGCACCGTTCGATTGGATTCAAGTAGATTACTCTGGTGGTAATGTATCAGGTAATTTCGAGATTCACATAGATCAAGTGATGTTCACGAATGGAGCGCAAGGACAACGTACAACATTGTTCAACTTCGATGATGGAAATACAGGAGTCTTCAATAACTTCGGAGGAGCTTCAGTCTCTACAAATGGAGGCGGACTGACAAAAGCACAAGGAGATAGCTACCTTTCAGTAACCAAAGCTGGAGCTGATGCTTGGGCTGGTTTAGGTGAAATGATTGCCAACAACGACGGTGCTGGCTATAGCTTCGCTGATTATGAAAGAGTATTCTTGTCATTCATGGTCAACACAAATGGTAAAACAGGTTACTTCGACTTTGAAATGCTTCAAGGAAGCGAAAAATTAGGAATGCACTTCCCAGGTTACTCATTCGGAACAGGCTATGAAATCGGTGACGATGGATGGGAAAGAGTAAATATTGATCTTACTGAGTTTGTATTCGAAGATTGGGATGGAAACGGTGAAGGTAAAGCCTTCGATCCAGCTGCTTTGGTAGACCAAATCAAGTTTACATTCAAAAGAGGAAATGGTGATGCGGATTACGAAGTTCACGTTGATGATATCGTGATTTCAGATAGTCCTATCTACTAAATCATTGCAAAATGGAAAAGCCTGCTCCGAGCAAAAGGAGCAGGCATATTTTTAAGTCTAAGGGATCATGAAACATATATTTTTAACTACCATTTTTGTATGTATTGCTTTTGGAGGAAAGCTCTTTGCACAAGAAATTATCACACTAGATAATTTTGAGAGTGAAGAAGTACAAGAGCATTGGAAAGTAGAAGGAACAACATTTAGTCTTTCTCAAGCAGACGGGAAATTAAATATTGTATACAACCGTACTGGGGCAGGGGCTGAATGGGATCAATTTCATATGAACCTTGATCCAGCAGTGGAAGTGAATAGTTTTAATCTTTTCTTCAAGTTTCAGTCCGATGTATCTTTAAAGCTATCCATCAAGCCTGTTTTTACGGATGAGACCAATGAATGGAAAGATATTTCAATTGCACCTTCGGAAGAACTGATAGATTATTCTTGGCAAGTACCGAATTTGGAAACAAAGCAATTGAAAGCCATTTACTTCTATTTTGATGGTGGAAGTGCCGCAGCAAAATCGGGAAATGCGATGATGGATGATTTTGAGATGGAAGTGTTCTTAAATACAACAGCTTTGGAAAATGCCATAGATGCTGCAGATCAACTTCTTAATTATGTATTGGTTGGAGAAGGAGAAGGTCAAGTTGATGCAGTTTCTTCATTGGAATTTGCAGAAGCTATTGATGCCGCAGAAGTACTTCTTTCCAATGTAGAAAGCAATGATGAGGTTAGAGATGCTGTTCGTAGTTTGAACATTGCGAATATTGCTTTCGAAAACAAAATCATCAAGTCTGAGGCGGTGACCGCTTTCCAAAGAACAGCTACAGCAAAGAGTAGAGAAACGGCAAATTTGTTTTTCAACTTACAAGAATTGACGGGTAAAAATGTATTGTTCGGACAACAAGATCCTTTAGGGTATGGCGTAGGTTGGTCAGGGAATAATGACCGATCGGATGTGGAAGACGTTTGTGGTGACTTACCTGCTTTTGCTTCTTGGGCAATCAAAGAAGTTGCACAAGGAAATGCAGGAGATGATTTGGCGTACAGAATCAAATCAATTTATAGACAAGGTGGAGTGAACGCCTTAGAGTGGCATATGGATAATCCATTCGGTGGAGATTTCTATTGGAGTAATCGAGATACAGATACGAATGTCGTAGTCGGTATCTCTCCTAATGGAGAAAAGCACGAAGCGTATAAAGTGATGCTAGACCGTATCATTTTCTTCCTTAAAAATTTGAAAGGTGATCAAGGTGAAAGTATTCCTGTGATTTTCCGTCCATTCCATGAGCAAAATGGCAATTGGTTTTGGTGGGGATCAGCAGCTTGTACAGATGCTGAGTACAAAACATTGGTACAGTTTACAATCAATTACTTCAAAGAAAATGGTGTAAATAACGTGATGTGGGCTTATTCTCCTGACCGCTTTAATACCTTAGGAGATTACTTAGCAAGGTATGCTGGAGATGAATATTTTGATATTCTTGGTCTGGATAACTATTGGGAGATGAAAGATGTACAAGGGCTTCCTAAAGTAGTCAATCAGTTAGAAATTATAGCTGAGTTAGCTCAATCCAAAAAGAAATTGACTGCCTTTACGGAAACGGGTCTTGAAGCCATCACTTACTCTAAGTGGTTCTCAGAATATTTGATGTATGTGTTGACAAACAGTGAACTGACAAGAAAGACCATTTATGCTGCTGTTTGGAGAAATGCACATGCCGAACATCATTATGCGCCTTATCCAGGGCATGCAAGTGCTTCTGATTTTCTGAAATTTCACCAAGATGAGCATACGCTCTTTATGGATGATCTTCCGGCACTCTATACCTACGAAGGACTAGAAGATAATACGCCTCTAGATGCAGACCCGTTATTGGCAATGCAATTAAAGGCTTATCCAAATCCATCTCGAGGACATTTTACCTTAGAACATCCTACTGAAAAAATAACAGAGGTATTCATTTATAACCTTGATGGGAAATTGATCAAACAGCTTACAGTCAATGGACATGAAAAGCAGATTGATCTGACTAAAGCAATGGATGGACTTTACATAGTCACTGCGAGGCTAGCAAACAATGAAATGATGTTTACCCGACTTCTAGTTCTTTGAAAAGAAGGGAAGAGGGATTGATGTTGTGTGGAAACCTTCTGTACTTTCGAGTCAGAAGGTCTTAAAAAGTAACTATCATGAAAAAGATAAATAAATATTTGGGTTTTCTGACGATTATCATTGGACTAGGTTTGAGTTCATGTCAAGAATCTGAAGCACCAAAAATACAAGATCTTCCAGCGGATAATTCTGCTGAACAATCAACAATTAATCTTTATCATAAACTGAAAAGATTAGCACCTAATTATACCTTGTTCGGACATCAAGATAACTTGGCTTACGGTATTGGTTGGGCTTATGAAGAAGGAAAGTCTGATGTAAAAGAAGTAGTAGGAGATTATCCAGCCTTGTATGGTTGGGATGCAGGAGGAATTGGCGGAGAGAAAAATCTGGATGGAGTTCCTTTTAAGGAAATGCAACGATGGATGAAAGAGGTTCACCAAAGAGGGGGAGTGAATACACTCAGTTGGCACGTATATTCTCCCGTAGACAGTTTAAGTTCTTGGGAAACGGATAAGATGGTTGTGAGTCATATTTTGCCAGGAGGAAAGAATCATGAAGGATATTTGACTCGATTGGATGATCTTGCTTCTTTTTTCAAAGGTTTAAAACTTGAAAATGGCGAGCATGTACCTGTTATTTTCAGACCATTCCATGAAAATAACGGTAATTGGTTTTGGTGGGGAGAAAAACATTGTAGCACAGAGGGCTATAAAATGATATTCCGTTTTACGGTAGATTACTTCAGGAGTAAAGGCGTACACAATCTTCTTTATGCTTATTCTCCTGATCGTATTTTTGAAACTAAAGACAAGTACCTTGAGCGTTATCCGGGAGATGATTATGTTGATATTCTTGGCCTAGATGACTACTGGGATTTCAAAGAACAAGGTGGAGGAATCAATGAAGTAATTAAAAAACTAGAGATCATTTCAGTGATTGCGCAAGAGAAAGGGAAACTATGTGCATTTACGGAGACAGGTTTAGAGCTAGTATCCGATAATAAATGGTTTACTGAAAAGCTTTATAAAATAATTAATACCAATAACCTTACTAAAAACATAGCTTATGTGATGGTATGGAGAAATGGAAGACCTGATCATTATTATGTGCCTTATAAGGGGCATGAGGCAGAAGCAGATTTCAAAGCTTTTTACGACAAAGGAGATATCTTATTTGAAACGGATTTAAAGACGATAAGTGAAAATGGTATTGTGTTAAAAGCTTTACAAACAGCTTCAGTTACCAAGAATTAAAAAGTGGCATTAATCGGTATAAAATTTTTTGAAAGCAACCTTTACTTTAGAGGTTGCTTTTTTATGGATAAAAAATAACCCCTAACTGTTTTGCAGTTAGGGGTAGATTTTTGGATTATTCTTTCGAATTATTCCTTCACGATGCGTTGCATCTTATAACCTTCTACTTGAATTAGATAAACACCAGTACTTAATGCACTTAAGTCTATCGTTTCTGAAGAGCTGTTAGAAATAGTTGATAGAACTTCAATACCTGTTAGGTTGAAGATCTTAATACTTCTATTAGGAGCTATATCAGAAATTGTAATTGTAGTCGAAGTTGGAACTGGATACACATTTATTTCTTCTGATAGATCATCAGCTGAAGTAATTTTAGTGTAAAGTACTTCCATCTCAATATCGCTTGTGATATTGGTATATGTATTTGATGTAAAGCTACCGTAGTTAAATCCATTCATGAAAACACTTGTTACAACATAGCCTTCATCTGGTGTGATCGTATAAGTAACATCACTACCATGAGTTAAACTATCATTGTCAAAAGTAATTGTTCCATACTCATTTTCTACAATATCAATGTTATAGCTATTAATCTCAAAATTAGCCGTAAAGGTATAATTACCTTTCACCTGTAAAGTGAAAGACTCCTCTTTCGTAATATTTTGACCATCTAGCTCCCATCCTTTGAAATGATATCCATAGTTAGGGTAGGCATCAATCGTAATGACTTGATCATCTAAGAAATAACCTTCTCCTTCTACAGAACCCCACTCAGAATTATTTGCTTTCACAAACACCTTATTGAACATGATATTCAACATAGGTCTAGCATTCGAGTCAAAGTTGTTTTTTGTAGCTATAGCCCATGTAGCTTCGAAGTCCCATCCTGCGAAGTTGTTGCTGTCAGAGAATTGAGCAGTAGTTAATCCAAATGAATCATCGCTACCCGAAGAACTAAGTACGCCACTTGTTTCTTTATCCCAGTAAGAGTTTTCAACACTATAATATGAGCTACCTGCGATTCCTCCTATATTGTTAGAACCACTAACTTGACCAATTGAATAAGAGTAGTTGATGTATGAATTCCATGCAGCACGTCCTACTAAGCCACCAGCATAGTTATTTGCTGAAGTTGACACATTAGCAATAGCAAATGATAAGTTAGAATAGTATAAATAACCAACCATTCCTCCTACGTAATCACCATCTAAAGAATTAGCGTGTCCCGTTACATAGTTATGAGAAATTGTAGCTTGATCAGCATATCCAATTAGTGTTCCTACATAAGATTTTCCTAATACATAAGCATTAGTTAAGCCTACATTTTTAATAGTAGCATAGCTAATTCTACCAAATAGACCTACATACTTCTCATTCATATAATTGATTTCAAGGTTACTAATTACGAAGCCTTGTCCATTAAATGAGCCAGTAAAGGAATTGTTTTGATTACCAATAGGCTTTAAACCTTGACTTTGATTCCATGTCTGAGTTGCTGTAGCATCGATATCGTTGATTAGGATATAGTGCCTGTTCCAAAGACTAGATACATTTGAGAGATACTCTAAGTGATCAAGAGTAGAAATTTGATAAGGATCATGAATAGAACCATCACCACCAGCAAAACTAAATGCATTTTCAAATTGAGCAATATACTCTGTCTCATCCCCATTGTTGAACGTGAATGTATATGGATTATCTGAAGAAATACTATCTCCATCAACAGTTTCCCAATGAGAGAATACATAACCATTAACTGCTAAGGCTTCAAATGTAACTTCATCTCCATTATTTACACCTCCATGCCCAGATATTGTTTCACTTGCTTCAGAAGGAGTAGAATAGATTGAAATATAGTCATCATACAATTGCCATTGTAAGTAAGGTCTCGGGTTTTCATCAAACTCATTTAGTGTTGTAATTTCCCAGATACCTCCAAAGTCGAAACCTGATAACATAAATTCTTGACTGAAATTAATTGTAGATAAGCCAAAAATGAATGATAAACTTCCCGAAGATGAAGATTGACCAGTAGTTTGAGTATCCCAGTATACGATCTCAACTTTACTTGAAGAAGATGCATAACCTATAGCACCACCTGTATTGCTTTGACCTGATACATTTCCGGATGCGTAAAGTGTATTGGCTTCGCTTTCATCTTCCAAAGAACCTATTACACCTCCAACATTTTGAATACCGCTAACTTCAGCTAAGCTAAATGAATTCAGTAAATTGCCTCTGTATACATAACCAGAAAGACCTCCAATATTTACATTTCCTTCAATATTACCAGAAACGAAACAAGATTCTATAGTTCCATCTAAATCTCCTGCAAGACCACCTACTTGATTAGCTCCTTTTATTGAAGCGTCTTTCAAGCCTAGTTGTTTGATCGTTCCATATACATTTCCGAACAGTCCAACAAAATCTTGGTCTCTGTTGATGTATAGATTACTTATGATATGTGAGTTACCATCAAATCTTCCATAGAAACTGTGATTATTGTCGCCAATAGGGCTAAATCCTTTGCCTTCGTTCCAGTTAGATGTTTCACTTGCATCGATATCTGAGATTAATACGAAATTTCTATCCCAAAGTGATCTTACATTACTCAAAAACTCTAATTGAGCTAGAGTTTCAATTTGGTAAGGATTAGAATATGAACCATCACCATCTACAAATTCATAATCTTCTTTGAATTGAGCTGTGATTTCTAGAGGACTTTCTTCAGTGAAAGTGAATGTATAAGGATTCACTGTACTAAGCGTATCTCCAGCTTCGCTTATCCAAGCTTCAAAAGCATATCCATTTTTAGGATTGACACTAAGTGTAACTTCTTGATCGTAGTTTGCACTTATAATTTCTACAAACTCAGTACTTGCATATGTAGGTTGTTCACTAACTGATATTTGAGCATCAAAATACATCCATTGAAGATAAGGACGTGGGTTTGAATCAATATCAGTATTCGTTTCCATTAACCAAGTGCCATGGAAGTCCCAATTAGCAAAGTTTTCTTGCTCAGCAAATTGAGATGTAGTTAAACCAAAACTATCATCTACTCCAGGAGAAGTTGAAAGCCCTGTAGTTTCTTTATCCCAATATGAATTCTGAATATATTCATCTGTGTAATGATAGCCAGCTATTCCACCAGTACTATAACTTCCTGAAACAGCACCCAATGCATAAGAATTGATAACATTCGAATTATAATCTATACTACCTACAATGCCTCCTACAGAACTACTAGCTGTGACATCACAGTTGCTAAATGAGTTTGATATATCAGAATAATAAATACGTCCAACTATACCTCCGACATACTCTCCACCGTTTACTATACCTGTTGCAAAAGAATGGGAAACAGTACTTTGATATAAATATCCTGCTATAGCACCAACTCTATCATCACCAGTAATATTGGCATTTAAAAGTCCTACATTTTTAATGGTTGTTTTTATGTTACCAGATGTAGTCCTACCGAAAAGTCCAACATAGTTTTCTAATGGTCTATTGATATATAGGTTTGATATTACATTTCCAGCACCATTGAATGTACCATTGAACTGAGATGAATTATTTCCGATTGGTCTGAATCCTTTACCATCATTCCAGCTAGATGTTTCAGAAGCATCAATATCAGCTATCAGGACAAAATGTCTGTTCCATATAGCGGAAATAGTACTTAAGTAGTTTAGTTGTTCAAGAGTTGCAATCTGATACGGATCATTACTTGAACCATCTCCACCTTCAAACTCTACATTTACGTCAAAACGTGCATAGTATGTTGTTGGACTGTCTTCAGTAAAAGTGAATGTGTAAGGATTGTCATAACTCAAAGTATCACCTTCAGCATTAAGCCATGCTTCAAAAATGTAGCCTTGTACAGGGGTCACCTCTAAAGTGATTTCATCATCATAATTTAATCCACCAGAACCAGAAACAATTTCAGCAGCATCATGGAACTCTAATGCAATTTCAGTTTGCGTATCATAGTACATCCACTGTAAGTAAGGTCTCGTATTAGAATCAATTTCAGAGTCATCTTGCAAGACCCAAGTATTGTCAAAGTCCCAATTGGTAAAGCTTTCTTGATTCTCGAATTGCGAAGTTGTTAAACCAAAACTATCATCACTACCAGCAGAACTAGTTTGTAGAGTTGTTTCTTTATCCCAGTAAATATCATTTATAGAACCAGAATAAACATGACCTATAGCTCCACCAACATATTCATTTCCATTTATAGCCCCTATTGAATATGATTTACTGATATTTGAAGACCTGTTATAACCAATTAGCCCTCCCACATATTCGTTTCCAGTTACGGATGCTGTAGAGAATGTAGAGGTGATATGACTACCTGAATTACTTGTGTAACCTACGATTCCACCCACGTAGTTTTGACCATTTACAGAACCTGTAGAATAACTGTTTAAAATATCTGAATAGTAGACATAACCAGCAATAGCACCAACATAATTACCTCCAACAATATTGACATTTCGAAGTGAAATAAATCTGATGTCATTATAGTTTCTTACATGACCAAATAATCCTATATAGTCTTCATTAGGTCGATTAATTGTAAGATTGTAAATCTTAAATTCATCACCATTGAACCTACCACTAAAATATTTATCATTGTTACCTATTGGTCTAAATCCTTTTCCATCATTCCAGTTTACAGTAGCAGAGGCATCAATATCAGCCACTAGTATGAAGTTTTTATCCCAAAGTGATGAAATATTACTTAAATACTCTAACTGTAAAAGTGTTTCAATTTGATAAGGATCACTTGAAGAACCGTCACCCCCAGCAAATTCATATGTTTCATCAAAAAGAAGGTAATACACAAGGTTACTTTCATTTGTAAATGTAAATGTGTAAGAAGGTGTTGTACTTAAGGTATCTCCTTCTGCATCTACCCAAGCTCCAAATTGATAACCGTTGACCGGAGTTACATCTAATGTGATTTCATCTTGATAGTTATAGAAGTCTGCCCCTGAGATTGTAGCTATTGCTTCTTCTATACTAGTTGATATTTCAATTTTTCCATCATAGTACATATACTTGAAATAAGGTCTAGTTGAAGAGTCTATACTTTCATCTAATTTCATTATCCAAGTATTTTCAAAATCCCAGTCAGTAAAATTATTCTGATCAGCGAAATCAACTGTCGCTAAACCAAAACTATCATCACTACCAGCAGAACTAGTTTGTAGAGTTGTTTCTTTGTCCCAATAAGAATTAATGATGTAATTGGAGTACGGTGCATAAGCAGTTAATCCACCTGTATAGTTATTACCAATTACTGAACCCATAGCATAAGAGTTCTCTATACTTGAGCTATAATATATGTATCCAGCAAGACCTCCAACGTAGTCATTAGCAATAATGTCACAAGATGAGAAGGAATATTTAATGTCTGCATAATAATTATATCCAACAAGTCCCCCAGAGTATTTATTTGCTCTAATAGATCCTGTTGAATAGGAATTCATTACAATCGCATCATCGAGATAGCCTACTAACGCCCCAACATAGTTGTATCCAACGATATTAGCATTAGTTAGTGCTACATTGCTAATAGTGGTAGAACTATAGTTCGTTGATCCGAATAAACCAATGTAACTTTCGAGAGGTCTGTTTATGTGTAAGCTATCAATTTTGAAACCGTTACCATTAAACGACCCTATAAAATCTACCTCATTGTTACCGATAGGACTAAATCCTTTCCCATTGTTAGAAGTAACAGTTTCTGCAGCATTTATATCAGCTGTAAGAATAAAGTGCTTATCCCATAATGATCTTACATTACTAAGGTATGTAAGATGAAGCATACGGTTTATTTGATAAGGATCTTCAACTGTTCCATCACCCCCAGCAAAACCAAAACTTTCTGAAAAGTGAGCAGTATATGTTAATGAACTATCTTGTGCAAACTCGAATATAAATGGGTTAGATGTACTAACGGTATCTCCTTGATCATTAGTCCACAATTCAAACCAGAAACCCGACTTAGCTGGAGCCGCTAACCAAACTTCTTCGCCATAGTCATGATACCCTTTACCACTGAAGTATCTAGCAGCGTATGATGGTGAAGCTTTAACGTCAATTAAACGATCATACAAAGTGGCCATCAGATAAGGTCTTGGAACGTCTTCAAAAGATGATTCGGTAAGAATACCCCAAACACCATTGAAATTCCAATCTGTAAAATTAGCTACGCTAGAGAATTGAAGCGTAGATAAACCACTACTATTATCACTGCCTGATGAGCTAGTTAAGCCTGTCGTTTCAGTATCCCAGAAGGATGAGTTTATCGTAGATGATGATTGGTATCCAATAAGTCCTCCATTATCATAATTTCCATTAACAGCTCCAATGGCATAAGAATATGAAAGTCTAGAGTCGTAGAAAGAACCTACAATACCACCAAGATCTGAGTCTCCTGTAATGCTCACATTCGAGTGTACATTTTCAATGGATGTATAAGAAGTAGATCTACCAACTAGCCCCCCTAAGTTGTCGTCTCCATTTATAGTACCTTTAGCAAATAGAGTAGATAAGTCAGTGTTAGATATATAACCCGCAATTCCACCAACATAATCTCTACCAGTATAATTAAAATCAGTAAAGGTTAAGTTTTCGATACGTGCATTTGTAGAGTAGCCAAATAGACCAATATAATCTTCATTAGGTCTATTAATGTAAAGTCCGCTAATTGTATAACCAAAACCATTAAAGCTACCTGTAAAATTATTTTGATTTTGACCTATTGGTTTGAAACCTTTGCCATTATTCCAGCTAGTTGTTTCAGATGCGTCAATATCAGAAATGAGAACGAAATGTTTACTCCAAAGTGTAGGAACATTACTGATGTATTCAAGTTGAAGTAAATTCTCAACCCTGTAAGGATTATCTACAGTACCATCTCCTCCAGCAAATTCATAATTTTCTATGAAATGGGCGGTATATTGAATAGAACTATCAGCTGTGAAAAGGAATGTTAATGGACTGGTATTAGAAAGACTATCACCATTAGAGTTTGTCCATTTCCATAATTCATATCCATTTATTGCCGAAGCCTCTAATGTGAGTTCTGAATCTACAATGATACCTCCATGTCCGCTAAAACTAGCTATTGCATTAGTCGGGTCTGCGTCAATAGATATGAAATAGTCATAAATAAATGATTGAAGATAAGGTCTAGGGTTTGTATCGATGTCTGATTGTGTACCAATTTCCCAATTACCTTGAAAATCCCAGTTTGTGAAGTTTGAAGCATCTGCAAATTCTAAAGTAGTTAGCCCAAAGCTATCAAGACTACCAGAAGAAGTAGTCAAACCTGTTGTTTCAATATCCCAATATGAATTATTTACAATACCAGCTGAGTTTTTGGTACCAACTATACCCCCAGTAGAACTACTACCTGTAATACTTCCTGTGGCATAAGTATTCTCTACATAACCACTAGATAGGTGGCCAACCAATCCTCCGGCTCTGCTTTCAGCAATAATATCTGCAGATGAGAAGGAGTGTTCAACAAATGCAGAGTTATCGTATGTATATTGATATCCAAGAAGTCCTCCGACAAATTCATTACCGCTTACAGTTCCTGTTGAATAAGCGTGACTGACGCTGCTATTCCAGTTGTAGCCAATTAAAGCTCCAGTATAATTAGACCCTAATATATTAACATCTACAAGTCCAATATTTTGAAAACTAGCATTTAAAACATAGCCAAATAGACCTGAGTATTCTTCATTTTGACGATTTATAGTAAGACCTGATATCGTATGATTGTTACCGTCGAAGTCACCGTAAAATGGTTGATTACTACTACCTATAGGTCTATAACCTTTACCGTTATTCCAAGTAGCAGTTTCAGATGCATCAATGTCAGTAGTTAGTATAAAACTATCTCTCCAAAGAGATGAAACGTTACTGAGGTATTCCAACTGTTCTAGGTTGGCTATTTGATAAGGGTCATTTGAACTACCATCACCACCAGCAAATTCATAATTTTCTATGAAATGAGCTGTATATTGAGTAGAACTATCAGCCGTAAATACAAACGTAAATGAATTTTCATTTGAAATACTATCACCTTCAGAGTTCGTCCATTTTAAGAATTCATATCCATTTTTAGCAGTTGTAGTTAGAGTTATTTCACTATCAACAACTACTCCACCGTATCCTTCAAGGTTTGCAGTCGCTTCAGATGGACTAGCATCTAACGATATAAAATATTCATAGATGAAAGCTTGAAGGTATGGTCTAGGATTTGAGTCAATATCAGAAAGTGTTGTAACTTCCCATATTCCATTGAAATCCCAATTTGTAAAATTAGATATATCAGAGAATTGCGTAGTAGTCAAACCAAAACTGTCATCACTACCTGAAGAAGAAGTTAAGCCAGAAGTTTCCTTATCCCAATAAGAGTCGGTAATATTTCCTGAGATATAATACCCTACTAAACCTCCAATAGAACTGTTACCTGTAACGCTACCAGTGGAATATGAATTTTTAATGCTACTGTTGTGCATATAGCCTGTTAGTCCTCCGCCATAATTTGATGACAATGTAATGTCTGCAAATGAGATCGAGTTTTCAATAGATGAGGAACTTATACGACCTACAATACCCCCAGAATAATTGATTCCATTTATTTGACCTGTGGAATAGGTAGATTTTACTTCTGAATTATAAGCGTATCCTACTATTGCTCCGACATTATTATTTCCTTGAATATTAATATCTGTAAGGCCTAAATTATATACTTTAGCATTAGATAAATATCCGAAAAGTCCGATGTATTCTTCCGTCGGGCGGTTAATCGTGAGGTTTGAAATCACATGATTATTTCCATTAAAATCTCCATTGAAAGCATAGGTTGAGTAAGAAGTTCCAGTTGAACTATATTCTCTATCGTATCCAAGTGGCTCAAATCCTTTGCCCTCATTCCATGAACTTGTTTCAGTAGCATCTATATCATTTATTAAAATGAAGGACTTATGGAATAAGCTACGAACATAACTCAAATATGATAATTGCTCTAGTGTTTCAATTTGATAAGGATCACTTGAACTACCATCACCACCAGCAAATTCAAAGCTATACTCAAATACAGCTGTATATTTTGATGTAGAATCCGCTGAATAAGTGAATGTATAAGGGTTCTCTGTTGAGATATTAACACCTTCTGCATTTTCCCAGTGGCTAAATGTAAAGCCTGGATGTGCAGTAGTTTCTAGAGTGATTTCATCTCCATAGTTGTAGTAATCTGTTTCAGTAAGAGATTTATCAGCCTCAACAGGTGATGCAAAAACTTCAATGTAATCATCAAAAAGCATCCACTTGAGATAAGGTCTTGGATTGCTATCTATATCTGTTTGTGTAGTGATTGTCCAAACGTTTTCAAAATCCCAACTTGAGAAATTATCAACAGTAGCAAAATCAGATGTAGCTAAGCCGGAAGATGCACTTAGGTAGGCATCTGTAACTTGCCCTGTAGTTTCAGAGTCCCAGTATGTGTTATATGCATATGCTGGGTTTGCAACACCATAAATGCCACCAACATTTGAAATTCCTGCAATAGGTCCAAAAGCATATGAACTGTATATCCTAGAATATGAAATTCCTTCACCAATGATACCACCTACTTTATCATTTCCACTTATAGAAGCAGATGTAAAGGAATCGTAAACATAGCTATAATCATTAGCATATCCCATGATACCTCCGACGTAATCAGTTCCAGTCAAAGTACCTGAAGTGTAACAATATTTCACATCAGAATCATATGAATAGCCTATGATACCACCTATTATTCGAGCACCTGTTATATTAGCATCTACGATACCTAAATTGGTAATCAGGGCATTCAACGCATAACCAATAAAGGACGCTTGGTCTTCATCTGGTCGATTAATGTATAGGTTGGAAATTGTATGACGATTACCATTAAAGTTTCCTTGAAACTTATCTGGTAATACCCCAATAGGGCTAAAACCAAGCCCGTCATTCCATGTGCTAGTTTCTGAAGCATCGATGTCTGCCATTAGAATATAATTTTTATTCCAACGTTCAGCATTAGTCATTCCATCGCTTCCTCCCTCAGAGAGCCATCTGAGATGATCTAGATTTTCAATTTGGAAAGGATCGGAACTGTTTCCATTCCCCTTTGTAGGCCTAGTTTGAGCCCATAAAGATTGAGTGAAACCTAGAAGAATAAAAAAAAGGTAAAACTTCCTCATTGTAAAAAAAGTCTAATTATACAGTTTGTTTTTTAAGCAGTAAAAATTAGTTAAATATTTAGCATTCAAAATTATGAGGTATTGGACGATCTTTCGATATTATAGTGTTAAAAGAATATGTCAAGTCTTTAAAGTACAATACATACTTAGATAAGTTATAGATGCTAACTATTTAATATTTACAATTAGACTATTTGATGTTGTGATTTATTTGTTAATCAATAAAAAAGGATAGCTTTTTTGCTATCCTTATATGAGAATGTTAATACTTTATGATTAGAATTGGTTTATATTTTAACTAGGTTGCCAACCTGTTTACTCATTGTTATATTCTTGAGTTCTCCAACCTCAGTTTTGCCTATTTTTGTAGCAGAAAGTGAAATCGTATGTTTCCCTTTAGGCAATTGAATTTTACCTAAAGAAAGTTTTCCCCAAGTTTGTTCATAGGCTTCTTGCTCTCTTGAAGCCCTATCAGGACTATCAATTTGGGTAGGTATAAATGCTTCCGAAATAGTTGTACGAAGTTCTTGTCCATTTGCTTTTACCATTAGTCCTGATCCAATCTGATCTTCTGAACAGCTATAATTTAAAAAGATTTCAAAACTACTATCTTCTATTACGTCAATATCCCACTCAATCCGATCTGTGGTATTTTTCCAATTGATTACCCAATCATGAGCCCAACCGTGAACGCTATGTTTGTACTTTAAGTCTCCAACTAATCTTGCTTCATGTGCTTGAAGCTGAACAACAGGAGCTTGATTGTAACCCACTGGAATTAAGAAAGGGTCAAACCCATTTTTGGTAACATCATCAAACCAATTCAAGTAAGCTAATTCTAATTGCTTTCCTTTTTCATTCAGAGAGTCTATTAAGTTGGATTGTTCGCTAGGGTCATGTTTAATATTGTAAAGCGACTTTTTTCCATGTTCAATCACCCATTTGTAAGGGGCTTGAATAGCTGTTCCTTTATAGTCTGATACAACATCTTGATTTGTCATGATGTCAAAGAGAATTCTATCACTTTCTTTATTTTTTTCTCCCATAATACTTTTTGATAAACTGATACCGTCTAGTTTTAAGTACTGTGGTTTTTCAATTTTACATAGATCAAGAAGCGTTGGAAGAATGTCGATATGTGCTGAAAATTGCATGATTTTCTGTGATTGTATTTGGTTTTGCCACTTTATAGCGAACGGAACCCTTACACCACCTTCAAGTACATCTGTTTTTCTACCTCTAAAAGCGCCATTATAACGGTATTGCTGAGGGCCATTATCCGTAAGGAAAATCACGATTGTATTTTCATCCAAGTCTAAATCTTCCATTTTCTGAAGCATTCGCCCGATATTTTCATCCATGTTATCAATCATTCCATAGACGGCCGCAATTTGTTTATTTCCCTCTTCTCCTTTTCCAAAGTCAATATCTTTATACTTATCAAAATATTTATCAGCTACTTGGAAAGGCGTATGTGGTGTATTGTAAGGTACAAAGCAGAGGAACGGTTTTTCTTTATTTTCTTCCATAAATACCATTGCTTTATCAGTCAAAACATCTGTAATATATCCTTTTGTAGGCGTCATTTCTTGATTGTGCTGAAGCTCTGTGTCGAAGTAATTTGACCAATGCCCAGCACAGAAGCCCCAAAATTCATCGAAACCTTGTCCGTTAGGGTCTTGTGGGTAATGCGCACCATTATGCCACTTCCCGAAAAGTCCCGTTTTATAACCTTCATCTTTAAAAATTTCAGCCATCGTAACTTCTTCAGTTCGCATGTTTTCAGTCCCACGCGTCACCCAAGAAGTTCCCGTACGCAAATTGTAACGTCCTGTCAATAATGACGCACGACTTGGTGCACAAACAGGGTTGACATAAAAATTGGAAAGAACGGTACTTTGCTCAAAAAGTCCATCTAAGTTTGGGGTCTGTAAATGCTGATTCCCATTGAAGGATAAATCTCCCCAACCTTGATCGTCTGTCAGAATAAGTAATACATTAGGTTTTTGCTCCTCTACTGTATCTATCGAACAAGCTCCAAGTTGACTTGCGAGAAATAATGCTGAAGCTGTTTTTAAAAATCTATTCATTGTGCTATCAATTTTGATCAAAAAATGATGACGATTTCACCTTTTTACTTTTACAGCAATTTCATTTTTATGTACCAAATGTGAGGGGGAGAGAGGTCTCAAAGAGAAGGGGAAATTGTATAAAGTAATAGATTTGATTATAGATATATAAGATGCTTTATTTTTCTCTTACGTTTGGGTCAAGCCAAAAGTAACAAAAGGCCATGGCTAAGATGCTTCACCTAAATTCTATTCCATTCTCGCTAAAAAGTCTAAACTCGCTACGCTCAAATATAGACTTTGATTAACGCTTTCATTTCATAGAATTTTTAAGTACTTGGACAAAAGAAAACGAGTGTAACTATCCTTAGAGTTTGCGAAGCTATCTAAGGTTTGATTGATGAGAGTAAGAGTCTTCAGACTCAATTTTATGTATATTTTTCGAGTCTGAAGACTTTCTCTTTCATTTATGAGTTCTTAGAGCAACTCTAAGAACAGTAAAGTTTTATCCCGAAAACATTTGTCCTAGTACTTAACGGTTCCACATCTAATGCCAATTTAAACACTACAATATCATCGAATAGAGAAATCTATAGTTCTAGTCATATTTCAGAAATACAAATACCGAAAGCTATCCCCCTCTATGTTATCAGAATGGATGATTTTTCGTCTTAATTGAAAGATTACCCCCCTCAATTCGCATCACTGTTTCTTCAATTTTGTGCTATGCAAAAACGCAATGCAGTGTGAAGACTGTTAGAACAACACAATTTTTTATACAGTAGGAACAGTAAGTATGATGCAACTAGAAATTTTAGATTTATCGATCATAGGGCTTTATCTACTCTCGACCATTTTGGTGGGGCTGTGGTTAAAAAAGCAAGCCTCAAAAAATATGGAATCCTATTTCCTTGGAGGGAACACGCTTCCTTGGTATATGCTCGGGCTTTCGAATGCCTCAGGAATGTTTGACATTTCGGGAACGATGTGGATGGTGTATTTAGCCTTTATATATGGATTGAAGAGTGTTTGGGTTCCTTGGTTATGGCCTGTTTTCAATCAGATTTTCTTAATGATTTACCTTTCTATTTGGCTAAGAAAATCGAATGTACTTACAGGAGCTGAATGGATTCGTATCCGATTTGGAGATGGGACTTCAGGGAAAATGTCGCATATGATTGTGGTCGTTTTTGCCCTTTTGAGTGTACTAGGTTTCTTGAGCTATGGCTTTATCGGGATCGGTAAATTTATGGAAATCTTCTTGCCATGGGAATTTGTTGGACAATACGTTCCATTTGATATTCCTCTGCAATATGTTCCACACTTCTACGGAATTGTGTTTACAACAATCGCAACTTTCTATGTCGTAATGGGGGGGATGCTCAGTATCGTTTGGACTGATGTAATTCAGTTTGCGATCATGACCGTTTCAGCTTTGGTAATTGCAGGAATTGCGATGGCAAAAGTTTCACCAGAGACATTAGCTCTAATGACGCCAGAAGGTTGGACAAATCCGTTCTTCGCTTGGGAATTGAATATGGATTGGGGAAATCTGATTCCAGCCGTAAATGAAAGAATTTCAGAAGATGGTTTCTCTATGTTTGGTATCTTCTTCATGATGATGCTCTTCAAAGGCTTCTTCGCATCTATGGCAGGGCCAGCACCAAACTTCGATATGCAGAAAATTCTTTCGACCAAAACACCGAAAGAAGCAGCAAAGATGTCGGGTTTTGTATCCCTTGTTTTGCTTTTCCCAAGATACTTGATGATTACTGGTTTTGCGGTATTGGCAATCGTCTTCTTTAGCGATGAAATCAATGAAGCGGGTATCGCTTTTGACTTTGAGAATATCCTTCCGATGGCCATCAACGAGTTTGTGCCTACAGGATTAAAAGGACTACTGTTGGCAGGATTGTTAGCCGCGTTCATGTCCACTTTTGCTTCTACAGTAAATGCCGCACCTGCCTATTTAGTAAATGACATCTATTTAAGATATATCAACCCGAAAGCAGGTAGAAAGAGCCAAATGACGGCAAGTTATATCATCTCTGCTTTGGTAGTGGTTGTCAGTACCATCATTGGTTTTTATGTGAAAAATATCAACTCCGTATTGCAGTGGATTGTATCAGCATTGTACGGAGGGTATATCGCAGCCAACATCTTGAAATGGTACTGGTGGAGATTTAATGGTCATGGATTCTTCTGGGGTATGGCTACAGGTATTGCCGCTTCTATGGTCTTCCCAATGCTCTTCCCAGATATACTAGAGCTTTACTACTTCCCACTCATGTTTGCAGTATCTATGGCGGGTAGTATCATTGGTTCTCTTGTAACCGAACCAACAGACGAAGAAACTTTGAAAGCCTTCTATATCAAAGTTCGTCCTTGGGGATTCTGGAAACCTATCCACGATAAAGTAGTGGCAGAAAATCCACAGATCAGAAAGAATAAAGATTTCAAACGTGATATGGTCAATGTAATCGTCGGGATTGTATGGCAAAGTACGCTTACCATCATGCCGATTTACATCGTGATCAAAGAACAAACATCCTTCTTCGTAACAGCAGCTATTTGCGCAATCACAGTACTCATCTTAAAGAAAAACTGGTGGGACAACCTAGAAAATGCAGTTAATCCAGATGGAGAGACTGTAGTAAAAGAGGAAGAGAAAGCAGAGGTAATCTAGGCTTAAGTAGTAGGACATATGAAAACGAGTTTACTTTTCGTTCTTAGTAATTCATGCATAGTGGGTATTGTCTTTCTTACTCTGATTGTAGTGTTCATTTCTTTTCTTGATAAAAGAAACGAACCAAAGAAAATCAAGCCACATAAAAAACGGTCACCCCACGAGTCTTCGCTTCTCCGCTTTTGTGGCAAGCTTCCCGCTAATACGCCTAAGAGGGCTGTTTGTCCCATCGCGTGGAGTTTGGGCTGATTTGCGGGGAGGATGATTGAATGGGACTTGACTTTTTTTGCTTCGTTTTTTGTGTCAAGACAAAAAATGAAGACTGCGATCAAATCAATAAAAGATTGTTTCCACTGTGAAAAATCAATTTGAATGAAAATCGAAATTACCTGAATTCATATATCCACCTACTTACACTGTAAAGTAAAATCAATCAGACAAAAAACATTCAAAATATAGATTGTAATGGAAAAGACATTCAAAAATAAAGTAGTTCGTTTATTCGAAGAGCAAGAGAGTTTATTACGAAAAGCAAATGCTCCAAAAGCAAAAAGCAATGGTGTATTTGAGAAATATGTAAATCCTGTACTTACAAGAGCGCATACGCCACTGACTTGGAGATATGACTTCAATGAGAAAGATAATCCGATGCTTATGGAGCGTATCGGGATGAATGCTACTTTCAATGCAGGTGCTATCAAGTTTGATGGAAAATATGTAGTGGTTGTTCGTGTAGAAGGCGTTGACCGTAAGTCATTCTTTGCCGTAGCGGAAAGCCCTAACGGAATTGATAATTTCCGTTTTTGGGATCGACCAATCACTTTACCACAAACAGATCAGCCAGATACCAACGTATATGATATGCGTTTGACCAAACATGAAGACGGTTGGATTTATGGATTATTCTGTACGGAAAGAAAAGACCCAAATGCACCAAAAGGAGATACTTCTTCGGCAGTAGCACAATGCGGTATTGCACGTACAAAAGACTTGGTGAATTGGGAGCGTCTTTCTGATTTGGTGACCTATTCGGGGCAGCAAAGAAATGTGGTTTTGCATCCTGAATTTGTAAATGGAAAATATGCGCTTTATACACGTCCGCAAGACGGATTTATTGATACAGGTTCTGGAGGAGGAATCGGTTGGGGCTTCACAGACTCTATGGAAAACGCAGAAGTGAAAGAAGAAACAATCATTCACAACAAAACTTATCACACGATTTATGAAGTGAAAAACGGACAAGGACCAACACCAATCAAAACCTCAAAAGGTTGGTTGCATTTGGCGCATGGTGTAAGAAACACTGCCGCAGGTCTTCGTTACACACTTTATATGTTTATGACTGACTTAGCCGATCCATCGAAAATGATTGCCTTACCAGGTGGTCACTTCATCGCTCCTTACGAAGAAGAAAGAGTAGGAGATGTTTCTAACGTTGCTTTTGCTAATGGTTGGATTGCAGATGAAGATGGATCAGTAAAAATATATTATGCTTCATCGGATACCCGATTGCATGTAGCCACGTCCACAATCGACAAGTTAGTAGATTACTGTTTAAACACTCCTGAAGATAAGCTCACTTCAGCCGATTCTGTAGATACCATCAATGCAATGGTAGATAAGAATGAAGAGGCGTTGAAAGCTTTGGGTTTATAGGGTAGAGACAAGGCATGTCTTGTCTCTATATTCAAAATTCTAATTTATTCCTCATCAAAAAACGGCTTTATGTCTGTTCGCATAAGCCGTTTTTAAACTTTAAGTAGCATGGAAAACTTCATCAACGAATTAGATCAAGAGTTCAGAGAAAACATCCTTCAATATTGGATTGATCATACACAAGATTTTGAGCGAGGTGGTTTTTACGGACAAATTCTACATGATAATACTATTGTGAAAGATGCTCCGAAAGGCTCCGTATTAAATGCTCGTATTTTGTGGACATTCTCAGTTGCTTATCAGCATTACCAAAAAGCAGAATATTTGGAAATGGCTAGAAGAGCCTATGAATACATCCAAAAGTTCTTTATTGATAAAGAATTTGGAGGCGTGTATTGGATGCTTGATGCTGATGGTAAAGCAATCGAAACCAAAAAGCAGATCTATGCGATTGGCTTTACGATTTATGCTATGGCTGAATATTATAAAGCGACCAAAGATCAAGAAGCCCTTGATACCGCGATGAAGCTTTTCCTAGATATTGAAGAACATAGTTTCGACAAATATTATAATGGTTACTTTGAGGCTTGCACAAGAGAGTGGGATATCTTGGAAGATTTGCGTCTGAGTGAAAAAGATGCCAACGAAAAGAAAACAATGAATACGCACCTCCATATTTTGGAGGCTTATACAGCACTGTACCGAGTGCATCAAGATGGTTTACTCAAAGCACAATTAAGGAATCTGATTATTGTTTTCTTAGAAAAAATCATTGACAACAGAACTGCAAACTTTAACCTATTCATGGAAGAAGATTGGACCATTAAGTCTAATGAAGTCTCTTTCGGACATGACATTGAAGGTTCTTGGCTTTTGGAAGAAGCTGCCGCAATTCTTGGAGATGGAATGTTACTTGAAAGAGTACAAGAAGTTTGCTTAAGAATGGTGGATGTGACCTTAAAACATGGTATCGCAGACGATGGCTCTATCTTAAATGAGGCTGCAAATGGTCATATTGACGATGAAAGACATTGGTGGCCACAAGCAGAAGCAATGGTCGGTTTTGTCAATGCATTCCAACTAACAAACAAGACTTCTTATCTGGACGCAGCAAAAAAGAATTGGGAATATATTAAAGCCAATTTGATTAACCAAAGTGGCGAATGGTATTGGAGAGTAGATAAAAATGGTGTACCAAACTTAGAAGACGATAAAGTAGGGCCATGGAAATGTCCTTATCATAATGGAAGAGCTTGTTTGGAGATTATCCACCGTTTGAAAACGATGATTTCTGTTGAAGCTGTTTAATTTTTTAACCATGAAAAAACAATCTATCAATATTTTACTAGGCATACTCATCCTTCTTTTAGGAGTATCCTGTAGTAGTCACAAACACTTTGTTTCTGTATCGGGAACACAGTTTGTTCATAAGAAAAAGCCCTACTATTTCATTGGAGCCAATTATTGGTACGGAATGAATTTGGGAATGAAGGGAGAAAAAGGCGATCGAGCAAGATTGACCCGAGAGCTAGACCATATGCAAGAACTCGGAATCACAAACTTGCGAATCTTAGCTTCGAGTGATGGTCCGCTTTCAGCACCTTGGCGAGTTCAACCTACTTTACAACCCGAAGCAGGAGTAATAAATGAAGAAGTAGCCGAAGGTCTTGATTTCCTCTTGTCTGAAATGGCAAAAAGAGATATGAAAGCGGTGATGGTACTCAATAACTTTTGGACTTGGTCTGGAGGAATGACGCAATATTTGGAATGGGCAGGAGAACCCGAAGCGCCATATCCTTTCGATGGTTCAAACTCTTGGGATGCCTACATCAAATACACACAGTCATTTTATCAGAATGAAAAAGCAATGCAGCTTTTTGAAGATTTCTTGACGAAAATAATCAACCGTGAAAATAGCATTACTAAAAGAAGTTATAAAGAAGACGGAACAATTATGGCTTGGCAACTTTCAAATGAGCCAAGAGGATATGAATCTCGTGCAGATTACTTAAAGTGGATTGAGCGTACAGCTTCTTTTATCAAAGTTCAAGATCAAAAGCACTTAGTTTGTTTAGGTACTGAAGGAAATACACCGGGTACAAATGCAGGCATCAATGTATATGAAGATAATTTTTCCGAACATATTGATTATATGACCATGCATATTTGGGTACAGAATTGGTCTTGGTTTAACCCTACCAATGCAGAAGAAACTTATCCGACTGCCTTCAAAAATG
The DNA here is from genome assembly GCF_003149185.1 of Sediminitomix flava. Classification (NCBI taxonomy): domain Bacteria; kingdom Pseudomonadati; phylum Bacteroidota; class Cytophagia; order Cytophagales; family Flammeovirgaceae; genus Sediminitomix; species Sediminitomix flava. The sequence continues at coordinate 1,211,290 of NZ_QGDO01000001.1, read as the reverse complement.
TAGAAGCTTACATCAAAGATCATGTTGCCTCAGCGCAAAAACTAGGTAAACCAATCGTCTTGGAAGAATTCGGAATTGGTAGAGATGAGAACAACCATGATCCGAAAGCAACGACGGTGTGGAAGGATAAATATTATAAAGCTCTTTTTGAGAAAGTCATTGAGAATGCGGAGCAAGGAACATCATTAGTCGGAGCAAATTTTTGGGCTTTTGCTGGAGAAGGCAGACCAAAACACATTCACGATTTTTGGGAAGAAGGAGATGACTACATCGGAGATCCTCCACATGAAAGACAAGGATGGTATTCGGTGTATGATCAAGATACTACAACACTAAATATCATCAGTGAATCAGCTCAAAAAATTCAACGATTGAATGATAAAAAATACTTGAAAGAAAAGTCTGATAATGAAGTCATAGATTCTCCAAAAGAAATCTAAATACTGATTTCAGTATTCTTGAAAATGGAAAGCGAATGTTCGATTGAGCATTCGTTTTTTGTATTTCAGAAGTATTGGAAAACAAAATTCAATTTCAAATTAGTATTGGCTTTCCGTTTAAAAATATAAGCTCTCAATAGGTGTGTTATTTACATTTGTAAATAGTAAGGTACCCCAAGAACCGTTCTTGAATACAACTCAGACGTGAGTAGCGTATTTAAAAACAGATTAAACTTATCACTTTTTACAAAAGTAAAACACAATGAAAAAAATAGTACTGCTTACGCTAGGCATATGTACTTTGTTACTCAATACAACCTTAGCACAAAGAATCACAGTAAATGGAAATGAATTTCGGGTGAATAACCGAAAGATTTTCTTAAATGGAATTAATAGCCCTTGGCAAAATGACCCTTATTACAGAATTGATTTCTTGGACACCGATCATTTCAGTTTGAGCTTTTGGCAAGATGAATTTCTGAAGATGCAGAACAACAAGGTAAACTGTGTTCGCATTTGGGTACATGGAAGAGGAAATAACACTCCCCAATATGATAATAATGGTTATGTACTCAGTCCTTCATCCCGATTTTATAGTCATTTGGATGCTGTACTCAATGAGGCTCAAAAGCGAAATATCTACGTGATCTTAACGATGTGGTCGTTTGACATGGTTTTGAAAGCAGGAAATGGACAGCCCGGAAGTACAAAATATACTTTGCATCGAAATGTGATCAGAGATACCAACAAATTAACGAGTTATGTTGATAACTTTTTAGGTCCTGTTGTCGCACGTTATAAAAATAATCCTTACGTATTAGGCTATGATATCATCAATGAGCCAGAGCATATGTGGGAGAATCAAAATAACCTTGTAGACGGGACAATCAACCGAAATAATACCATCCGATTTATCGCGAGATGTGCGGCAAAAATTCATACCGCTTCAAACTATAAAAATCTCACCACAGTTGGCTCAAAATGGATTATCTATAATAGTAGCCGATATAACAATTATGGTGTAAATCATGACGGAGACAATTATACAGGTAGTGCCCTAAAAGCTCAATACAATCATGGAGGAGCGTATTTAGATTTTTACTCAATGCACTGGTATCAGTGGCAAAGTACGGGCGCACCTTTTGGGGAACAAGCAAGTGCTTTGTATCCGAATGTAAATAAGCCAATTGTAATTGGAGAATTTCCGGGAACAGATTTACCAAACAATACTTGTGGTTGTACTTGTACGAGTCCTGGAGGAGCCTGTGATTTTAATGTAAAACTTAAAGATGTTTACAACAAGGTAAAGACAAATGGTTTTGCTGGTATCACAGCTTGGAGGAATGGCACTGAAGATGATGGTTTTGGGAAATCTGCTAAGATTTATGAAGCAACTCGATCTTTTGCCAATAACTTTCCGAATTTGGTTTATCCTTCTCTTTCTGCCTCCAATTCAAGAAACCAACTATTTATAGACGAAAGAGGAACTGATCTAACTGTAGAAAATTATGTAGTCTATCCAAATCCTTCAGATGATGGCTACTTTAATATTGAAATGAATCTCAAAGTAGAAACAGCTATCAGTATTCAAGTTTTTGATGGTCTGGGTAAATTGGTTTTTGAGAATTCTTATGATGAAGTCTCAGCAGGAATTCACCACTTTGATTTCGATCTGGCAGAAGCTAATGTCTCAAAAGGGATTTATTATCTGAAATTAATCACAGATAATGGGCATGAAATAATGAAGATTGTGTTTTAATAGTAGGGCGTGTGAATACACTGGAATTAAAACTCCAGTGTATTTAAAAGGAATAAGTACTAGGCATAAGAAAACGGGAAATACTATCCTTAGAATTTGTGAAGCTATCTAAGGTTTGATTGATGAGAGTTAGAGTCTTCAGACTCGACATTTTAGCAGATTTTTCGAGTCTGAAGACTCTGGTTTCCATTTATGAGTTCTTAGAGTAACTCTAAGAACAGTTAAGTTTTATCTCGAAAAAATATATCCTAGTACTTAAAATCTTACATCTCAAAAGTTTTTTCAGCCTTTTTATATTTAAATGCTTGACATTTTCCTTGAAAAAAAAGATATTCGACCAATCGTTCAGTCAAAAATGATTTTATGCCAAAAACGAAAGAGCAATTTGAAGAGATAAGGGAGCAAAGTAGGAAGCTCATTCTAGATACCGCAGCTAGCCTATTTGCAGAGAAGGGATATTTGAATACTTCAATTAGCACCATTGCCAAAGAAGCAGGGATAGCAAAAGGCTCTTTGTATCATTATTTCAAAAGTAAAGAAGAATTATTAAACGAACTTTTGATTTATGCAATTGGCAAAGAAAAGGAAATTTTTGACAAAGTAGAACCTATGGGTTTACCTGCTTTCGAACGTTTAGAACAGCTTTGTAAAGAGTTTTCTGAGGTTGTGATGGAAAATACACGAGAGTGGCGCATCTATTTCAATTTCTCTTTGCAAGCCGATGCGTCTTTCTTCAAAGAAGAACATGTAGTAGCACATTTGGGCAGAGTTCAGATGACTTTCTACCAAATCTTTGAAGAATTGGGAGTTGAAGATCCTTTATTGGAAACCAGTAGTTTTGTAGCGCAGATGTTTGGTGCTTTTGCCATGTTTCTGTATTCTCCTAATGAGGAATTTCAATTACAAAGAGTATTGATGCATTATATAAATCGATACAGGACCTAGAAATTTTTGCACAGTATTTTGCTGTGTTTTTTTTGAAATTATTTATGACCAACCGTTCAACCAAAAGATGTGAATGCAATGAAAAGAATCCTTATAAGCCTATTGTTTAGTGTGTTTTGCTTTCAAGCATATGCACAAGATGTTGAAGAAATAGTAAAGAAATCGGATGAGAAAAACCGAGGTAAGACTAGCCGTTCTATCATGACCATGAAAATTATCAGACCTACTTGGACTAGGGAAATGACCATGAAAAGTTGGTCTTTGGGAGAAGAATTTTTCTTGATGTATGTAGAAGCGCCAGCCAAAGACAAAGGAACTACTTCTTTGAAACGCAATAACGAAATGTGGAACTGGATTCCTTCTATTGAAAAAACAGTAAAAATAAGTGCTTCAATGATGGGGCAGTCTTGGATGGGTTCTGATTTTACGAATGATGATTTACTAAAGCAGTCTTCAATTGTTCATGATTATCACAAGAAGATTCTTGGAGAAGAGGAAATAGATGGAAAAACATGTTGGAAAATAGAGCTGATCCCGACTGAAGATGCTACGGTGGTTTGGGGAAAAGTAATTCTTTGGGTTAGTAAAGATTTGTATAACCAACGGAAAGCAGAATATTATGACGAAGATGAGTATTTGGTGAATACAATGACATCTTTTGATATAAAGAAAATGGATGATCGAGAAATTCCTTGTAAGCTAGTGATGCAACCTGCCGATGAACCCGAGAACAGAACAGAGATTTATACCCGAACGGCACAATACAATGTACCTATGAAAGAAAGTTTCTTTTCTCAACAGAACATGAAAAAAATTAGATAAGCGACCATGAGTTTAATTGCAAAAATGGCTTGGCGGAATGTATGGAGAAACCGTCGTCGAACAATTATCAGTGTAGCCTCAATTTGTATGGCCGTGATTCTGTCTGTATTTATGCGAAGTCTTCAAAAAGGCGGGCAATACAATATGGCAAAAGTCACGATTGAACAAATGGGACATATTCAGCTTCACAAAGAAGGATACTGGAAAGATAAATCGATCAATGAGTTGATGCCTCAAAGTGAAGAACAAGAAAAGAAGCTGAAGGCATATCAAGAAGTTCGGCAAATCATTCCTCGGCTGGACGCTTTTGCCCTTTCGGTTTCCGAGAAAACGACACAAGCTTCCTTCGTCACAGGAATTGAACCAGAAAAAGAACGAAACTTCACAGAATTAGATGAAAGAATTGTCGAAGGAAAGTTTCTAGACTCGAATAGTCAAGGTGTAATGATTGCTCAAGGTTTGGCCGACTATCTTCAGATGGGAATAGGTGATACACTTGTACTTTGGGGAAGTGGTTATCATGCACAACAGGCGGCAGGGAAATATCCAATTGAAGGAATTCTTAAACTGAGCAATCCCGAACTGAACAGAATGGCAGTTTATTTACCCCTAGAGCAAGCACAAGAATTATTTTCTGCCTATGGTTTAGTCTCTGCATATTTGTTGGATTTGGATGTGAAACCACAAGGCTTAAAGGTTTCAAAAGACCTTTTGACTTTTCAAGAGCATCTGAAATCGAGCTTCGGAGCGGATGTTGAAGTGATGAATTGGGCAGAACTAGCTCCCGATATGGTACAAAGTTTAGAGTTTGATGATATAGGTGGAATTGTCATGGTCGGGATTCTGTATATCATTATTGCTTTCGGAATTTATGGAACACTGATGATGATGACCATGGAAAGAGGAAAAGAATTTGGTGTTTTGGTTGGTGTCGGAATGTCAAAATGGAAACTGGCAGAACTAGTGACTATAGAGTCTTTGATCTTAGCTGTTCTTGGTTTAGGTATTTCGTTAGCTGTAAGTATTCCATTGGTTCATCATTTCTTTGTGAATCCAATCGAATTGACTGGAGAAGCTGCAAAGCAAATGGAGTTGATGGGAATGGATCCTTTAATTCCAACAATCTTAGACTTTGGTGTCGTTCTGATTCAAGTCATCATTATTTTCACGATTGTGATGCTTTCTCTTTCTTACCCTTTCTATAAAATTGTTCAACTACGTGTGGCGGAAGCCCTAAAAGGATAAAATTATGTTAGCAGTATTATCATGGAGAAATGTTTGGCGAAACAAAACACGTAGTAGTGTCATCATTACAGCGGTAGCCGTTGGTATAACCTTAACCGCACTCGGTATAGCCTTTATTGAAGGGATGATGCAACAGTCAATTCTGAATGGCATCAAAAACAGTTCTGCACATATTCAGATTCATCAGAAGACTTTTTTACAGTCGAAAGAAATCAAATATCAGATAAAAGATGCGGATCCGTTGATCGAAAAACTCAAACAGCAAGAAGAAGTTGTTGCTATATCTGAGAGAGTGATTTCAACAGGAGTAGCAGCTTCAGCACACAATAGTTTAGGTGTACAAATCAATGGCGTGAATACAGAAACAGAACGAAATTTTTCTGGAATAGCTGAAAATATTATTGATGGAGACTACTTCGATACAAAAATGCGAAGAAGGCAAAAGCCAGTAGTGATTAGTAAAAGATTGGCCGATAAATTAAAGCTGAAAATTCGCTCAAAGTTAATTCTGACCATGCAAGATAAAGACAACGAACTTGTCGGGATGCAATTCAAAGTAGTCGGGATTTTTCAAACGGCATCTCAAGCGTTTGATGAAGGAAATGTTTTTGTCAGACAACATGATTTGGAAGAATTACTTAAAGTGGATGGCATTCATGAAATAGCGATCATGCTGAAAGACATGAAGCAAGTTCCTGCCATGAAAGCTAAAATTGAGCATTTTGTTTCTTCTGATGATTTGGTAGAAACATGGAAAGAAGCACAGCCCGAACTAGCCGTTTTTGCAGAATCTATGGGTTTCACCAACGCAATCATTATTATGATTTTTATGATGGGCGTTACTTTCGGAATTATGAACACCATGCTCATGGCCGTTTTCGAACGAACAAGGGAAATAGGAACGCTCATGGCTGTGGGAATGAAGAAGATCAGAATCGTAAAAATGGTGATTTTAGAAACGCTTTTTCTTACAGGAATTGGCGGACTGATTGGTCTTGGTTTAGGACTATTGAGTACAAGCTATTTCCATTATACAGGAATAGACCTCAGTATTTTTGGTGAAGGAATGGCAAGTTTTGGTTTTGATACGATTGTAAGGCCGTCTTTAAGTCCAGAAACTATTTTTGGAATTACGCTAGCCATTATCGCTACAGCATTGATTTCGGCTATTTATCCAGCAATTAAAGCAATAAAACTAAAGCCTGTAGAAGCTATCCGAACACACTAATTCATTTACCATTCAAAACAGAACAACCATGAGTATCATAAAAATAAATCAACTCAATAAAATATATAATCCAGATACCATTCCTGTAAAAGCAGTCAATGAAGTAAGCATTGAATTCAAGCAAGGTGAATTTACTGCAATTGTAGGGCCTTCAGGTTCGGGTAAAACAACAATGCTGAATCTGATCGGAGGTTTGGACAATCCGACAAGTGGACAAATTTTAATTGATGGAAAAGATATATCTAAGTTGTCTGCTTCCGAATTGATAGCTTTCCGAAGAGATCATATTGGTTTTGTTTTTCAAGATTATAGCTTACTTCCTGTACTCACAGCCAAAGAGAATGTAGAGTTCATCATGCAACTTCAAGGGCGTAGTAAAAAAGAATGTGAAGAACGTGCGACAAGCCTTCTTGCATCGGTTGGTTTAGCAGATCAACTACATAAAAGACCAACCAAACTTTCTGGAGGGCAGCAGCAAAGAGTAGCAGTAGCAAGAGCTTTGGCCTCAAAACCAAAGTTTGTATTAGCCGATGAACCGACAGCCAATCTAGATTCAAAATCTACAGCCGACCTTTTAGATATTATGGAAAGACTCAATCAAGGTGAGCATACTACCTTTATTTTTTCTACACATGATCAGCGTGTGATTGACAAGGCGCATCGAGTAATTGTATTTGAAGATGGGCAGATTAAAGATGATATTAGAAGAGAAGTGAGTTCTGAAAAATAGAATGACACTCCCCTTTTCCCCCTTCTTGGAGTGGATTAAGGGGGGAGTTCAAGCATCATATTTTATACCTAACAAATGACTAAAAAACTATACCTAATCTTCATCGGGCTAAGCATTCTAAATATCACTTCTGTCTTTGCACAAGAAGATGATTATGCAGATATGTACAGCTTCGATGAACCAAAGAAACTTCAATTCGGGGGCTATTTGAAATACCTTCAGACGGTTAATATTTCTGATTTGAGTAATACGCCTTTGCCATCGGGGGCTATGCTTGAAGATGGGCAGTGGCTAACAGACAACTTGATTCATAACCGCATGAATCTGGAATGGACGATTTCAAATCAATTGACTTTTACTGCAAGTGCTCGAAATCGAATGTTTTATGGGGAAACAATCAATGCTTTTACCCCCGATTTGTATGAGCGATTGTACATTCCCGACCAAGGGTTGATCAATATGTCATGGACATGGGGAAAAGGTGATTCTTATCTTATCAATACAACACTTGACCGATTGTATTTGAATTGGGAAAATGGAAGTACGCAAGTTCGAGTAGGTAGACAGCGTATCAATTGGGGAATAGCGAGTGCGTGGAATCCCAATGATATTTTTAATGCTTATGCTTATTTTGATTTCGATTATGAAGAAAGAGCAGGAACAGATGCGGTTTTAATCCGTCAATATTTAGGCGAAACGTCTTCCATAGAATTTGCCTCTTCTATTTCCGATGACTTTGATGAGATAACCATGGCAGGGCTTTTCCGATTCAATAAATGGGAATACGATTTTCAAGCTTTGGCAGGGAAATCATTTACTGACTTAGTAGTTGGTGCGGGTTGGTCTGGTGAGATTAAAGGGGCAAGTTTTAAAGGTGAAATGACTTATTTTCATCCTTATAAAGGAGATGAAACGCCAACTTTTATAGCGGTTCTTTCAGCGGATTATACATTCCCCAATACCTTAAATTTGATGGCAGAGAGTATCTTTAATACCAATCCAATTGATATCTCTGGTTTGGAAGGATTGAATGGTGGGTTCTTGATCGCTCCAGTTACAGCCAAAACCTTAACATATACTCATTACTCCCAATTGTTGGGTGCTTCCATGCAAGTCACACCCTTGTTTACTTCGGGAGTCAGTGGATTGATAAATTCTGATGGTTCGTGGTACATTGGGCCACAAGAAACAATTTCTTTAACCGATAATTTAGAATTACTGCTTACCGCTCAATTATTTGGAGGCCCCGAAGGTTCTGTTTTTGCTCCAAGTGGAGAATTTGGAGGATTAGTGTTTTGGCGTCTGAAATGGAGTTATTGATGTTTGTTGGGGTTAGCGGTCTGAATCAATCCAGAAAAAACGAATTAGAATGGGGAAGTGGTCACTGATTTTTTGTTTGGCTTGTTGTTTTGAAAGTTCATTATCCAAATCATTCCATCGGATAACTCTAGCTTTTGAAGCCAATGCTTTTCCTAATTCAGAAGTGAGTACTGCAAAATCTAAACGGTCGCCGTCTTTTTTGTAGAGATGACTGTTTTCTGTAAGATAATTTATACTTCCGAGTCGTAATCGACCTTTAGATTCGAGTTCTTTCAAACAGTCCCATTCTCTTTTCTCGTAACTCGCATTCCAATCGCCAATAATCAATACGTCTTCGTCTTTAGCTTCATTCAGAGCCCATTCAGATAAGCGTTCGGCTGCCATTTTACGTTGGTGAACACCTTTTGATTTGCCTCGTTGCGACTTTAAATGGATACCCACAAGCTCAAAGTTAATCGCATCTTTTCTTTTCAATCGAGCTTTGAAGTAGCCTTTGAGAGGTAATCTTGGGAAAACAGCAATACCATTTTCAGTAGTTAGATTTTCGTCTTTGAAAAGTTCTTCCGTAGGTGTGAGCAGACTGATTTTATTGATATTGTACATCAGGGCTAGTCTAAGGTTTTCACCCGAATCGCCGTATTCAACTTGATAATGCCCAATTTCAGCTTTTGAAAGAAGTTCGATAACAGGATCTAAAGCAACAGGATTAACTTCTTGAAAGACAAAAATATCAGCTTGTATTTCTTGAATAATAGAGGCGACAAGTCCGATGCGTTCTGCATCAAATTTTGTAAAATCTCTGATATTCCAAGAAACGACATCAAGGTATGAGGAACTCCCAGTCAATTCTTCGGGTACATATGGTCCCATCAAAAAATCTTTCCGATCATAGTTAATTTTACCGTGCATGTTACATAATAACACTTCTCTGTTCAAAAAATGTCATCAATAGAAAAGTAAGAAAGACTAAAGTATCAATCATTGGACTGAATATTCTAGTCTTTCTCTAATGGTAAAAGTGTATGATTTAATCTCTTTTTCTCTTGTAATGATCTTGAGTAATCTGTCCCAAAAGCACTTTTGAATCGACGTGTTCAAAAGCTAAAGTCTGTGGCAGTTCTCCAAATAATGACGCTCCTCCTCCAAGTAAAACAGGAATGGTAGAAATAATCAGATCATCAATCAAATCTTCTTTTAGAAAACTCTGTATTGTTTTCCCTCCATCGATATAAAGCTTAGAATGTCCTTTAGAATGAATATGTGCTAAAACTTCAGAAACACTTCCTTTTACGAGTTCTGCCTTAGCTTTATAAGCTTCTGGAATTTCTTGCAAAGAATTACTAATCACAAATACAGGACATGGATAAGGCCATTCTCCTCCAAAGCCACAAACAACTTCAAAAGTATTTCGCCCCATTACAAGCGCATCTATTTGCGAAATGAAATCCATAAATCCCATATCTGAATTATCTGGATTCGGAATTGTGTGTAACCAATCTAATCCGCCGTCTTTATCAGCGATATAACCATCCAAACTTTTGGCGATATACACCACATTTCTCTTTTCCATCATCTTTTACTTTTTAGTGCTTTCACAAAAGTAGAAAAGTAAAAATTATAAAAATTGTACAGAATTTACCTTCTGATTTTTGAGAAAGTCTTTAGGAGTATAGCCACTAAATTGTTTAAAAAGTTTGATGAAATGAGACTGATCGTAAAAGCCTGCATCTAGCCCTACCTCAATAAGTTTTGAAGATTGAGAATTTTCCAACAGTTGAATGGCATGATTGACTCTTTTTAGCTTCAGATAATTGGTAGGAGTAAGTAAATAATGCTTTTTAAACTTCTGAATAAAACTTTTTTGAGAAAGAGAAATACTTGAGTTGAAGGTGGCTAAACTTCCTTTTTCTATAAAATGATTTGAAAAATAGTTCTCGAAGTGATTCAGGACGGGGTCAATGCTTTCGTCTTTAAACAACAACATAATATGCTGTTCAATGACTTGAAAGTCTACAAATTCTTTCTCAAAAAATTCGTACTGAAGCTTATCAGATAGTTCATCCAATTCGTTTGTCCCAAGTTTATGTGCAAGAATACCGTAACAATAAGGTTTTAGAATTAGACCAACACTATTGTATTTGCCTGTTACTTTGGTTTGGAAAGGTTGTGTTTTCAGCCCAGAAAGAATAAGATGTTCATTTGCTGTTTTCAAGTTATCTACATGTTGCCCCTCAACTTCAAATTGATCACCATAATTGAAAATCAATTCTGTAAATAATGGTGCATAGTGCTTTGACTGAACTTCAAAAGAAGTTGCGTTAGCATACCAAATGGTATCTACAAATTGATTTAGGGGAAAACTCGGCGAATATGAAGTTTGCTTTATCAACAGAGAAGTAAGGCTTAGTGTGAAGACAAATATAGGCTTTATCAATAAAACTCTATCGAATGTTTTGGGGTGAAAAAGCTTAGTGTTTATTAACGACAGATTAGGAGATGCTTGCAATTGAATTGGCGATTTTTGTCAAAACAACCAATGCAATCGATTACAATGAAAACTATTTACAAACTTCTCTTCATTTTCACTTGCTTCACAATTACCAACGCACATGCACAAACACCTAAAGAAAAAGGACTTGCAGCAATTGATGAAGCCACAATTAATTCTACACTCACTCACCTTGCATCTGACTGGATGGAAGGGCGAGAAGCTGGAAGACCAGGAGCCTACAGAGCTGCCGAATATATTGCAAGTCTTTTTGAATTTATGGGTTTAGAACCCGCTGGCGATATCATAAACGGAAAGCCAACCTTTTTCCAATCTTTTGATGTGTTGGAGTACAAGGCTGCTAAAAAACAATCCTTATCCATCACCTCTGCAGGACAAGAATATAGTTTTGCTTACCATACCGATTTTGAAGTAAAAGCAGCTCCAACAAGCATTAAAGGTAAAGGAGATTTGGTTTTTGTAGGCTATGGTTTAGCCGTTGATTCATTGAACTATGATGACTTTGCTAAACAATCTGTCAAAGGAAAAATTTGGGTTCGTTTGAAAGGAGCGCCTACGAAAGGTGAATTAGGAAAATCATTTAAAGAATTGCCAGCAAAGCAACTTCATCTGTTAAAATCAAAATTAGCTGAAGAAATGGGAGCTTTGGCTGTTATAGAGATTGATCCGAATTCTGCACTGCCTAAACAATCTTCAAACTTTCCATTCAGAGATAACAGAAAATACTACGAAGGTGATGAGCCTCTTTCCTCTTTCTATGAGACCCAACTTTACAGCCCGATCAATAAAGTCAGCAAAATTGCACCTGTATTTATGGGTGGTGCGTATTTGATGGCTTCGCTTTTAGATCAAAAAGATTTGGAGACTTATCATAATGCACTGCAATCTGGAAAAGCTTCACAAATTACGTTGAAAGCCGAGAAAGCAGCTTTTAAAGCAAATTCTGAAGTAGAACGTAAACGAGTTCGAAATGTATTGGCTAAAATTACAGGTGAGGAAGAACCTGATTCTGTTGTAATGGTAGGTGCACACTATGATCATTTAGGAAAACGAGATGGTTATGTTTGGAATGGCGCAGATGATAATGCTTCTGGTGTGGCTGCTATTCTAGGAATTGCGAAAGCTGCAAAAGCAACAGGTGTAAAACCGAAGAAAACCATTCTTTTTGCTTCTTGGACAGCCGAAGAGAAAGGTTTACACGGTTCTAAACATTTTCTGAGAACTTATGAGCAAAAAGAAAATATCAATGTTTATCTCAATTTTGACATGATTGGAAGACGAGGTGACTGGCATAGTAAAGACAACCAAGTAAGCTTTATTTATACAGCCGAAATGGCTTCTATTTGGGATAAGAATGAGAGAAATATAGCTGATTTCAACATTAATTTAGAGATGTTTGACGGTAAAACTAAAATGGGTGAAGCAGGAGGTTCAGATAATGTAAACTTTGATAAGGAAGGAATCCCGTATTTCTGGTATCACACTGGCGGACATGAAGACTATCACCAAGTTTCAGATCATTCAGATAAAATAATGATGGATAAAGCTGCTGAAATCACAAAGTTGAGCTACCTTAATATTTGGGATTTGGCTAATGAATAAATCTTAAAATAGATAAACAAAAATAGGCTTACAATCATCTTGTAAGCCTATTCTTTTTTATAAACGTTCGGAAATTTCTTTCAACTTTTGATTCATCGATTCAAAACCTTTTTTAGTATCGGTTTCTAACTGTTTTTTGAAAAATGGGACGAGAACTCTTTTGAGTTTTTCTAATTCATTGATATAAGCAAAAATTTGAATGCTTTAATTCTTCAAGATATAATATTAAGGATTTGAAGAATGATATCTGAGCACTTAATTTTATATCAATTGAGAATTTATTTAATTGCTTTTCCAACTTTTAATATTTTTTATCGTATATAATTTTTGTGATTTTTTAAGAAATTAAAACCAACAACTACACTATGGAATTTCTGATCGAAGCACTACAACCAATTAATTTACCGTACACTATTTTAGTGGCTTTTTCACTTCTTTATTGGATGCTGACTTTTCTCGGTATTTTCGATATCGATGCATTTGACGTTGATATGGATGCTGATGTAGAGGCAGATGTTGATATGGAAGGTGGTGTAAGTGGTGTGGAGATTGAAGCCGAGGCAGAGCTTGAAGTTGAGGTGAAAGCAGAAGCTCAAACCACTGCATCTGCTCCAAGTGCATTTGTTCAGATATTGCAATTTTTCCATATCGGGCAAGTGCCACTTATGGCTATTCTGACCTTTCTTTTTGCCTTTATGTGGGTAGGTTCTGTGTTAGGGAATCACTATTTGGAGAATACGTCATGGACTGTTGCAGCTTTACTTTTTGTGCCTGTATTTTTGATTGGTCTGACCTTTACAAAAATTATCGTTTTTCCGTTGAGTAAATTTTTCAATCAACTAAAAATGGAAGAAGATACCAATGTGATCGGGAACAAATGTACGGTCATTCTGGAAGTTAGAGGCGATAAAAAAGGCCAGGTAGAAGTGCAAACAGGAAGTTATCATCAGAAAATTTATGCCGTTACGGGTGAAGGAAAAACCTTGAAAAAGGGCTCCGATGCTTTAGTCATTGATTATGACGAAAACAAAAAGGCCTTTATCGTTGAGCCGTATTAATCTTTGAATACCAATATCATTTTTTTATAAAATACATTCTTTAATAACCTTAGTCTAAAAATTATAACAAATGGAATTACAAGCTTCTTTGATGCTAGTAGGGATCATCTCTGCGGTATTATTAGGTTTAGTGTTAATTATCTTACAATTCTACAAAAAAGTACCTCAAGGAAAAGCCTTAGTACGTACAGGTATGCAAGGTTTGAAAGTGAATTTCCAAGGTATTTTTGTAGTGCCTGTGGTCCATAAGGCTGAAATCATGGACATTTCATTGAAAACAATTGAAATTTCAAGAGAAGCAAAGCAAGGACTGATCTGCAAAGACAACCTAAGAGCAGATATCCGTGTAGCCTTTTTCGTTAGGGTAAATAACGATGTGAAAGATGTTGCGCAAGTAGCCCAAACTATTGGTTGTGAGCGTGCTTCAGATCAAGGGTCTTTAATGACTCTTTTTGAAGCTAAATTCTCTGAAGCATTGAAAACAGTAGGTAAGAAATTCGATTTTGCTGATTTGTACAACGCTCGTGAAGAATTCAAGCGTGAAGTAATTGACGTAATCGGTACAGATTTGAATGGTTATATCTTGGATGACTGTGCGATTGATTACTTGGAGCAAACAGAAGTAGAGCACCTTGACCCAGATAATATCTTGGATTCTGAAGGTATCCGTAAGATTACGGATCTTACTTCTGCTCAAAAAATTCAAGCCAACCACATTCGTAATGAGGAGAAAAAGCTATTGACCAAACAAGATGTTGAAGCAAAAGAAGTTGTTTTGGCTTTGGAGCGTCAGCAAGCAGAGGCGGAAGAGAAGCAAAGAAGAGAAATTGCAATTGTCAGAGCACAAGAAGAGTCTTTGGCTGAAGTTACTCGTCAGGAAGAGCGTAAGAAATCGGAAGAAGCTCGCTTGAAAGTACAGGAAGAGCTTGAAGTAGTCGAGAAAAATAAAGACCGTCAGATTCTTGTTGCGGAGAAAAACAGAGAACGTACAGAAGTTCTTGAAAACGAGAGAATTGAGCGTGAGCGTCAGCTAGCTGAAAACGAAAGAGAAAGAGTAGTTGAGTTAGCTCGTATTGAAAAAGAGAAATCACTAGAAGAAGAAAGAAGAAATATTCAAGAAGTAATCCGTGAGCGTGTAGCAGTTCAAAAAGCGGTAGTTTCTGAAGAAGAAAAAATCAAAGATACGCAAGCATATGCTGAGGCTGAACGTCAGAAAGCAGTGGCAATCAAAGAGGCTGAGCAAAAAGCAGAATCAGGCTTGATTGGTCAGTTGAAGCAAGCGGAAGCAGATAAAGAGTCTGCGAAGTTGATTGCTGAAAAGCGTAGAATTGAGGCGCAAGCAGAATTCGAAACGGCTACACAAAGTGCTGAAGCGAAGAAAGTATTGGCAGATGCAACTTCTGCAGAGATTGCTGCAACAGGTATGGCGGAAGCGCAAGTACTGGAAGCAAAAGCAACAGCTACGAAAGCAGAAGGATTGGCGAAAGCAGAAGTTATTCTAGAAGAAGCGAAAGCAGAATCGGAAGCAGTAAAACTGAAAGCAGATTCTCAATCGGAAGCAAACAGAAAACTAGGTGAAGTAGATGCTGATCTTGAAATTAAGAAAGGAGAAGCAGTAGCTGAGGTTACAAAATCTCAGATGATTGCTGAGGCAGAAGGTATGGAAGCTAAATCTGTGGCTATCGAGAAGCAAGGAATGGCAGAGGCTGCGATCATGGAGAAGAAAGCATTGGTGGAAGCGCAACGTATCGAGGCAGAAGCAAATGCACTGAAAGCAATGGACGAAGAGTCAAGATCAATGGAGCGTTTCAAACTACAATTGAACGTAGACAAAGAGGTTGCTTTGGCAAATATCGATACACAAAAAGATATTGCAACTGCACAGGCTTCAGTAATGAGCGAAGGGCTTAAGCATTCGAATATCGATATCGTTGGTGGTGAGTCAATGTTCTTCGATAAGATGGTGAACTCTATTGCTAAAGGACGTTCGATTGAGAAATTCATCGATAACAGTGATACCGTAAAACAACTTTCTCAAGACTTGATGGGAACAGTAAACGGTAACGGAAGCAATGTGATTGAAAATATCAAATCAGTAATTGATCAGTTGGGAGTAAACCCAGAAGACTTGAAAAACTTGAGCGTTGCAGCAGCATTGAACAAGTTGTCTGACATGAGTACTGATGACAAATCAAAAGGCATCCTTTCAAATGCTATGAAAGTAGCAGAGAAAATGGGTGTGACTGATTTTGTTCTTTAATCAAAAGTAAAACCTGATTAGACTATTTGAAGAGTTAACGAAGTGATCTTCAAATTCATGAATAAAGCAAGAGTCTTCAGACTCAAAACGCAGAAATTTTTTTATAAAGCTTTATCTCGTGAATAGATTCTTAGATCGCTTCGCTAACTCTAAGAATAGTGATATATATTTTTCAATTCAAAAAATACGACAATGCTCGAAACAGGAACCTACGAAATCATTCGTAAAAGACTTCAGACTCAGGGCGAGGATCTTCGCACGAGGCTCGAGCAATTGAATGAGACCCGAAAGAAAGTTTTTGGAGCTATTGAAACCCAACTCTTAGCCACAGATCGTATCACGACAGAAAACAACTGTATTGCAAGAGATATGGTACCTGTGGGAGAGCATTTTATCTTCGGTTACAATGTACATTTGGGTTTGCGTACCGATATTCAGATTTCAGATGTATTCAGTACGTTCACTTTCCGAAAGGAAGATCATAGCTTTCATGCCAATGGGCAATCATTGGTAGCAGACAAGGCTTTCGAACAGCATTTCAAAGAATTATACAAATACTATAAGGATACTTACTTTTCGCAGTTTTTGGTGCAAGGACCAAATCTGTATATGATTTTCCGTGTGAGTCAGAATATCAAAGATATCAAGGCTTTCAAATGGGAAATTGTAGATGGTGGAGGACTGAAATATGTTCGAAACAATGCGGAAAGTGAGCTTAAACAAGCCGATCAGCACGAATTCTCTTGGAGTAGAGTAAGTCGTGAAGATCATAGAATGGGAAAACACCCACATGTTTCCATCAAAAACAGACTTTTTGTAGAAACTGTTGGAGGTGATCTGACCGTAAAAATTGAAGATAATACTGAAACAGGCGAAGGAATTTATGCAGAAGAGGTAGAAGTAGCCGATCAATCGTTGGATGATGGCGAAATCCTTTATGCAGATATGGGGAATTTGATTATTCTCAAAATTCGTCCGTATCAAGAGAAAAAATGGCGATACATTGTCTATAACGATAAGCTAAAAGAAGCACGTCGTATTGATGCGATTGCTGATGCCTGTGTACTTCTTCCTGAAGATCAAGGAATCATTTTCTCAAATGGATACTATCTTCAGACAGGAGATTACAAGGAGTTTGAAAGTGGCTTAGAACATCTTCATTTTGAGAAAAGAATTGTTTCTCCAAACGGGGAAGACACTATGTATGTATTCTATGAACCTGTTACTGGTGAATATATCTTGCTTTCATACAATGTCATTGAAAGAAGGGTTGAAACACCTGTGACTTGTCATGGTTATTCTTTCTTCAAAAATGGAGAATTGGTGTATTTCAAAACCGATGAAGAAGCCAAGAAAAATCACGGACTTCAGATTTGGAAAACACCTTACGTTCATCCTGATAATGCCGATGATGCCGCCCAAAAAGATAGCCGTCTTTTCAAAATAGGAAATAAGGAGATTGTACGTGCCATGTCCGATTGTAGAGCGATTATTTTGCTCACGCAAAAAGGAGATGCTTACAACGGTTTGTATTCCGATTTACTTCGTGATGCTTCTGTTACTTTGGACAACTATTATTGGTTGGCTGAAGAAGAAGCACTCAATTTGCAAGAACCACTACAAAGCATCAAGGATAGTGCAAATTCTGCGATTGAGGAATTTGAGAAGGTGACTCGTATGCGTAAACATGCTAAAGAGCGCATGGAGGAATCTTCTGAAAAAGCAACGGCATTACTCCGAACAATTGACAGAAGAGTACACGAAAGAGTAGATGAGTTTGTTGATGATCTGACCGAACTGCGAGCGATGCGTGGAGAATTGATTTCTCTCAAAGATATTCGTTATGTGGATGAGGAACAGATCGAAGCTTTCGAGACGCAAATTGCAGATTATGTAGAAAAACTCTCAAGGCGATGTGTGGAGTTTTTACTTCGTGACGATGCGCTTGCACCTTATGAAAATAGGGTGACAGATGCCATTCAAAAGTTAGAAGAAGCCACAAAAGTAGTAGATGTGGATGAAGTTGGAGAATTTCTCGATCAGACTTCCGCAGATTTGGAGTTGTTGATTGATGTGGTTTCTAACCTCAAAATTGACGATGCCACACACACTACACAGATTATTGATAACGTTTCAGATATTTTTGCGAAGCTAAATAATGTAAAAGCCAAGCAAAAAGCGAAACGAAAAGACCTTTTAGGCACTGAAGCGAAAGCGGAATTCCAAGCACAACTCAAGTTGATTTCTCAAGCGGTTTCCAATTATTTGGACGT
This sequence comes from Sediminitomix flava, assembly GCF_003149185.1. Classification (NCBI taxonomy): domain Bacteria; kingdom Pseudomonadati; phylum Bacteroidota; class Cytophagia; order Cytophagales; family Flammeovirgaceae; genus Sediminitomix; species Sediminitomix flava. Next base: position 1,193,099 of record NZ_QGDO01000001.1, on the reverse strand, counting down.
GAGTGATACGCCCGAACGCTGTGAGGAATACTTGACCAAACTCATGGTTCAACTTGAAGAGCTTGAAGGGAAATTTGCAGACTTCGATGAGTTCTTGATCGAATTGGTTGAGAAACGAGACGAAGTGGCAAATGCTTTTGAAGGAAAAAAGACACAGCTTCAAGAAGCTCGTAATAAACGTGCGATGTCTTTGATGTCTGCTGCCGATCGTATTTTGAAAGGCGTAGACCGAAAGGCAAAAGGTTTTAAAGAGATCAATGATATCAATGCCTATTTCGCCTCAGATATGATGGTGGATAAGGTCAGAGATATTGTACAGCAGCTTTCCGATATTGAGGAATCGACCAAAGCAGATGACCTTGAAAGTAAGCTAAAAACAATCAAGGAGGATGCTGTCCGTCAACTCAGAGACCGTCAAGAGTTATTTGTGGGTGGTGACAATGTGATCAAATTTGGAAAGCATCAGTTTACCGTCAATACGCAAAGCTTAGAAGCAAGTATTGTCTTCAAGGACGATGCACTTTGGTATCATATGTCGGGTACAAATTTCTATGAGAAAATTGAAGACGAATCTTTAGAATCTTGTAGACCTGTATGGCATCAGTCTGTGGTTTCTGAAAACCATGAAGTGTACAGAGCAGAATACTTGGCGTATCAGTTTGTAGAAGAACTGAATGCAGGTAAACTGAATATCTCTGAAAATGCCTTTATGGATATGGAGACCAAAGAACGAAATGCCTTGTTGCAGGAGTTTATGAGTAGCCGATATCAAGAAGGTTATGTAAAAGGAGTGCACGATGTCGATGCAAGTCTGATCGCAGCTTCTTTGGTAGACATTCAGCACCGAGCAGCATTACTTCGTTACAGTGCCGATGACCGTACGTTAGCACAAATCTTCTGGAATAGTTTAGGTAGAGCAGAGCAAGATACATGGTCAAACCGTATCAAAGGTATGGGTTTGATTCTTCAAGTTTTCGATAAAACCGATGAGCATGAAGAATTACTTCGAGACTTGGAAAGCCTAATTCTTTCTTTTAACCAATCTTTCCATTTATTGAATGAAGCCAACAGTCGTCAGGCAGCCCGCTTCTTATTTGATCTAATTGAAGAAGGAAAAGAATTCCCTGTGTCTTTTGCAGCAGGGGAATTACAAAAGCAATTCCTTCGTCAGTTGGATGGAATAGGGAAAAGAAAAGCTTATACAGATACAACCAAAGCGATGCAAAAAGACCGCATTGCGGAGCAAATCGAATTGCAGAAGGCATGGTTGAAGGCATTTCTAAAATCTTTGTCAGAAGATGAACAAGCGAATTTCCAATCAGCTATTACAGAAACGGCTTATCTGCTGATTTCTAATGCTACGGTAAAATCAGTAGCGCAAGCTTCTACACGTTTTACATTAGAAGGAATGGCTGGAGATCACGCTTTGATTTCTGAAGGGAAATACCTGTTAGATTATCATGCGTTTATCTCGAAGTTGACCAAATATCAGCAAGTCACTGTTCAGCAGTTTGAAGAACTCAAAGAGCGAAAGAAATCTATTCTAGAAGCTTTCAAAAAGAAAGTAAAACTAGAATCCTTTAAGCCAAAAGTGATGGCTTCTTTCGTGAGAAACAAACTGATTGATGAGGTCTATCTTCCACTAATGGGAGATAATATGGCAAAACAAATCGGTGCGGCAGGGCAAGAAAAGCGTGTAGACCGTATGGGACTTTTGCTTCTTGTTTCTCCTCCGGGTTATGGTAAAACAACTTTGATGGAGTATGTGGCAAGCCGATTGGGATTGATTTTTATGAAAATAAATGGTCCAGCCATTGGGCATCAAGTGACGTCGGTAGATCCTGCGGAAGCCCCAAATGCAACAGCGAAGGAAGAGTTGGAAAAACTCAATCTTTCCTTTGAGATGGGAGACAATGTAATGATTTATCTAGACGATATTCAGCACTGTAATCCTGAGTTTTTGCAGAAATTCATTTCCCTTTGTGATGCCCAACGAAAAATTGAAGGGGTTTACAAAGGAGAAACGAAAACGTATGACTTCAGAGGAAAGAAAGTCTGTGTCGTAATGGCGGGTAACCCTTATACGGAAAGTGGCTCGAAATTCCAGATTCCAGATATGCTTGCCAACCGTGCAGATACTTATAACTTGGGTGAAATTATCGGTGATTCGAGTGAAGCCTTTGAGCTTTCGTATATCGAAAACTCTCTAACTTCAAATCCTGTCTTGTCGAAATTGACTTCAAGAAGTAAGAAAGATTTGTACACACTCATCAAGATTGCACGAACTGGAGATCGAGAAGGAGCGGAGTTTGAAAGCAATATTTCCAATGAAGAAATGAACGAAAGTCTTTCGGTGTTGGAGAAGATGATTCGCATTCAAGAAACCGTACTTCGAGTAAACCAAGAATACGTTCGTTCGGCAGCTCAAGAAGATGCTTATCGAACAGAGCCATCGTTCAAATTGCAAGGTTCTTACCGTAATATGAACAAGATGGTCGAGAAAGTTATGCCGATTATGAATGAGAAAGAATTGGAAGATTTAATCCTTTCACATTACGAAGGAGAATCTCAGACCTTGACCAAAGGAGCTGAATCCAATCTTTTAAAATTCAAATCCATGACAGATCGAATCTCTGAAACAGAAGCTGTTCGTTGGGATGAAATCTGTGATACATTTCGCAAGAATAATAAGCTGAAAGGCATTGGCGGAGGAGATCAACAAATGGCACAAGCCCTTCTTTATTTGGCTGAGTTTGCCGAAAACTTGGGCGGAATTAAGGAAGTCTTGAAGCAATTCTCAGAGCAATCGGATAATGAATTATTGAACTAATTATTCAGTATTGAAATAGATAAGGCAACACAGAAATGTGTTGCCTTTTTTAGATGTAGAGTTTATTTATGTGTCTAGGGTAATGTGATGGGTTGGGTGTAACAGTCTTTAAATCAGTTGAATATTTAATTTCAAATTTTGTATTTTAACAATTGTTTATTACGTTTATATTGTAACTTTTTGTGTGATTTTTTAATATAACTTTCTTTTAAAATGTTTAGAAAACTTCTTATTGTTACTGCTTTATTATGTGTATCCTTAGCTTCCCAAGCTTCTGTGAAATGGGTACATTCTTTTGAGACTGGTTTAAAGTTAGCGCAAGCTCAGAATAAGCTTGTGATTGTAGATTTCTACGCAGATTGGTGTGGGCCTTGCAAATTGATGGATAGAGAGGTGTGGTCTGACGAAAAGGTGGAAGCTGTGAGTGCTAATTTTATTGCAATTAAAGTTGATATTGATAGAAGTGCTACTGTAGCCTCAAGATATTCTGTCAAGGCGATTCCAGAAATATTGATCTTAAATGCCTGGGGGGAAAAACTTCATAATACAACAGGTTATAGAACTGTTGGCCAGATGGAAAGTTTGTTGAAGTCTTACCCAAATGATGTAACGAACATAAACGTAGCCCTAACATCTTATTTCGATAATGAAAAAAGTCTTTCAGCTATAGAGAGTGTAGGTTCTGCATATGCTGAAAAAATAAGTACTTTAAAAAGTACGGGACAACGCTCTTTTTTAACTCAAAGTAACCAGTTCTTCTCGAAAGGGATGAAGATTGCAAAAAAAGCAAAAGATGAAGATAAAATGAATCATTTTGCGCTTCTAAAAATTTACAATAAGTTACTGATAGGGCAGTGTAAATCAGTTATAAAATCTGTGGGGAAACTTAAAAATCTTAGTGGTGAAAATGAGCATTTTGCTAATTATCTTTTAGCAAGGGCTTGTTGGAATACAGGTGATAAATCTTCTTCAGAGTTATACGCTAAAAAGGTTGAAGCATATGAAGGTCAATCAGAGTTGAAAGATAAATTGAAGCAAGATCTCTTACAATAGTTATATGTGAGAGCATTGCAAATGAAAAAGGCAACACAGAAATGTGTTGCCTTTTTTTATAGCGAACCCTAGGAGTTTTTCTTCTTTCTGTTTTTTCTTCTTTTTCTCTTTTTAATTTTTTTGTCTTCAGTTGTCTCTTCTTCTATCAGAGATTCAAGATCTTCACTCATCTCTGGTCCAAACATTCTTTTTGAAGCATGAGCTATATTAAAGTAAAGGTTTATACAATCGTCAGAATCTTCTTCCATTTTAAGACCTAAGATATCATGAAAATAACCTTGTTCATCTCTACCTGATCCCATATAACAAATACCACTTTGGAAAGCTAGTTTGATTATCCATTGTCCGTCAGCAGGAGACATTACGAAAATAGAGTTTTCATATGATGTTCCATTTCCTGTTGAAAGGTAGCTAGTAACAATTTTGTCAAAACGGTCAAAGTAAATGGATGCACTATCAGCTTGGTTTAATTTTTTGAATGCATAACTTTTTTCTCGGTTTGCAAGAATATTGAATGGATTACTTAATAGAATTTGCTCACAAGTCTTAATTGCCTCTTTATATTTACCTGCTTCATTTAAACTCCAAACTTCTCTTTCTGGCATAATATCTTGATAGGGCCAATAGTTTTCGTTATCAGTGTATCCAATTTGCATGGCTATCATTTCATAATTAGTCAAAGTTGAATCACCTTTTAAAAATCGATTGAAAAGAGAGGTGAAATTAATGGATGATGAATCAACCTTAGACTCTTTAAGAATATTTTGATAATCACGATGATAATCAAAATCAATATAATCTTGAGCCTTTACATAGTTTATGAATGAAGTAAGAAGAAATACTAAAACTAAAAATCTCATATGAAAAAGTGTTGAGGTTATAATGAATTGAAAAAATAATATACCTATCACAAGATAATAATTTAACTATTAACAATGATTCTAAGCAATAGTCTTATTTATGGATAAATAGAAATCTAATTCTTCTGCCCCTCCAAGTATGGAAATTTAAGGGTAAAAGTCGTTTGCTTATTCATTTCACTTTCTACTTGAATATCTCCATGGTGGATATCTACAAATTCTTTGACCACCGATAAACCTACTCCTGTTCCTTTGATATGGTCTGTGTTATTGGCTCTGAAAAACGGTTGAAAAAGGTTTGGAATATCGGACTCAGAAATACCAATGCCATAGTCTGTTACTTTGAATACTAATTGATCCTCATCATACATTATTTCTGAGATAGGGTTTTGCTTTCCTTTTGAGTATTTCAAAGCATTTGAGATGAGATTAGATACCACATTTTCCATGAGTTTTTCATCCATCAAAACGGGTTTGGGTTCACCTTCTATTTTCAATTCTACTTGCTGTCCATTGGTTTGAATAAGTTTATATTGACCAATAATTTTTTCCACAAGTTCTGGAAAGTCAATGACCGATGGCGAGAACTTGATTTTATTTGCTTCAATTTTATTAAGTGTGAGTAGGTTATCCATCAAGTTGATCAACTGCTCTAAAGCTTGGTAGATTTGATTGGTATTTTTGTCAATATTTAGATTTTGAATAGCCAGTTTTCGTACCCTTATTCGGATAAGATCAACAGAGGTTTGAATGACTGAAAGCGGTGTTCGAAATTGGTGAGTGACCATTGAAAGAAACTTAGATTTCAGCTCGTTAAGTTCTTTTTGTTCTTTAATTGTTTTCTCGTAACTCCTTTCGTGAATTACTCTAGAAGTGACATCTTGGACGACACATTCATAGCCGATCAGTTTATTCTCATGAATGTGTTTATAGATTCGAATATTTAAAAAAAGTTGTTGACCATTTTTACCTTTTACCTCAACTTCACTTTTGAAATTTAATCCACCAAAAACGAATTTTTCAATTAAAATATCATCAAAAGAATGAAGCTCGTCTTGTTCGTAGCCAAGAATATGTTTGACAGAAGGGCTAAGGTAAGTAAACCTTCTATTTTGGTCTAATGTGGCTAAAAAGACATTGTCTTGAATAGACTCTACGAGGTCTTGGTATTTCTGTGTGCTCTCTTTTAAGCTTTGGTTTTGTACAGATATTTTTTTCCGATGATCTTCTAGGCTTGAACGAAATGCAGAAGTTGTAAATCCAATAAATGGTGTTGCTGCAATCATTAATACAATTCGATGTTTTTCTTTGAGTTCTAAAGCAATGAAATTTATCGATTGATAATCAATGTAGTCTAAAGTAAGAAATACAGTAACTAAAATATAAAGTGCTGCTACAATTGGGTAGCGTTTAGGTTTTACAACTTGTGAGAAAACTACCACCGAGTTGAAAAACATCATGGGAGAAATACCCGTGGGGCCACCTTCCGTAAACCAAGTATAAATTGCGAAGCTTAAGGTATTAAGTGGAAGTAGAATAAAGGGAACAACAAATTTTCCTTTGTATCGGGCTAGATAAGTTATATAGGCATAACTGATTGGTAGCCAAATTTTGTATAAAGTGTCAAGAGAAAAAGTAAAGAATGGGATTTCAACCAACATATAGGAAGAGCACCCCATAGCAGCCCCAAAACAAATGATGATAAGGAGTTTTTGTTCTATGGTATAAATATTCTTGGGGTCAATAAGCTTAGTCCAAAAGTTGACTTTATCTTCAGCTGGCCTTTTTTCCATTAAATAAATTTAAAAAGTAATGGATTTTCAAATTGTAGAAATAAGGCTAAAACTTACATCTGAAAGTAATAGTAAAAAGCTCATTCGATTCGCCATTTAAAGCAAAGAATGAGCTTTTATGGTATTATGATGTATTACTTCATTTCAGGAAAATGATATGAACAATTATCAATAGAATTCCTTTCACATTGTCTGAGATGAACATGTCATTATTCTTGTCCGATCTCAGATAGGAAATCATAGACGATTTGATAAACCAATTCTTCCGTGAGTTTATCGTCAATGAGATTGATAATTGAGCTTGCAATTTTTTCTGCGCTTGCATTGGGATCAATAGCTTCAATCAATGCTGATAGGAGCGTGGATATTTCTGATTCAAAATGATCAAGATTTATATCAACCCAATTTGCGATAAAGCCTATAAAAGTATTTCCATCTTTTTGTTGAAGCGTTTCAAGTATAGTGTAGAAAGTTTGTGTCAATTGTTCATGACTAAAGAATTGATTGATAACGATAACTGCCAATTCATTAGCCACAACTTCAGCCCCTTTAGAACTAATAACTGGTTTTGCAGTCACTAAGGATGCATTGATGATAGATTCTATCTGTTCATAATTAGGAGCTAGACCTAAACTTGGAAATGTAGTATTGACTTGGTTGACGATTACTGTGATTTTAGCTGTTGCTTCTTTGGCTAAATCACTCATATTTCTGAGAGGAGTTTCATCAATTTTCTGAGTAATTGGTAGGAATACCTTCGTAAAGTTTTCTTCATTTATCCATTTTTCTTCAATAAAAGAAACTACAGGAACTGTAACTTGTAGAAGTTGATTTGAGTCTAGCTCTTGGAATTTTATCCATAAAGGATATAACTGATTATATAGCTTTGTGGAATCAATGGTATTTAGAATTACTTCAGTGGTTTTATCTGCAAGGGTGTCACTTGGGAAGTCATCGATTCTTTCCATGAGCGGAAGAAGTTTCTGAGTAAGGCTATCTTCGTCTATTGTGTTATCCACTTTTTGAATTACTCTTACAGCTATTTGTTCGGAAATGTGTTCAATATCGAAGCTTCTGTCATTGTCTTTTGGAGGTGTAGAGCTTTGTTCGTTTTCATCCTCACAACTGAAAAGTACAAATAGTACAGACAGTAAGGCGAGCTTGCTGTATAACTTGTTCATAAATTAGGTTAATTAAATTAGTAAAATTAGGTATGGGGCAATTAGGTTTAATACCCACTAAAAGCAAATATAAGTTCTAGCCTCTAAACAAGCTGTGGTGTAAATCATTTAGCTCGTTAAGATTTAATAATAGATTTATGAGTTTATCGAATGAAAAACTCCAAATCAAATGAATGACTTGGAGCTTGATTTTTTTCAAAACTGAGATGTATTTATTCCTTTCTAGCAACGTAGAATCCGTAGCTATAATATGCTTTGAACTTACGGTATAGTTCAATCTCACTTTTATAATTTTCTACGACATTCTGAGCCGTTTCAGAATGTTTATGTTCAGTTAAAAAGCTATCAAATTTATCTTCTAAGAGTTTATAGTAATTCTTAATCCAGCTATCTTCCTCTAAGTAAAAGTATCCTACAAGGTTATAACCATTCTCTTCTAGAATTTTGATTTTATTCGAAGCTATATCAATTTCGGGGTATGCCTCATTCCAAAATTCATCTACTTCTTTAGGTCTATTCGAGGTGATCCATGTAATCTCACTGACAGCAAGGTAACCTTGAGGTTTTAAGTATTCTTTCCACTTTTTTATACCCTTTTCAAAGCCCATATTATAAATAGCTCCTTCAGACCAAATGATATCTATTGACTCTTTCTCAAAAGGGAGGTCATCCATAGATTTTTCAAGTGTAGTAATTTTCTCTTGAAGTCCCAGTCTTTGTGCATTTTTATTTAGCTCATCTAAAAACTGAGGGAATAAGTCTACGGCGGTTATTTGAGCATCTATATTTTGTGCTAATGTAATGCTTTGTCCACCTGAGCCACAACCGATGTCGGCAACGACCAAGTCTTTATTTCCTGAGATAGGAATAAAGTCTAGGGCTTTTAAAGTATCGTTTTCACTGCCAGGGCCTTGACGGTCTGTATTTTTATGTAGGTCTATCAGTAAATCTAATTCAGTCATTTTATGCTATTTTTTAGAGGGTGAATTTCGTAGTTAAGTAATCACTTTTATAGGGGGATTACCAAAATATGAAGGTTAAAGTTTCCTCTTGGAATTTGAGTATTCGTTCAAATACAGACTGCACACTTTGTTATTTGAGAATATTTGGAAAAATAGATCAGTATTTAAATTTATTTAAGTGCTTACATAAATTCTATCATTAACTTGTAGCTGTTAACTATTGTAAAAGGAGGTAGTAATTTTTTTAGAGAAATGAATATGGTTAATCAGAAAGAAGAGAAGCTTATTCTCAAAATAATGGAAGAAGAGATTGTTCCAGCCGAAGGATGTACAGAACCAATTGCCATAGCGTATGCAGCTGCTCAAGCGGTACAGTTTTTAGGCAAGAGTCCAGAAAAATTAGTTATTAAAGTATCTGGGAATATTCTCAAAAATGCCAAAAGTGTAGTAGTACCGAATAGTGGTGGAAAAGTCGGGATAAAAGTGGCTGGAGCTATGGGGGCACTTTTTGGAAATGCCGCAGCTGATTTGATGGTGATCAGCAATGTGACCACAGAGAATATGAAAGAAGTTACGTCTTTCCTTTCTGCCGAAAGTGTTTCGCTCCAAGTTGCAGAAAATAATATGTCACTCTATATTCTTATTGAGGCAAAAGCTGAAAATGAAAGTGTCAGTGTTGAGATAAAACATACGCATACCAACATCACAAAAGTCATTAAGAACGGGGAAGTGATTATTGACAGGCCATGCAATGACGATGATTTCAACTCTTCTTTGATTGATCGAAGTATTCTGAGTATCGACAAAATATACTCGCTTGCAAAGAATTTAGACATTGAGAAAATTGCTCCGATTTTCGAAAAAGTATTTCAGTACAATTCAAAGATTGCAGGAGAAGGATTGACAGCTAAATATGGAGTAAATATTGGTGCTGCCATTCAAAAAAATATAGAAAAAGGATTGTACGGCGATGATCAAAGAAACCGATCGGCAAGTTTTACGGCAGCAGGAAGTGATGCAAGAATGGGAGGAAGTGCGATGCCCGTAATGACAACAAGTGGTAGTGGAAATCAAGGGATGGCAGCCTCATTGCCAATCATCAAATATTGTGTTGATCAAGGTTTAGGAAAAGAGGCAATGTATAGAGCATTGTTTGTTTCTCATCTTTCAACAGTACATATTAAAACAAATGTAGGGAGACTTTCAGCTTACTGTGGCGTAATGACGGCTTCGGCTGCTGTAAGTGGAGCATTGACATTTTTGGAAGGAGGAACCGTTGAAAATGTGAAGCATGCTATTACCAATACTTTAGGAAATGTGTCGGGAGTAATTTGTGATGGCGCAAAGGCTTCTTGTGCAACTAAAATTGCATCAGGAGTTTATGCGGCTTTTGATGGGGCAATGCTAGCTCAAATGGGAAGTGTATTGCAAGGAGAGGATGGAATTATCAGTAACAGCGTGGAAAACACGATCAAGAATGTAGGAACTTTGGCTCAAGTAGGGATGAAAAGTACCGATAAAACGATTCTTGATATCATGATGGAAAACTAATTGATTTCACGGTTTATTTTCTAGCGGAAGTAAACCGTGAACACTACTTTGATTACATTTTACGAAGTAGTTTACGATCAAAGGACCACATTCCTCCCCCTCTAAAGATCAAGAAAAGGCTTCCAGTAAACATTGCCCAATCTGTTCTACTGTCATGGAGCATTTTCCAAATTCCATCATTTTCAAGAATAGGAAGCTTTGTTGTAATGATGGCAATACTCATAATAGTGAATGTGATCAAACTAGAGAATCTAGTAAATAGACCAAATAGAATAAACCCGCCAGCCAAAACTTCAAATCCACCCACCAAAGAACCTAGAAACTCAGGAGAAGGTAAGCCAATTTTTTCAAACCTTCCAGCTCCACGAATTGAGGGGTACAAGAACTTTTGAATTCCTTCAGAGAAAAAGACAAGTCCTACCATTAAACGAATGATGATGGTCGTTTTTGAATCATCTGTGAAAAGAAGCTGTTTGAATGTCATAGTTTCAATTGATTAAGATAGCTAAGAAATGTCCATCAAAATTAGCTTATCAGCTTTTGCAAGAATGGTACTTTTGAAAATACTATGGTAAATATTGAAACTTCTATAAACTTATTATTGAATATTCTCTTCGCAATAACAGACTTCTATAGAATCTCCATGAGAGTTATTTTTATCTGATGAAGGATAGACGTATGCGCTTAAATCTTCAGCATTTTTTGAAATAGAATCTCCAACCACAGCGTGTTTATTTAGTCCTTTGTTATTGAACGTTCTTCGGTATTTGAATACTTGAAGAACACTGCCATCTGAAAGTTCGATATAGGTCTTCTTTCTGAATTTTTCCCTTTTTTCATACTTCTTGGTTACGGTACCATGAAAGGAGCTAGAATAGCACTTTTTTATGCTATTTGAATCATTTTTGAATTTATACCCTGTCAAGAAGAAAAACAGGAAAACCAAAAAGATCGGGAGGTAAACTCCAATGATAAGAAACTGAAATTCATTTTTACCTTTCATGATAATATGGACTTAGGTTATAATTTGATTAGGGTAGTTTGAGATACCCTATCGTGAATTCCATTTGAAGAAATCAAGAATGAAACAAAGTTCATGGGTATAAACCTAAGGGCTGTACGCATCAAGACTTGATAGAACTTAGGTTTAGATTTGCTCTTGGCATCCACAATTTTAGTTTTGGTCACCATTTTTCCGATCGTTTGTCCAACTGTAGACTCTAGCGTGATAAAGTAGATAAAGTACAATACAAAAAGTATGTATTTAATCTGCTCAAACTCAAAACGGTCTTTCAGAAAGAAAAACGTGACTGCTGCTATTAGAAAGAAAAATGATGAATCAATAATAAAATTGGTATACCTCACTCGCTTTTTCATACTACTCTATTACCCTTCGTTATTTGTTAGTTTTTGTTTTTAAGAGTTACACTCTTTTCATTTACCTACATATAGACTGATTTTTAAGAGAAATTGATTTATATATTAGGAGTTATTATTGACAAAGGCCGATTTATAGTATTTTTTAAGAGTTTTTTGTGAAGAATCATGCTTAAAAAGATATTCTTCGCTTGTTTTCGACTGTAATTTCAGAACCTTCTGCGAGCATGACTGAGGTCGGTTCTAAGTCATTTAGAATGCTAAATTCATTTCCGTATAAAGCACCAAAGTCTACATCAATTTGATATTCTTGAATAGGATAGCATTTCCATTTTGGATGAGTTACTTCATATTCGTTACTGAAAGATTCAGATGCTTTTGCGTAGCCCCAGTAGTGTTCTGTAATAAATTCGGTTTCACTTCCTTCAGAAATCTCAACAGATTCAAGGGCTGTTTTTAATTTGAAAGAGTTCCATTTGGTTTTATGTTTCCAATGGTATTCGATCTGCCTGTTTTCGTCTTTTTCAGCCCAAAGATGCCTCATTGGCATTGTCTCATATTTTTCTTTGTAGAGTGTATTCGCAACGAAAGTAATGGCGGGTTTAGGTACAATCTCTTTGATAAATACAACACCTCTTTTGTAAGAATTGCCTTCTTTCCTTTTCACATAGAATCTTAAGTTTACTTCTTCAAAGTTGACATGAAAAGGGATTTTTAAACCTAAAACTCTCGTGTTGACAAACATAAAACCAACAAGGCTCACATAACATTTACCTTCCCAAGTATCAATCTCAGTGCCTACAGGAACGTACTTTTGAAGTATTTCTTTGTCAATGACATAGTTTGCAAAGGCGAGCTTTCGCCATTCAGCTTTTAGGAAACTCATTTCTTTCGTTTTTTAAGCTATAAAATTTATGATTTATGTTTTAACCCTAATGAATCTAGAAATGAGCGGAAAAGAATTAGTTCGTCTGAAGAAAACATTTTTTTATCAAGGAAGGTAGCAATTATGTGATCTTGATAGAGTAAAATATAATTCTTGTCTTCACTTATTTGAATAAATCTCTCCCAATTGATGACAGATTCAAATGTGTCACCTTTCATATCTATCGATTGGTTAGTAAGGGTATATTGAATTTCTTCCTGAAAAATCTTATTCGTATAAAATGTTCTTCTTATCTGTTTTATTGTCATTGAAGAGAGTAGCACAATGGCTAATAAAGTAATGACAAGAGAACTTACTAAATGTTCGAGTTCAGAAAGATTGTTCAAGGTGTTACTACTTACTAACAGTATAAGAAAAAACATAGCGAAAGGAGTAACTAAGAAGATTGGTTTATTTAAAGTCTTTCTCAAAATCAAGTTTCTATAATCAGCATAATTCAGTTTTCCTTTAAACTCGATGTTGAGTTCGTGGTTAAATTCACTTTTTACTGTAGTTGATTCATTTCTTGTTAAGAGTCGAATACCATGAATAATACCTGCTACTGATAGAAGTATGAAAAAAGCTACAACTAAACAGATACCTATAATTTGAAAAGTTGACAGATTCAACTCAGTAAAAAGGGCAGAGTTTTTATAAAAAACATAAAAAGAATAGATTAAAGCTAAAATTGTAAATAGACTAAAAAGGGTAAGACAGAGGCCAAAAAACTTTTTCATAAGTGGACTTATAGTAAATGAAGAATTTTATTTAGTTTATTATTTCACAATAATGAGAGCAAAAGTCTAATTCTCCAAATGAGTTTAATAGAATAGAAGGGGGGGATTAAAAAAAGAACCTTCCTAAAAGTTAGGAAGGCTCAGTGTCCATCTATTTTTCATCTATTTTTAGCTTTTAATTTCTATCTGCAGCATTCGTTTTTTTTCGGTTGATGTTTTTGCTAGCTGCATTTTGTTTTCTTTGGATTACTGCTTTTTCTCTTGCAGTAACAACACCATCAGCTTTTGCAGCTTTTTTGGTTCTCTGAATATTTCTTTGTTGTTTTTTCAGTTGTCGAGTTTCTTTTTTAGTGAGCTCTCCACTAGCCACACCTTCTGCGATTCGGGCAGTTTGGTTAGCCTGTCTTTTTACGGTTGATTGCGCTTGAGCTGTAAATCCGATTAATGTCAGAAATGAAAAGACAGCAATAGTTTTCTTAATAGTATTTTTCATCATCAAAAATAGTCTAGTTATACCTTTTGTGCTCTTTGAGATTCTTACTTCCGACTAAGGTAGAGTAGCAATTGAGAATCTGTTTTTTGAGCTTATCTAATTCGGTAAAGGGGACTGGTGAAAAAGTGTACTGCTTTTTTTGAAAAAAAATGTAATATTTTTTCAGTAGAGAGTTTTAGGGTATAAAAAAACCTCTTCAGTAGTGATACCAAAGAGGTTTGTATAAGAAAAGTAAAGGCTGCTTATACAGTCATTACTTCTACTTCTTTTTTAGCATAAAGATCGTCAATAACTTTAACGAACTTGTTTGTCAACTCTTGTACTTCGTCTTCAGCACCTTTTACAGCATCTTCAGAAGCACCTTCTTTCAACAATTTCTTCAAGTTCGAGTTCGCGTCTTTACGTACGTTTCTTACTGAAATTTTACCGTTTTCAGTTTCTTCTTTCACCTTTTTCATCAAGTCTCTACGACGCTCTTCTGTTAATGGAGGAACGCTAAGGATGATTTGCTCACCATCGTTTTGAGGATTGATACCTAGGTCAGAATCACGGATCGCTTTGTCGATGATAGCTACCATTGGCTTTTCCCAAGGCTTAACTATAATCGTACGAGCGTCTGGAGTGTTCACTGAAGCAACGTTTCCAATCGGAGAAGGTGTACCGTAGTAATCTACTGTGATACCGTCCAACATTGCAGGAGAAGCTTTTCCTGCTCTGATTTTAACCAATTCACTTTTTGTGTGTGAAATGGCTTTTTCCATGCTTTCTTCAGCGTCTGACAAATATAATTGAATTTCTTCTTCCATTATTTCTAAAAGGTTGAAAATAAAAATCTAGTATCTAAAATATACTGGTGTGATCTTGAATCGCCCAAATGTACAATGATTCTAAGAATTAAGAAACTAAAGTACCAACGCCTTCACCTTTGATAAGGTTATTTAGGTTGTCAGGCTTGTTCATGTCAAAAATAACGATTGGAAGCTTGTTTTCACGACAAAGAGTAAAGGCGGTCAAGTCCATAACCTTGAAACGTTTTGCCAATACTTCGTCAAAGCTAATCTTGTCAATTTTCTCTGCTGTAGGATCCTTCTCTGGATCGGCAGTATAAATACCGTCTACACGAGTACCTTTCAATACTACGTCGGCATCAATTTCAATTGCTCTTAAACTAGCCGCAGAGTCGGTAGTGAAATATGGGTTACCAGTACCCGCACCAAAAATAACAATACGCCCTTTTTCAAGGTGTCTGACAGCTCTACGACGGATGTAAGGTTCACAAACTTGGTCTACTGAGATACCTGACATCAAACGAGTGTACATGCCGTTTTTCTCTAAGGCACTTTGCAAGGCCATCCCGTTGATCAATGTTGCCAACATTCCCATGTGGTCTCCTTGTACTCTGTCAATACCAGAGCTTTCGGCTTGGATACCTCTGAAAATGTTACCACCACCAATTACAATTGCTATCTCCAATCCCTGATCTACAGCTTTCTTAATCTCCGTTGCATATTGTTGTAATCTGCTCGGGTCGATACCGAATTGCTGCTCGCCCATTAAAGCTTCTCCGCTTAACTTTAGAAGGATTCTTTTGTATTTCATCTGGTTCACTATTGAAGTTTCGCAAATATAAGAAGAAATGCCATTTCTTCAGATTTGAAACAAGAAAATGAGTGGAAATTCAGCCATTTTCTGTATTTTGTAAAAAGCGGCATTCTTCGGTACTTTTCTAAGAAACATTTGAGTCCTCATATTTATCTATTTACAATACATAAATTTTGAACTTCCGAAGTATGCCTATGAGCTATTGGCTTTTACAGAACTTTATACTAACCAACTAATCAATTGAGGAAATGACCGTCAAATCATTGCAATCAAGAGCGCATATCTTAGCAAAAACAGAATACCAAAAAGAATTACTTTCAGCAGATATCAATTTTCAGGAAAAAGCACTTCCTTTTTTTTCTGAAACACTAAAAACACATGGACATTCAGATTTTCTAAGTGGAGAAATAGAAATTCTTCAAATCAACTTGGGAAAAATGTGTAATCAGGTTTGCGAACATTGTCATGTTGATGCAGGACCTGATCGTGAGGAAATTATGACCAAAGAAACGATGGAGTTTTGTTTGGCAGCTTTGAAGGACTCAACCATTCAGACAGTAGACTTGACTGGTGGTGCTCCAGAAATGAACCCTCACTTTTTATGGTTTGTAGAGGAAATCCGAAAATTGGGTAAGGAAGTTATTGTCAGAAGTAATTTGACAATTTTAAATGCGAATAATAAGTACAAAACTTATCCGAGCTTCTTTAAAGAAATGGGGGTGACAGTTATATCCTCATTACCTTGTTACACAGAGTCAAATACAGATAAGCAACGTGGCGATGGTGTTTTCAAAAGATCAATAGATGCTTTAAAAACCTTGAATGCTTTGGGGTATGGAAAGGAAGGTTCTGATTTTGAATTGCATTTGGTGTATAACCCAGGAGGTGCTTCTTTACCAGGTTCACAAGAAGGCTTGGAAAGGGATTATAAAAGAGAATTGATGGAAAACTTTGGAATCAGTTTTAATCAATTATTTACAATCACCAACCTTCCGATTAGTCGTTTCTTAGATTTCTTGATACAGAAAAATAAGTATGAAGAATATCTGAATACATTGATTGAGGCTTTCAATCCTGCAGCCGTAAATGGTGTGATGTGTAAAAACACGATATCGGTGAGTTGGGATGGCTATCTATACGATTGTGATTTCAATCAGATGTTGGAAATGAAAGTCAGTGAAAAAGCACCAGAGCACATCAAAGATTTTTCTGTAGACAAATTAACACAAAGAACGATTCAAGTGAATCGTCATTGTTTTGGTTGTACTGCTGGAGCAGGCTCAAGTTGTCAAGGTACAATCGTATAAAATTTAAATACTCATCACAACTTACAATGAAAATCTCAAGTAGTTTTTTACTAACTCTTTTATGGGGTTATACTCTTTTTTCAATTTCTTTTTTAGCTGAAGCTCAACATGCCGATCATCGTTGTGTGACCTATGAAAGAGATTTAGCGAAAAGAGCGGACTTTCATATGAAAAGTATGTCTTTTTTTGACAGGTGGGTAACAGTAAATAAAATTGCTGTTAGGAGTTCTTTTAGGACACAATCAGAATCAATTACGTCAAGTAATCCACTCCGATTACAAGTAATATTTCATATTATCCATAATGGAGAAGTAGAAGGAATTGGTACGAATATAAGGGATGATCAAGTTTATTCTCAGCTGGAAGCAATGAATGAAGATTTTCATTTGAGAACTGCAGAGGCTGAAAATATACCCGATGTTTTCAAGGACGTAGCCACGACTATTCCGATTGAATTTGTTCCTGCCGCTTTTGACCCGAACGGTAATCCTTTAGATGAATTAGGTATCAATAGGGTTTTGAGTGATCAGAGTAGTTGGTCTTTTAATTCTTTAGATCAAGTCTTGATTCCTCAAATAATTTGGGATACTGAAAAGTACTTGAATGTATTTGTCGCTCGATTCAACAACTCAGATTTGGGTTATGCTTTTTACCCGACAGGTACATCAATTGACGATATTGATAATGTAAACCATGTTTTTGGAAGTCAATTTCGAGATGGCTTAGTAATGAGTTATCTAGCACTGGGCTCAAACTTCACTTCATACGGAGACAGATTTGATTTGTATGAAGATTTTGAATACGGTCATACCGCTTCACATGAAGTAGGACATTATCTAGGTTTGCATCATATTTGGGGGTATAGTGATAACTCAAATTGTGAGCCAGAAAATGATGATTTTTGTGAAGATACGCCTTCTCAATCGTCTTCAAATTTGGATATCGGTTCACCTTGTGCATTTCCAGGTCCAGACCGTTGTGATGATGATGATTTGCCAGATATGTTCATGAATTTCATGGATTATTCTTTAGACGTATGTATGAGTATGTTTACGCTAGACCAAAAAGAGCGAATGTTTACCGTCTTAGAAAATAGTCCTAGGCGTAAAACATTAGGTAAGGGTGTGCCATTGGCTGATATTTCATTGGAGGTTCGAGTGGATGAGCGAAATGAGCGTACAATTCTATGGTCAAATAATGGAGAGACAGATGAGGATACAGGTTATCTAGTGGTAAGAAAAAGATTTAATACTGAAGAAGTGAGGTATCTTACTTTTATGGATAGAGCAGAAGGTGTGTTTGTAGATTCAGATTTTTTAGAAAGAGCAGAAGAATATTATTATCAAGTATTTGCGGTAAACACATCTGGGTATTCAAAGCCATCAATAAGTATAGATGCTACAGGAAGTCCGATTACTTCTTCAGATGATTTTTATACACCTAGTCTAGAGTTAATTATCGGTCCGAACCCAAGTACAGGAACAGTATCTTTAAGTGGAAGTGTGATTTGTATTGGGAAAGAATTCCATTTTGCTCTTTATAATACCAAAGGACAATTAGTGTTAGAAAAAAGTGTTCTTCCTAATTCAGAGACAGTTTCTCTAAATTTAGAGCATCTTCCAAAAGGAATTTACCTACTTAAAACGCTCTCAGAAAATAGCCAAGTAAAACGTATTGTCTTACAGTAGCTCTTTTGAATTGAGTTTGACGAAAGCCACTATTTCTTAGAAAATGGTGGCTTTTTCTTTTACATCTGTAGTCAATTTTGTCAGTTTACGATCTTCTTCCTTATCTTCGTCGAATATCAACTGAGTTTATCAAGGCATATTATTTATGAAGAACATCATTCTTTGGAATATTCTTTTAATGGCGGTTTCATTTGGTGTGAAAGCACAAGAAAGTACGCAAACCATAAAAATTGTAGGGGTTGGAGATATCATGATGGGTACTTATTATCCCGATGAGTCATATCTACCGCCAAACGATGGAAAAGATATCATGAAAGATGTTCAGCCATATTTGAAAGATGCTGATATCACTTTTGGAAACTTGGAAGGAACATTCTGTGATGAAGAAGGTGAAATCAAGAATTGTAGCAACCCGAAGAATTGTTATGCTTTCAAAATGCCTGAAAGGTATGTGAAGTATTTGACAGAAAGTGGTTTTGATGTGATGAGCGTAGCCAACAATCATGTGAATGATTTTGGACGTACAGGAAAGCAACGTACAGCAAACGCATTGAAAGGAGAGGATTTATATTTTGCAGGTTTGTTGGAATATCCTAAAACATTCTTTGAATTTGATGGAATTCGTTATGGTTTTGCTGCTTTTTCACCCAATACAGGAACAGTAAGTATTAATCAAGAAGCGAGGGCGGAGCAAATTGTAAAAGAATTAGCAGCAGAAGCTGATATTGTTATCGTCTCTTTTCATGGAGGAGCAGAAGGGAGTAAATACCAACATGTAACGAAGAAAAGGGAAATCTTTTTAGGAGAGAATAGAGGTAATGTCTACGAATTTTCTCATCGAATGATTGATGCAGGAGCAGATATTGTATTTGGACATGGACCTCATGTTACTAGAGGTGTAGACGTTTATAAAGATAGATTTATAGCTTATAGTTTAGGGAATTTCTGTACTTACGGAAGGTTTAACCTATCGGGAAGCAAAGGAATAGCACCTATCATAAAATTGGAAGTAACTCCTGAAGGAAAATTTATAGAAGGAAAAGTCATTTCTACTCGTCAGATTGGAGAAGGAATTCCTAAGATTGACCCAAGCAATAGAGCACTTAAAGAAATCAAAGCTCTTACAGCGACTGATTTCCCAGAAGTACCTTTGGAGTTTCAAGATGATGGAACATTCCGTTTGATTCAGCAATAAGATAAAAAGCCTTTAAAAAGTGAGAGACGTGCAAAAGCACGTCTCTTTTTTATTGAATCAGGATAGAAAGATATAAAAAGGAAACTTAGAAAATTCTATGATGCTCTAGACGGTCTCGGGATTTGGATTGGCTCAAGATCAGTCTGAGGAATATGAATACTCGCTGCTTCAACGATTGGTTGAACGAGCTTATCATTAATTTTTAATGCTTTAAATAAGGTAATGGTCAGTAAGAATGTGAGTACATCAGCGAGTGGAAGTGCCAACCAAATTCCGTTTACTCCCCAAAACTTAGGAAGTACAGAAATACTGATTGCCATAAATACAATTCCTCTGCAAATTGAAATGGTATTAGCCAAATTAGCTCTGTTCATAGCTTGTAGATATGAGATATTCATAAAATTGGCTCCTACAAAAACAACTGCACTAGTGTACAAAAACAGTCCATTGGCAGTGTAAGGAATGATAGCCTCTTCTCCTGTGAAGACACTTACAATGTATTCTGCATATAAGAATGTCAGTAGAAGAACCACAAGTGTGAGAGTTAGAGCCACTTTCTGGCCGAAACGATATACCTCGATAACACTTTTATATTCTTTTTGACCAAAATAATTACTCACAAGTGGTTGAATTCCTTGAGCAAGCCCAATGAAAAACATACGAGGAATCACAAATATGTAAGCAATAATTCCAAATGCAGCAACACCTGTTTCACCTTCAGATTTAATGAGTGCTAAATTGACCAGAACTGTAATTACCATTACAGCAGCTTCTAGGATAAAAGATGAGAAACCTAGACTACTGATTTTGTAAATAGAGTCCCAGTCAATTTGCTTGATTTTCAAATCCAATTTGAAAGATGAATTGAAGAAATGACTCGCTAAATACAATGCTGAAACCACTTGAGCAATTGCAGTGGCAAAAGCACCTCCCTCAATTCCCATATGTAGCTTGAAAATAAAGATATAGTCCAGAATTACGTTGGTAACAGCACCTATGATCAGTGAATACATGGCTTTTTTAGGTGCATTATCATTTCTCACGAAAGCATTTAATGAAAATGAAATCATCAGAAAAAATGCAGCAAGTAAACATGGATACAAGTAATCCTTTACTAGTGGAAGTAGTCGGTCTGTTGCACCAAATGCATACATAATTTGGTCTGGAAACAAAAAGACTATACCACTTATAACACTATATACGACAAGGTTTAGCAGTAGCGTATAGGTGAAAATTCTATTTTTCTTGATTTGATCATCAGGATTTAGGGCTACAAATGTTGCTCCGCCTACTCCAAACATGAGACCCATAGCAGCTAGAAGGTTAATCACAGGATATCCTACATTAATAGCTGCAATTGCTTCCGTACCAATTCCTCTGGCAATGAAGATTCCATCTGCTACTACGTAAAGAGAGTTGACCAGCATTCCTAATGCCGATGGTAAAGCAAAACGGTAAAACTGCTTTCTGAAAGTACTTTTACTATCCAGATTAGCTTTAGGTATTTTTACTGAACCTGTTGACATTTCTATAATTATTAATTGATTTTTTTAATCAAAAATTAGGGCTAAAAATGAACTAAAATAAAAATCGTAAAACACTGATAAATAGTGGTTTTTGGTGTGTTTCAGATTTTGGTGCGGCAAAAGTAAGATGAAAAAATTAAGACGCAATCATCGGAAGGTGTTAGACGTACAACTTTAACTATTGTTATCGCTTCAGTCTTAATATTTGGAAATAGTAGTTTGTTGATTTTTAGTATTTATAGATTCAAAATGAGTGTTAGATAATTAAAAAAGGCATCGATTATCATTAGAATATTCGATGCCTTTTCATATAGATTTCAAATAGCTTATAGACTACTTTCAAGAAGTTTAGAGATTTCTTGAGTAATCTTTTGCCATGTATCTGGAGGACATTTTGTAGAAATGACCCATCTCAATTTTAGGAAAGTATATTCCGAATGTTGTAAAGCCGTAGTATAATCTGTATCCAATGACATTAATTCTTCCTTGGTTACATCATATTTTTTATAAGTAGCCAATTGCTCATCGGTCAGTTTTTGCATTGCAATTAAGCGTTTTGTCGTGCGGTTAAAACGAGAAATATATTTAAGGATTTCTTCCTTATGAGACTGATTTTCGACTAGTTTTTCAACAGTAGCATTGAGCTTTTTCGTTTTTTGATCTATCGTACTTTGCTGACCTGAAATATATTTATCTAATCTTTTTAATCCCTTTGGAGAATAAGTTAATAATTCTTCGCTAATGGCAGACCATTCGTCTTCATCTAAGATTTGAAGGAGCTGTAGATGATTCTCAATGCGTTTTGTTTTCCTTGCTTCAAATTCCGAATCAATTAGATCAAAGTGTTTTTCTAGCTCTTCTTCACTGATAAAAATATCTTGGTTAGATTCGATAATTTGTTGAATCTGAAGATCACTTTTTTTAGTAGACTGCAGCCAAAAATTTTCATAATCTATAAGTAGACTATCGGCGGTGAGTATCTTTTCTCGATCAGCTATATTTTTCTGAAAACTCTTAGAAATACTTTTGAATTCGATGGGTGGAAATGTTTTTGGTGCTATCAAAGAGCTGATCCAAAAAGTAAGGAATGCGATTAACATGTAAATCTGATTGTCTGAATTTTTGTTTGTTATTGTGAAGCGAAGGAATAGAAAATTGGTTAGAATACGGATGAATGAAAGGATACATTAACAAAAAGTAAAGTGGCCTGATACTCTCTATTTGGACTTTACACGTACTTGAAAGCAGATAAATAAATTGAAATTTACTTGATTTTGACAAGATGAAAGAGACTCAATATCCAATATTAGAACTACCAGAAGACGGATTAATAGATGATGTTGAGAAATATAAACAAGTACTTGGAGGTACATACTGCAAGAATGAATTGCATTTTGATAATGAGCTTTTGAAAGGCAAAATTTTTAGTACCTCAATTTCAGATGAAGTTTCAGTCAGTTTTTATGAAACAGAATTTAAAGAAACCGCTATTCTAAGACGTTCTGAAAATGAAAATAGAGATGCGATTCGGATTAACTTTTTACTTGAATTAGAATCAAATCGTGACATAAATATCAATGGGGCATCGTATAACTCGGGTATAGGTCTGATTTTAGGAAAGCAAAAAGAAACTTATATTATCCCTCAAGGAAAAGCCAATTGGATGGTTTTTCAGTTTACACAAAAAATTCTGAAGGAAGCATACCCAAGCGAAGCCGCCGAGCTTTTGCAGAGTTATTTTAATGAACAAGAACTAGTCTTATTTTTTGAACAGCTTAGAGCGCCTTTGAAAAAAAGAGTTTTACAGATTCAACAATTACTTTCAGAAAGACCGTATTTGTTTTTTTATGAGGTAAAAGGAATTGCTTTGGATCTCTTTGTAAAAGCGGGTAAACTATTTTATGAAAGAGTATTAATTGAAAAAGGAATACAATTGGTAGACTCCGAAACGATGGAAGCTCTTTTTAAAGTGAAATCGATTCTAGAACAATCCGTAGACAATCCTCCAACCATAGAGGCGCTTTCGAAAGAATCGGGAATGAACATCAGAAAACTTCAGCGTCTTTTTAAACAAGTATTTGGATTGACTGTGTTTGGGTATTTGAATGTGTATAGACAGGAAGAAGCATTGCGATTACTCCAAAATTCTACATTCAATTTCTCAGAAATAGCTGATCAGTTGGGCTATTCTAGTTTGAGTCATTTTTCATCATCCTTCAAAAAGTATCATGGAGTTCCCCCGAAAGATTTCAAAATGCTGATTCAAGACTTTAGGTAAAAAACGCTTTTTTATAAATCAGAGTCGTTTTTTTGAAAGTCATCAAGATTGAAAAAATAGACATTTGTAATGTATTCAATCCTGATATGCTTGTAAATGAAAAGGACTAAATACATTAACCTAATTTATTATCAATCAATATGACTTCAAAAGATTTATTAAAAGGCTTAGGATTAGGCTCTGCACTTATAGGGGCGGCCCTTCCTTCAGTGGCAGAAGACGGTGGTAAACCAGAGGCTAAAAAGAACGAACGTCCTAACATTCTTGTGATTTGGGGAGATGACATTGGTGTACATAACATTTCTGCTTACAATCATGGTATTATGGGCTACCAAACTCCAAATATTGATCGTTTGGCAAAAGAAGGAGCGATGTTCACAGACTACTACGGACAACAATCGTCTACTGCTGGACGAGCGTCTTTCATCACAGGACAACACCCGTTTCGTACAGGCCTTTTGACAATCGGTATGCCTGGTTCTGATCATGGTATTCCTGATTGGGCACCAACACTAGCCGATCTTTTGAAAGAATATGATTATGCAACAGCTCAAATGGGTAAAAACCACTTGGGTGACCAAGATAAACACCTTCCTACAAATCATGGTTTTGATGAGTTCTTCGGTAATCTTTACCACTTGAATGCTGAGGAAGAGCCTGAAACGTATTACTATCCGAAAGACCCAGAGTTCCGTGAAGAATTTGGACCAAGAGGAGTAATCAGAGCATCTGCAGATGGACCTGTAAAAGATACAGGACCAATGACGAGAAAGCGTATGGAAACAGCAGATGAAGAGTTTCTTTCTGAAGCAATGGGTTTTGTAGAGAAGAATGCGAAAGCAGAACAACCATTTTTCTTGTGGATGAATACAACGCGTATGCACGTTTGGACTCGCTTGAAAGAAGAAGCAAAAGGACGTACTGGTATTGGTATTTACCCTGATGGAATGGTAGAGCATGATGATCATGTAGGAATGATCTTAGATCAATTAGAAGAGCTTGGAATTGATGACAATACAATTGTAATCTACTCTACAGACAACGGAGCCGAGACCGTAACATGGCCTGATGGAGGTATTACACCATTCCACGGAGAAAAAGGTACAACTTGGGAAGGTGGATTCCGTGTACCTGCATTGGTAAGATGGCCAGGTGTTATTGAGCCAGGTACAAAAATCAATGAAATCATGTCTCACGAAGACTGGATACCTACTTTAATGGCAGCAATTGGAGAAGATAATATTGTAGAAGACCTTAAAGAAGGACGTGAGTTTAATGGAAAAGAATGGAGAGTTCATTTAGATGGGCATAACTTCTTACCATATTTCAAAGGTGAAGCTACGGAAGGACCTCGTGAAACAATCTACTACTTCACACAGGCAGGAGAGCTAAATGCTGTACGTTGGAATGACTGGAAAGTGAATTTTGCATCTTATGAAGGTAATATTGCTACTGGAGTAAGAACAATCACAAACTGGCCCCAATTGGTACACTTAAAAGCTGATCCTTACGAGAAGGCAGTTCACGAATCTTCTATGTATTTACGTTGGTATGCCGATAATATGTGGCTATTTGTTCCTGTAAAGCAAAAAATAGGAGAGTTCTTCCAAACTATTCCAGGACATCCTTTCCAAGAAGGGCAAAGTTTGAATGCTGCAGGAATTAGTTATCAGTCAATGAAGCTTCAGAAAATATTGACTCAAGCAGCCCAAAATGCTCCAAGAAACTAAGGATACACCATCATAGTTGAATAATACCTCGCCCTATTCAGTGACTGCTGAATAGGGCTTTTTTGAATTAATGCTTTTTATACATTTACCATTTATAAATTCCCACTTCTTAAATACTCTTAATCAACCCTTAATGAGTTTTTTAATTTTAATAATTCAAACTCATTACATTTATTAACATGTGCTTTTAAATACTTTAGACGATACTTTATAAATTCGTATTTATAATCAATCTAAATAAGGGGTTAAATAATTTAAAATTGGCAAAAAGTAAGTTCAAAAGCATGATGGGTGAAATCCATCTTTGGTTAGGAGTAGCGAGTGGCTTAGTTCTTTTTATTGTCTGTTTGACAGGAACGATACTTACATTCCGATTAGAAATCAGACATTTTCTGAATGATGGATGGCATGTAGAAGTTCCTGCGAATAAGGAATTTTTGTCTATCAACAAAGTTGCTTGGCAAGTTCAGAAAGCAGAAAAGAAAGGCGTTAAATCGATCTATGTTCCAGCAGAAGATGATAAACCATATGAGTATGAACTAAGACCTGAAAAAGGGCAAAGATTCGGGAAAGTACTCCGAATAAACCCTTATGATGGAACAGTGTTGTCAGAGGGGAACCCTAAAATAGACGATTTCTTCCGTACAATGACACAACTTCACCGTTGGTTATTGTTGCAAGATGTTCGATACGGAGAGAAAAAAGATATTATTCTAGGAAGACATATCGTTGGTTGGTCTACGGTCATTTTCATTATAATTTCTCTTACAGGACTTATTTTATGGTGGCCCAAAAGATGGAAACAACTAAAACATGGCTTAAAGGTAAAATGGAATGGAAGTGCCTACAGACTGAATTATGACCTCCATAATACACTTGGTTTCTATACTTTACCACTTTGTCTTTTGATGGCTTTTACAGGTTTGTTCTGGTCCTTTGGTTGGTATAGAGATGCTGTTGAGCCGATTATGGGTGCAAAGTTTGGACAAGCTCCATTTAGACCTGCAAAAATTGAACGAGATAAATCAAAACGCTTATTGTCACCAGAGGCAGCCATGGAAAAGGCCGGCTTAGTTATAGATCACGAGCACGGTACATACATTAGTTACCCTCGTACCAGATCAGGAGCGATAAGTGTTACCCAACAAGCAGAAGGTTATGAGTGGATGCCATACGCAGAAAATGTATATGAAATTCATTCTGAAACTGGAGAAATACTCAACCAACAACTTTTTAAAGACTTTACTTTTGGTGAAAAGATCGCCAACCAAATTAAGCCTTTGCACTTAGGTTCTTTCGCCGGATCTTTTAGTAAGTGGATTTATTTTATCACTTGTTTGATCGCTACTTCATTCCCGATTACAGGGATAATCATTTGGCTAAAAAAGCTAAAGATTAAGCGAAACAAAAAGCAAAAGCTGAAAAAGAAGAAAACACTACAAGACGCATAGAGGAGAATGATTTTTACAGAGAAACAAACTTCTGAGAGTCGAATTTTAAACTCTCACAGTATCCTTTTTGCCTTTTTTTTACTGATAATCTTATCTCCTGTTGAAGGTTTTGGACAGACAGTTACGATTTCTGGAAAGGTGACAAATGCTCAGACCGAAGAACCCTTGATTGGAGCTACGGTATTGGTAAAAGGAAGTAGGCAAGGTACAATCACTGATTTTGACGGCACTTATAAAATTTCAATTTCTAGCAAAGACCAAGTCGAACTCTTGTTTTCATACATAGGCATGAAAACAAAAGCGATTGCGGTCGGGAATCAGACTGTCGTAAACGCGAGTTTGGAGCAGGATGAAGAAATGCTCGAAGAAGTAATTGTAGTAGGTTATGGCAATGAAAAGACCAAAGAATCTATTGTAGGTAGTGTCAGTAAAGTAGAAGCTGAAGACCTGCGAATGGAAATTACAACGCAGAGTGCTGACCAATTGCTAGAAGGTGTAGTGGCAGGGGTGCAGGTTCAGAAAGAAAGTGGAGATATTGGTGCTCCTGTAAGTATAAAAATTCGTGGACAAGGTTCACTTTCTGCAGTAACAAATAGTGATATTGTAGCTTCTTCAGAACCGCTTTATATTCTAGATGGAGTACCTATGTACGATATCTATGAGCCAAGTTCAGCAAATCAGTTTGGAGATTCTAAAATCAGTGTACTTTCTATGATTAACCCAGATGATATTGAAAGTATTACAGTACTTAAAGATGCAACAGCAGCTGCTATTTATGGTTCGAATGCTTCTAACGGTGTTGTTTTAATTACCACTAAAAAAGGTAGAAAAGGTAAAATGAAAGTAGACTTTTCTCAAACAGTGAGTATTTCAAATGCGATTAACCAAGTAGAAATGCTGAGTACAGATCAGTATGTTGAACTTTTTATTGATACTTATACGAACTCTGGGTATACAGAAGCAAGAGCTTACGAAGAATTGTACAGACTAGGTTATAATCCTGATAAATATGTAGATACAAACTGGCGTGATATTTTATTACAACAAGCTGTAAGTACACAAACTAACTTGTCTCTTTCAGGAGGAGTGGAAAATATAAATTACCGTATTTCTACCACTTATGGAGATTACGAAACGATTACTCAAGGGAATCTGGCACAAAGATTTACAACACGTATGTCTTTAAATATAAAACCTTCTGAAAAATCGTTTGTCGATTTCAATATGGGATTTAGTTACCAGAACAAAGAAGTAGTTCCATATTCAGCATATCCATTTTTCCCTTTTCTTTCTCCCTACAACGAAGATGGCTCATTCAATAATTCAGCCCCTTTTGATAGGCAATTGAACCCTGTAGCTGGTTTACATCAGAATAGTCAGTGGAATAAAAACTATTTAACAAATGGAAGCTTGAAGGTTGGTTATAATATTATTGATGGACTGACAGTAAGTAATATGCTAGGGATGGATGTGTATCACAAGCAGTCTTACACTTTTGCCTCTAAAGAAAATGGAAAAGGATATAGTAGGGGAGGTTACATTACAGATTATAGAGAGAATAATGTAAAGTGGATTAATGTATCTCAATTGAGTTATGATAAGAAGTTTGCAGACAAGCACATTATTTCTAGTTCAATTGGGTTCCAGATTGAGAATAGAGAATTATCGGGTCTGAGAGCACAAGAAAGTAATTTAGCTACGGAAAAAGTCACTATTCCGGGTTTGGGACCAAATGAGAATACCTCAGTTTCTGGTACACAACATTCAGAGGGTAGTATCAGTACTTTTGGTCGTTTGGATTATACATATGATAGCCGATACAACTTTGCTGTAAGTGTTCGACAAGATGCTTCAAGTATGTTTGGTGGAGATTACTCTGCCGATATTTTTACATCTTTTGGTGCTTCTTGGGTTATTTCGAATGAAGCATTTATGGCAAACTCACCATTTAGTTTGCTGAAATTAAGAGGTTCTTATGGTAAAACAGGAAACTCTAGAATTGGTAGTTATGCCTCACAAGGTTTGTATTCTTATAATTCATCTGGTTATAACGGAAGTATCGGTTTAACTCCTTCTACTTCTCCAAATCCCGATTTAGGATGGGAAAACAGGTATAAGTCAAATCTTGCTGTTGATATGGGATTCAAAAAATTCAATGTCACTGTAGAATATTATCATGACTATATCAGAGATGCAATTTCAAGCATGGCAGCTATTCCTGAGGCTGGTTTTAGCTCTGTGTCAGTAAATACTGCAGACATGATTAACCAAGGGGTGGAACTTACCTTGGGTGCAAATCATATTGAAATTGCGGATGGTTTCCATTGGAATTCAAATTTCAATATTGCGACCAATAAGAACGAAATTACAAAACTAGCGAATAGTAAAGATTACTTTACGGAGTCTACTTACTATGCAAATGGTCTTTTTGTAGGGAAAGATGTATCCAGCTTTTTAGGTTCTGTGTATCATGGCGTAAACCCTCAGACGGGAGCTCCTCAGTGGATTTTAGCTGATGGAAGCATTTCAGAAGATGGAAAAACTGCAAATGATATTGAGAACCGCCAAGTTATCGGGAAGAGCAACCCTGATGCTTATGGTGGATGGATGAACACATTTTTCTATAAAAACTTTCAACTAGGAGTGAAGCTTACTTACGAAATAGGTGGAGAGCTTATTTTACCTTATGAATATGTCTATGACAACTCAGATGGAAAGCAAATTAATGTTCGTAATCAATCTGTGAATCAATTAGACCGTTGGCAGGAACCAGGAGATATAACTAATGTACCAAAACCTACGCTATCTACTTATAACTCAAAGTATAGTACGAGGTTTATGTACGACAGAACGCATATCAAGCTTCATAGTATTAGTTTAGGTTATAATTTCCCTTCTAAAATCTGTAGTAAGATTGGAATGTCAGCCTTGAAACTGACTGGAGAGGTTGTCAATTTGGGGTATTGGTACAAAGAAAAGTCGGAAGAAGGTCGTAATGGCTTAAAAGAATACCGTTATGCTTTTCCCGAAGCCCGTTCTTTCACATTTGGTCTAAAAGCAAGCTTCTAATTTAATGATTGTCATGAAAAATAAATTAGTATTCATACTTCTAACATTTAGTACCCTACTGACATCTTGTGATAGCTTTTTGAATAGAAGTTCGGAAACATCGATTCCTAAAGATGATGTGTTTGAAGATATGGAAGGAGCTACTATGGCTCTGACTAGTGCTTATCAGTTATTGGCGGACAGTTACTTTTACCGACGAAATACAATTTTGTATCCTGCACTGAAGGGGGGAGAAATCAAATATGGCAAAAGAATTAGTTCTGCTCAAAAAAATGCATGGAGAGCAGCCTACGAATTTGACCATATTGAAGATGATAGCCAAGACGACCGAATGTTTTTGAGTTATCGAACAGGCTATGACTTGATGAATAGAGTCAATAATATCATCAATTATATTCATTTAGTACAAGATGGAAGTGAAGCTGAACGTAATCAAATCTTAGGAGAGGCTTTAACGATACGTGCGATTGCTCATTTGGAGATAAGTAAATTGTACGCTCAGCCTTATTCTTTTTCTGCAAATGCACAGCATTTAGGTATTGTAACCTTAGAAAAAACACCTGATGTTTTTGAGCAACCGAAAAGGGCAAGGTTATACCAAACCTATGATCAAATAGTCAAAGATTTGGAAGAAGCAATTACGTTGATGACGATAAACAGATCGGGTACTTATACAAAGTCCTGGCTGAATAAAGCGGCTGCTCAAGCATTTTTGTCTAGAGTTTATTTATATCAAGAAGACTGGAATTCAGTAGTAGATGTTTCCAGTGAATTGATTTCTAGCTCAGAGTTTAGTTTAGCCAATCATCAAAACTACCTATTGTCATGGACGGAGAGATATCAATTATCAACTGAAGATCTTTGGGTTGTAGATATGAATGGAACCCAAGCTGAAGAAATGTCTATGCTTATTGGGAAAAGTAATGATGGAGGAAATGAATTTGCGGTAACTAAAGATCTAATCGAGCTTTTCAACGAAGGTGATATTCGCAAAGAACTTTATGCCCTTAATACAAGTGAAGACACAATTTGCTTGAAATTTCATTCAAAAGATATGTTTGAAAACTTCGTAAGAGGGATTCGTTTGAGTGAAGTTTACCTCAACAGAGCAGAAGCTGCAGTGATGATGGGAGATTATGTCACTGCACGTAGTGATCTGAATATTCTAAGAAAGAGAGCAAATCCAGATGCAGAAGATATCAAACTATCGGGGCAAGCACTGATTGAAGAAATTTATAAGGAGAGAAGGCGAGAATTGGCATTGGAAGGTCATGCCTATTATGACATCATCCGAACAGGGAGAGAAGTGATGAGGACTGATTTTAATGGAGCTCTAAATCAGACAGTATCTGCAGGAGACTATAAGCAAATCTTACCAATTCCTGATTATGCCATTGAGCCTAATGTCAATATGGAACAAAACGAAGGATATTAATAGAGTAACAACTGAAACAACAAACAAAATGAGAAAAGTAACACAATACTTTTTGAGCTTACTAGCTATTGCGTTGGTATTTGTAGGCTGTAAAGAAGATGATGAAATCGTATTGCCAAAAGTTAGTTTTGAACTTACAACTTCTGAAATCGCAGAAAACGCTACATCGGCTTTGGCATTGAAAGTAATGGTAGATCAAGTACCAAGCACAGGTTTGGAAGTTCCATTTACATTAAGCGGAACAGCTGAAGAAGGCGTTAACTTTAAAGAAATTGAGCCAAAGACAGTTATTTTTGAAGGTGGTTCAAATGAAGCAGTTATTTTTGTGAATCCTATCAATGTTGGATTGATTGAAGGGAACAAAGAATTGATAATAACATTAGCGACTGCAAGCGAATATGAATTAGTCGCAGAGAAAAATAGTTGCGCAGTTACAATTCTTGACAATGAAGCTCCTGCAGCCGATGCTCCAGTAGTTCAGTTTATTGAAGCGTCAAGAGTTTCAAATGCTTATTTGGAAGAGGAGATTACAGTTGAATTAGGTATTACAGAAGCACTAGCCAATGATGTTGTCATTGCACTTGATTTTGTAGGAGATGCTGTTTTAGATACAGATTATACTTTAGAAGGAGTAGTATCAAATGGAGTAATATTAACAGCAGGAGAGCTTAATGCGACTTTTAAAGTTGTTATTAAAAATACAGGCATTCTTGATATTGATAAATTTATCAATGTAAAATTGGCAGAGCCAACAGTGACAGATTATGCGGTATCTACAGAGAAAAATACGTTTGATGTAAATATCATTGACCCTAAGGTAGATTTTTCAGGTGCTTGGTTATCTTCAGCTAACTTATATGGTTATTTCATGACAGGTGAAAAAGATGCTGATGGAAGAGTACTTTATATAGATAATGATGATGTTTATCAAGTAAAGCAATACTATCAAAAAGAAGATGGTTCTTTTGGTACTCGTACAATCTATCCATATGTGAAAGTAAATGAGGCAGATGCCAACCTTTGGGGTAGTTACAGACATATCTTTCTTAAAGGAGAAGGCTGGGGTCATACAGAAGATAACTATCGTTACGAAAACCATGTAGGAAATATCTTTGGAGTCAATAAACTATTTGACGATCTAGTTAGCTATCAAAATGTAGGGCCAGATACAGATGGTTTTATTCGTTTTGTACAGTTAGAAAAAGAAGCTGCATCTGGAAAAGTAATTGTAGCAGAGCAAGACTTTATCATGTATAAAGCTAAAGATGGGGTTGATTGGAAATCAAAAGAAAATAACCCAAATGGCGCTAAATACTTCTGGTATGATGATTCAATGCAGACTCAAGGAGATATTACTAAATCTGATAATGTAGAAGAAATAGTAGTAAAAGTTACAGGTGAAGGTACATATGATTTAAATACGAAAGAAGTTATCGTAACAGTTACGATGGTTTGTGAGGATACTGGATTTATCACAAAAAATGGTGGTAATACTGTAAAGCAAGTATTTAAATATATACCGAATAAATAAATTACCTATTAATGATGTTCAGAGTAATTCTCAAAAGAGTTACTCTGAACTTTTACCTATCCTTTGAGTAGTTTCTTCATACTCTTAATTCTTCATTAATGATAACTAACAAACAATTTTTAGGGATGCTTTTGCTTTCCCTATTTTCATTGAGCTTTGCAAAAGCCCAATCAATCAAAACTTACCAAGAAATTATAGATGCAAATGTCACTTCTCAGAAAGGGATGTTTACAGTACATCAAAAAGACGATAAATTATACTTTGAGATTCCAGATCAGCTTTTGGATAAAGAAATGCTGATGGCAGCTAGAGTAGCAGAAGTCAGTGACCCATCAAAAGCCTTTGCTGGAGAGATGCGTCGTAACCCCTTGTTATGTCGTTTTAGAAGAAATGAAAAAAATGTATACCTGTTGGTAGACCCAAATCATTATGAACTGCAAGATGATAGCAATATCAAGAATGCATTAGCTCGTCAAAGTTTGCTACCTGTTTATCAGACCTTCCCAATTTTAGCTTTTGACGAAAACAAAACTTCTGCAGTTATTGATGTAACAGATTTCTTCTCCAAAGAAATTGAATTAATTACACCATTTGCTAGCAAAGGGAAACCAGGTAAACTAGATGCTAAAAGTTCTGGTCTTGATCAAGTATTAGTTTTTGAGAATAACATTGAAGTTCAACATTTCTTTAACTACACTACGAAAACGACTCCTTTCAGAGCTAAGATTAATCGTTCGATTTTACTTTTGCCAGAACCAATGATGGCTCGTCGTTATGACCGCCGTTTGAATTATTTTAGCACAAGCGGAAAAACGATAGCTGACAATGGTGATGTCATTGGAAGTTATAAGAATATTAGTCGTTTTAGAGTGGAGCCTAAACCACAGGACAGAGAAAAATATTTCAGAGGTGAATTAGTAGAACCTCAAAAGCCAATTGTTTTTTATGTAGATAATGGTTTTCCAGATCGTTGGGCAAAACATATAAAACAAGGTATTGAAGATTGGCAAGTAGCTTTTGAAGCTATTGGTTTCAAAAATGCGGTTATCGCGAAAGACTTTCCAAAAGATGATCCTACCTTCAATCCGAATGACTTGCAACACAACGTGTTCAGATATGTGACTACAAATACAATCAATGCGGCAGGGCCTCGTTGGGTTGATCCCCGTACAGGTGAAGTGATTCGTAGTCAGGTTATTTGGTTTCACAATGTAATTCAGAAATTGCACGATTGGTATTTGGTACAAACTTCGGCTGTAGACGAAAGGGCTAGGGCGAAAGTATATGAAGACGAATTACTTGGGCGACTAATCCGTTATGCAGCAGCACATGAGATAGGGCATAATCTTGGATTTCAGCACAACATGAGAGCATCTTACGCTTATCCTGTAGAATCTTTGAGAGATGCTGAATTTACACAGAAGTATGGTACTACACCATCCATCATGGATTACGCTCGTTTCAATTATATTGCACAACCAGGCGATAAAGGCGTGTCTTTCACTCCTCCTAAAATTGGTGTTTACGATATGTATGCACTAAAATGGGGATATCAATTGATTGAAGGTATTCAAACACCAGAAGATGAGTATGACACTTTGAATCAATGGATTTTGGAAAAAGCGAATGACCCTCGTTATCGTTTTACACCACAATTTGCAATGGGCATCTCTGATGACCCAGCGTCTCAAGCTGAAGCTCTTGGCGATGACGGTGTGAAAGCAGGAACGTACGGCGTGAAGAATACTCGTTATATCATGTCAAATATCATTGACTGGACAGTAGAAGAAGGGCATGATTATAAGTATTTGGATCGAATCAATAAAGCACTGATAAAACAGTATAAAAGATATTTACACCACAATATTTCGTATTTGGGCGGAGCTTATACTTACTTAGGTGTGGAAGGTGAAGAAAAAGCCTTGAGAACTCCTGTAACGAAGAAAAAGCAACAAGAAGCCTTAACTTGGTTGTTTACAGAAATCACTTCAAATGAATGGTTGGTCAATCCAGAGGTAGAAAAACGTTTAGGCGATCAGCGTAAAGATTGGTATAAGTTTAATACAGATATCTTGGATGAGATGATGAGCGGCTACATATACCAACGTATGCAAGCTAATGGAAATGAATATACTGCAGATGAGTATGTCCTTGATTTGGGCGAATTGGTTTGGAGTTTAAATGATAAAAAAGGAAAGTTGACAGAAATGGAAATGATCCTTCAGCAAGCATATATTCATAACCTCAAAAACATGACCGTAGGTGTAACTTTGAATAAGGACAAAAAACAAAAATCAGCGTTTAGTCCTGAAGAAGCTTTGTCAAGAGGTAGTGCATCCAAAGTGAATTATGTTGACAGGCTGTTGAGGGTAGCGGCATACCAAGCGGTTGAACGAGCAGATAAAGCCATAGCAAAAGAGTTGGAAGGCCCGAACAGAGTTCATTTCATGATATTGAAGCAAATGCTTGAAGAATAGTAAGAGAGTTAATATCTAAAATTTAGGCACTGAATAATGTTATATTCAGTGCTTTTTTTTATTAATTTGTTTTTGATTAAACAATATTTTTTGAAATGAAAATACGTCTATTTTTAAGTCTTATTGTATTGCTCCCTTTATTCACTTCTTGTGAAGAAGATTTAGAGTCTAATATAGACACTACTTTAGAGCAATTACCGTCTTTGGTACTTCCCGATTTCGCTAGAGGAAATACAGAAATTCAATTAGGTGATCTTGATAAAGTAGAGAATTTATCAGCTGTAACTGAAGTAAGCTATTCGATTGATGGCAAAGAAATTGGAACCTCATCAACAGCGCCATTTATGATCAGTTTTGACTCTAAAGAATTTGACGATGGGGTACAAAAACTTATAGCGACACTTAAAACAGCAAGTGAAAGTTATGTTGTAGAGTCTGAACTTATGATTGATAATATAGCCTTTACATTGGAGGTCGGTGAGGGGTACACATCTACTTCATATTGGTATTGGTTAACAAATGAGAACGGAGAGCAATTATCAGAGGTGATTGGTTTAAAAGATAATACAGTTCAGCACCTCTATATACCAGAAGATTATAAAGGGGATCGAATACTTTTTGTTACATCAGAACATAGTAAACATGATTGGGGAGAGTATAAGAATGAAAACTTATTTCTTAGGTTGAATTATTTAGATACAAAAAATGATATAATATGGAAATTTAATGTCTGGGACCCTGATGAATTAAATCCAACTAAAGAATTAGTAGCTCAAATAGAAGTTCCTTTTGATGATAGTTATGAATACAGTCAACTAAAGTTAGAAGAGAGCGATTATCGTTATTGGGTAGAAAATGAAAGACACACTTATGATGGGTATAAAGCTGATGTTTATGCCTACGCAGGAGAACCACTCCCAGAAACAATGAGATTTGTTTTATACAGTCGTTTGAGGTATTCTTCAGAAAGAATATCTATTTATTTGGAAGCTCAAAAAGATGATTTGATAACTGTTGACTTGTCTGAGTTCGAAACTAAAAATAATTATATGGTATTTGATAGTCCAGGTGTAGTATCATTAATGTACGAGAATACAGGTATGTATCCAACAGATCTTTTCTTTAGCCTTGAAGAGCATTTTATCAATGGTGATTTTACAAATAAAGAATATAGATGGTATATCCCTCATAATCTAGCTGATGCATCAGTATATGAGTCGAACTTAGGTTCTTCTTCTTACAGTACAAAAGAGCCAAGTTATTCCTCTATATCTTACACTTATGGCAAACCAATAACAGAAAGAAGTTTATGGAAGGGAAGTGTGGATATTTTGAAGAATGCAGGGCCTTTTGGGGGCATTGATCTCAATGTGATTGGAGATGATTATAGTGTTTTGTCTCTTTCATCAAATTTGAGAGAGGCAATAACAGATAAACATACTAAGAGGTTTAATCTTACGATTTCAGGAATAACACCTGAAGATGATTTCTCTAACTTTAACCTTGAATTATCGGGTGATTTACTTCAAAAAGAACCATTATTTGCGGAGTTGAAATCTAATATAACAGAGTTTAGTTCTTATGGTGTAATGAAGTATGAAGAAAACGGAATCTCACTTGGTGAATATACCTATAGAAATTCTCAAAGGTATGTAGCTTTTATAAATACGAACTCCAATGCTAGAGTGAGTTCAGATTTAAATCATATGAAATATAATTTTGAACAAGGTAATAGTTTTCAGAACTCTAAAGAATATTTTCATCAATTCCATTTGAGCGAATTAGAAAAGATGAAGAATAAATAAAATATATATTTTTCGGTTTATGAATTGTGCCTTTTCGTTGTATACAATGGAAAGGCATTTTCATTTTCAGAATATACGTTCATTTCGAAGAGCTTTTATTTGCTATGTATGTTATCCGTATTGATACGGGTGTACTTATTGATTATGGAAGAAATCGAAATAATTGAATTGCCTGATGGCTTATTGTCTGAACAGGTTGAGCAATATGAAAAAGTAACAGGCGCGGTTTATAACCAAGAATTAGGACAGCTTAGTTTTGATACCAATTACGGTAAAGGGACAATCTATGAGATCTATTTACAGAGAGAGCTTTCAGTGGTAATTAGCTCGATTGAAGTAAAGAAGAAACTCAAAATAGTGAGGACAAATACGGAGAAAATTGATCAAGTGAAGTTCAATGTTTTCTTGAAAGGAAATGAAGAAGGATTATATGATTTTAATGGAGTTAAAATGCCTGCAGGTGTAGTTTTTTGGTCTGGGGGAAAGCATGTTTATGGCGATTTGCAAAAAGGAAAATTTCAATGGCTTACTTTTTACCTTTCTAAGTCAATCGTCAATAATATGGAGAAAACTCAGTCTTTAGAAAAATGGCTTCACTTTATAGATGAGAATGAGTTTATCTTGATTTTTGAATCTCTGACCATTGAACTTGAAGACTTGAGTCAGCGAGTTTTATCTTTGTTAGGTAGGAAAGAAGCATGGGCTGATATGATGCTCAAAGGATTGGCTTTACAGATGATGTCTTTGAATATTCAGATGTTTTATAAGCGAATCATTAATGAAAAAAACTTTCAAGTCATTAATTCAGATGATCTTCAAGCTTTATTTAGAATCAAGCAAATGATTCATGAAAGTACAGAAACACCTCCTGTAGTTTCGGATTTAGCTGAACGAGCAAACATGAGTTTACGAAAATTTCAACGTCTTTTTAAGCAAACTTTTGGAGTAGGAGCATCCGAGTATTTTCAGAAGGTACGGATGGAAAAGTCTGTGGAGATGATGAGGGCTGGAACATATTCTTTAATGGATATTTCGACTACACTTGGTTTTTCGAGTACAAGCCATTTTTCATCAAGTTTTAAAAAATACTTCAAACAGACTCCTCGAAAATACATGTCTAGCTTAAAGCAATATGATCACTAAAAAGTCTCATCATTTATGTTTGGCAGAAATATATAATTTTATGGCGTAAGTTTTAAATAAAAGCCATTTAAGAATCCTCACCTTTGCAAAGAAGTCAGAAACAAAAAGACTTTACAGTCTTCCCTTAGACTGATATAAATTAACCTAATAGATCAATCAATAATTAACATGGATTCTAAAGACTTACTAAAAGGATTGGGCTTGGGAACTGCTTTACTCGGAGCAGCTTTACCTTCAGAAGCAGAAGATGGAGGAAAGCCTGAAGCAAACAAAAATCAGAAACCTAACATTCTTGTCATCATGGGAGATGATGTCGGTTGGTTCAACATCAGTGCCTACAACGATGGAATGATGGGCTACAAAACACCTAACATTGATCGCATAGCGGCAGATGGTATTCGTTTCACAGATGCTTATGCACAGCAATCATCTACAGCTGGTCGTTCGGCATTTATTACAGGACAAAGTCCAATCAGAACAGGGCTTACTAAAGTAGGAATGCCGGGAGCTGATTTGGGATTGAGAAATGAAGACCCAACATTGGCAGAATTGCTGAAGCCTCTAGGATATACTACAGGACAATTTGGCAAAAATCATTTGGGAGATAAAGATGAATTCTTGCCTACAAACCATGGTTTTGATGAGTTCTACGGAAACCTTTATCACCTGAATGCGGAGGAAGAGCCCGAAAATCCCGACTATCCGAATGATCCAGGTTTCAGAGAACAGTTTGGTCCTCGTGGTGTCATTCATGCAACAGCCGACGGTCCAGTAAAAGATACAGGACCATTAACGAAAAAGAGAATGGAGACCATTGACGATGAAGTAATGAGTTATGCTCAAAACTTTATTGAAAAGGCTGTAAAAGAAGATAAACCATTCTTCACGTGGGTTAATACCTCTCGTATGCACGTTTGGACACACCTAAAACCTGAATCGGAAGGGGTGACAGGACAGGGAGTTTATGCCGATGGAATGGTAGAACATGATGGTCATGTCGGGCAACTTCTGAAACAATTGGAAGAGCTTGGAATCGAAGAAAATACCATAGTGATCTATGCAACTGATAATGGCGCAGAAGTTTGTACATGGCCTGATGGAGGAACAATTCCTTTTAAAGGAGAGAAAAACACA
Source organism: Sediminitomix flava (assembly GCF_003149185.1). Classification (NCBI taxonomy): domain Bacteria; kingdom Pseudomonadati; phylum Bacteroidota; class Cytophagia; order Cytophagales; family Flammeovirgaceae; genus Sediminitomix; species Sediminitomix flava. The sequence continues at coordinate 1,153,966 of NZ_QGDO01000001.1, read as the reverse complement.
ACTTGGGAAGGTGGTTTCAGAGCACCTATGATGGTGAAGTGGCCTGCCAAAATCAAAGGTGGACAAGTTTCAAACGAAATCATTTCTTTGGAAGATTGGGTGCCTACACTTATGGCTGCTGCAGGTGATGCTGATATCAAAGAAAAGTTGAAAGAAGGACATCAAGCAGGAGATTCACACTTCAAAGTTCATCTTGATGGCTATAATTTCTTACCCTATTTTGAAGGAAAAGAAGTAAGTGGCCCTCGTCATGAATTCTTCTACTTTACAGATGGAGGATCACTGTCAGCAGTTCGTACAGATGATTGGAAAATTATGTTCTCACTTCAAGAAGTACATGGACTAGATGTATGGAGAAAACCACTGACTACATTGAGAGCTCCATTGGTGATTAATTTAAGACGTGATCCATTTGAAAGAGCAATGGAAGAATCAATTGGTTATGATAAATGGTGGGCAGATCATATGTTTATGTTTGTTCCTTCTCAACAAAACGTAGCGAAGTTCTTGGAGACCTTTAAAGAGTTCCCTCCGAGACAGCGCCCTGCTTCTTGGGTAATTGACGATGTTTTCAGTAATATCCCAACAGTACAAGAGTTGGAAGCAGAAGGAAAAAAATAGGAATAGAGAGAAAATTGAAGTCATAGTATTCCTAATGAACAGAAAAGAGTCATCCTGAAAATAAATTCGGGATGACTCTTTTATATTTTAATAGCAAGATGAATTACATTCCTGTGTAGTTATAAGGCGTAATTTGCATCAATTCAGCTTTGATTTCATCGTTTACATTCAATGTCTGGATGAAATTGTGAATTGCTTGCTCATTGATCACATCGTTTGTACGAGTCAATTCTTTCAATGCCTCATATGGTTTTGGATAACCTTCTCTACGCAAGATCGTTTGGATAGCCTCGGCAGTTACAGCCCAGTTGTCTTCTAAGTCTTGACGGAATTGAGCTTCGTTGATCTCCAATTTGTTCAAACCTTTCAACAACGATTGAAGTGCAATTACTACGTGTCCCATTGGTACGCCAATGTTTCTCAATACCGTTGAATCAGTCAAGTCTCTTTGCAAACGAGAAATAGGCAATTTGGCAGCCAAGTGCTCAAAGATTGCATTTGCAATACCCAAGTTTCCTTCTGCATTTTCGAAGTCGATTGGGTTTACCTTATGAGGCATAGCTGAAGAACCAACTTCATTTTTGTTGATCTTTTGCTTGAAGTACTTCATAGAAACATATTGCCAGATATCTCTAGACATATCTACCAAGATTGTATCGATACGTTTGTAAGCATCAAACATAGCCGCAAGGTTATCGTAGTTCTCAATTTGAGTAGTGAACTGCGAACGCTTCAAACCAAGGTATTCGCCAACAAATTTATTACCGAAAGCAATCCAGTCAGTAGAAGGATATGCTACTTTATGAGCATTGAAATTACCTGTAGCACCGCCAAACTTTGCAGAATAAGGAACCGCTTCCAATTGCTTCATTTGCTCTTCCAAACGGTAAACAAATACCATCAATTCTTTACCCAAACGAGTAGGAGAAGCAGGCTGTCCGTGAGTAAGAGCTAGCATCGGGATTGCTGACCACTCTTCTGCCAATTCTTTAATCTTAGCAATTGTCTCTTTCAACATAGGGAAAACAACTTTCTCATTCGCCATTTTCATTGAAAGAGGAATTGAGGTGTTGTTGATATCTTGAGAAGTCAATCCGAAGTGGATAAACTCTTTGTGCTCTTGGATACCCAATTTGTCAAATTCTTCTTTGATAAAGTACTCTACAGATTTAACATCGTGGTTTGTTACTTTCTCAAAATCTTTTACTTTTTGCGCATCTTCTTCTGAGAAATACTCATAGATTTCACGCAATTTCGGGAAAAGTGACTTGTCAAAACCTTCTAATTGAGGGATTGGTTGTTCGCATAGTGCGATGAAATATTCAATTTCTACCCAAACTCTATACTTGATCAAGGCAAATTCAGAGTAATAAGCACTCAATGCCGCAGTTTTACTTCCGTAACGTCCATCAACGGGAGAGATCGCAGTCAGCTGATTCAACATCTGTCTAAAGGTTTTATTTTTTTGAAAAAAGAAAAAGACCTGAATCCTTTGTTCATCAGGTCTAGCAGTATGTGCGCAAAATTAAGCCCTTCTTTCAAAATTGCCAATGAATTTGAGAAGAATAGGTGAGAATTAAATCCCGAAAATGAATAATTTTTCCTTTAAAATGTTTTATGCTGTTAAAAATGGCTTTCTATAAACATTTTCAGTGTTAGGAATGAGAAAAGCTACCCCATTACTGAGATAGCTTTTCTGATCATTAAACTTCTTTTTCGAAGAATATTCTGGTAACACCTAAATCTCTTTCAAGCTGAGCTTTTCTGATTGTATAATTCACCCTATTTATTCTTTAATTTTCTAGAACCGTTTTGAATCGATTTATACATCTTGCCCAGGCTCTTGTCCTTCTTGCGTCGCTCATAATTACTCATTTGATAGTTTGCACTTTCACGCTGAAGTTTCAAATAACTTTGAAAGCGGTCTTCTGAGAGTGTACCTTCGGCTAAAGCTTCTTGCACTTTACAATCTGGTTCGTGCTGATGAGTACATCCTTTGAATCGGCAGCCTTCTGCCAAAACTTGAATTTCTTCAAAAGTCATTTCCAAACCTTTCTTGACATCGGTCAGTCCAAACTCCCTTGTTCCAGGATTATCAATCAAAATCCCTCCTTCGGGTAAAACAATCAATTCCCTGTGCGTGGTTGTATGCTTCCCTTTGTTGACGGCATCACTGATTTCAGAAGTTTTGAAATGGGTTTCTCCCATCATGTAATTAATAATCGATGATTTTCCAACCCCAGAAGAACCTAAGAAAATAATGCTTTCGCCTTCTTTTACTTCAGTTTTGATATCCTCCATACCTGTTTCATCATGCACAGAACAAGGATAGATTTTTACTGAAGGAGCAATAGCTTCAATTTCCATTATTTTCTCTACTAAATCATCACATAAATCTGATTTGTTGAGAATGATGATTGGTTGAATATCGAATTCATACACTTGAACCAAGTAGCGTTCGAGCCTTCTGATATTGAAATTATGATCAAGAGATTGTACTAAGAATGCTTTATCGATATTTGAGGCTATAATTTGAGCAGATTGTTCTTGTCCTGCTTTTTTCCGAGCTAATGAATTCTGACGAGGAAGAGTTTCGAAAATAAAACCGTTTTGATCGTCCATAGCTTGAAATGCTACCCAGTCGCCTACTTTGGGTAAATCTTCAGCTTCAGAACCATATAGTAATTTCCCCATAAGGTTCGCTTCAAATATTCCAGTTTCAGAAATAAGCTTGTATTGTGTCTTATTTTCTGTAATAATTCTCGCAGGAATAAAATCAGTCAATGACAAAGCGTCCCATTCCTTTTGAAAATGATTGTTCCAACCCAATTGAGTTAAAGTATACATTTTTGATTATTTTTTGCTGTAAATCTTGGATATAAAAAAGAGTGCTTGTTGAGTGAGTAAATACTCAAAAGCATAATGCGAAGAGGGTGCCGTACAGTTTCAAGGGTTGAAAGCTGTCAGCTATTACGCAATGATCCCAGCGATATGGTAGGTATTCAGTGTCATGAGTGACAAAGGTAGGAAAGAAATGGAAGAAGATAAAAAAGGCTCTCCGAACAAATGATAATAAAAAAGGGATTTTCCGAATGGAAAACCCCATAATATTTTTAGTTGAAACGATCTAAGTCTCGTTGGAAGCGCTCAATCAGATCTGTTGAAAACGAACGAATCACTTTCTGTTCATTTTCGTCAATTCCATCTGCAGCATCAGCAATTATTTTCATGGCAGAGACAAACTCTGTGTATTCTGCAGCAGGACCATGAGCATGGCATACATTTATGACTTTGTTGTAAACTTCTTCGACTGATGAATGTTTAGCCTCTTCATATTCAAAAGACCAAATGATTTCAGAAGCCCATGTATGATTTTCAAATAATTTATTTAAAGCTTCTTTTTCTTCTTTCTGAATTACACCATCTGCCATTGCGACCACATAAAGAAGTTCTCCAAGCGTTTCGTATAGTTTTTCTTTATCTACCATCTTTTCGGTTTTAGTTGAAATAATTTTGATCGTTCAAGTTTCATGTAGTGAATACTTGGGTATCAATTACTAAAGATTATGTTCGTTATTTAACGGGAAAAGATAGTGTAAAGTTGTATCATGATAACAATGCTTAGTACCTACATCAATATGCCGTTTTTAGCTTGAATAGCTGGAGGTAGCTCTTTCTCTCCTAGCATTTCTCTTAAGTCTATTTCTATACTTCTGCACATTGAGAGCATAGGAATATCATTGGCCATTCCCTGGAAGGGGTTTTCTGAATAATCACCTGTAATTTCCATCATAACATATACCCAAGCGACTATAGACGTAATCGGGACAGAAAGCCACATTGCCCATTCTCCGAGTTTCATAAACTCGGTAATCATCCCAAAAGGGAGTAAGAAAATGAAAATAGTAACTAATGTAGAACTCATATTTCCATATTGTCTAGGCAATGGAAACTTCTTAATTCGTTTGCACTTTCCTTGATGTGTATAGAAATCTCCTAGAATAGATTGTAGTTGCATATGTCTAAAATCATCAATCAATCCTTTTTCTCTGAGAATTTTTAAATCTTCAGATTGTTGATCTATAATTTGTGTGGCTGTATTCTGACAATGAATTAGACGTTCATATTCTTCAGAAGGAAGAAAGTGTTCCAGTTCTATTTTTGTTACTTCATCTTCAACCAAACCTACTCCAAACATCTTCCGATACCGTTTTCCTGCTACTCCTATCATCCCTCTTTGGTTGGCATGTTCCCATGGTGCTATTACTAAAAGTTGACTTCTTAAAGCATACAACCAAGCAATATGTCTGGAAATCATTTTCTGACGAAAAGAGTGAAGTTCAGAATCCGTATATAACTCTTCTGCTGTTCGATCTGTTACAAAACCCTTAATCGAACTTCCCCAAGCTCTGCTAGAGTTTACTATTCCTCCCCATATTTTCCGAGCCTCCCACATTCTATCATAAGCATTGTTATTCTTAAAACCTACATAAAATGCAACAGCAGTACCAATCACAGAAAGTGGAAGCCAAGGTAAAGTAAGCCAATCTAAATCACAGTATTTGTAGAATAATGCAACACTTGTCATCCATAGGTTTATCCAAATAATGTGATGCCAAGTGAAAAGGAAAACTTTACCGACACTTATACTCTTAAAAATATACATTCAGACTTCTTATCAGATCGATAACATCCTTCTAAAATGAAAACCAGATAGTGAACTTAAGCCTGCAATGAGCCCTCCTAAAAAGGCTGTGAGTGCTACTAGATAAACTGATCTTGGTAATTGTAATATCATGGCGATGCGCTTGCTTAATATTCCTTCATTCTGAATATCTATGACACTTGCTGCACTACCCCACAATAATAATAATGCAAAAAAGCCCATGAAGAAAGCTTGCCATCCGCTGTGTGGTGGCATAAATAGGGTATAGATAAAACTGCAAACTGCAATTACGCCCCACCAAGGGAATATCATCTGAGCAATGAAGGCCAACAGACTGATCGGAGCAATACGAGTTAAAAAGAATTTCATACTATTTTTTGGGTTGAATGATATTGGTGTTAGCTACAAATGCATCCTTAGAACCTTTAGGGAGTAATTTCATTTCGTATAATTCGCAGTCTTCCCAGTTTTTGACCATACTTGAATAATATGGACTGCCTGGATTTCCTGACTGCCCCCCTGGATAAACCATTTTTGCATGTGGACCGTCTTTGGTCAATTCAACGACCATTCTCCATGAAGGACCGTGCTCATTAGTTGTGGCATTTACGATATGATGATTTCCTCCATTTTTGATAGGGATATTGAATGGGTTTAGGTTGAAAAGATGTTGTAAATCGGTATTTCTGAAATCAGCCCAATCTTTATGATCTTTTTGTTCTTTCCATTCTTTTACCTTTTTGACAGAAGATTGAAAAGACTTTAAGATCAATTGATTTACAGTTTCTTTTTCTGTTGTAGTTTTTACATCAATCAGTTCAAATTCAGGGTTGTTTCTTAAGAGATTAAATGTGACAATATCTGTCGGAAGTCGAGTTGGGAGATTTGTTTCAACTAATTCATCCCAAAGAATTTCAGAAAGATCATGCGACCATTGTTCAAAGTAGACAGGAGCCAGTAAGTCTTGATGATAATTATAATCCCAAGCAGAAAGAAGCTCGAAGGCCGCGCTTTCTTCTTTACTCATTTCTAGCATTCTTACTTCATCAAGAAGAAAACAAAGATTCTCTGCCGCAATCATATTGTAGTTATCATTGAGCATTTCTTCCATATCTTCAACCGTGATATCATTCATGCTTTCCAATAGGGAATTAATACGTCGATTTCGATAATATTCATACTTAGGATCGAAAACATAGTATGGATAATCTGCAGGTACAGGATACTGATTAGCCGAGCTAACATAACCTTTTTCAGGATTGAACACTTCTACATTGTGTTGTGTTGGTATGTAACCATTCCACTCCATTTCTTTTAAGCTTCCATCCATAATGAACTTTCCTTGCTCTTTCCATTTCAATGGAAAGCGGCCTTGTACTCGAATACCGATATCTCCTTGATTGCTCGCAAAAACAAAATTTTGAGCAGGGCAACTGTATTTTTGTACAGCTTCTTCAAACTCTGCTTTGTTTCTAGCTTTATTGACTTTGTAGAATGCTTCTAGCTCTGTAGAAGGTTCATGAGCAACCCATTTTAAGGCATAGTAATGGTTTTCACCTTCAAACTGATCACTATAAACTACAGGTCCCCATTGTGTGTATAGGACAGTGTCTGTATAAACTCCTTGGTCTCTGATAAATATTTTCTCAACCTCTTTTTGAACAGGCATCCATTTACCATCCAGTAAGTATTCATCTTTTTTATTGTCTTTGAACTTGACAGAGTACCAATCCATGACATCTCTACGGGCATTGGTGACACCCCATGCGATATCTTCATTGAAACCAACACCAATACAAGGAAATCCTGGAATTGTAGCTCCTTGTACATTCATATCATCAGATTGAAGATGAATGGCATACCAAACAGATGGGAGCATAAGTGTCAAATGAGGGTCATTACTCAAGATTGGGTTTCCACTTCTGGTTTTTGCCCCACTCACTGCCCAGTTATTACTGCCATTGTCTGGGTGGGGTTCATAAGCAAACGTTTTATTTACTGTTGAAGAAATAAATCCTGAAGGGTGTGGTTTGCCAACCTCCAAAGGTGTAAAAGATTGGTATGCCGAAACGATAGGTTCATGGTATTCCTCTATCAATTCGGGATACATCTGATTGAATGTTTCTTTCCCAAAAAGAAAAAGAGCATTTGTGAATTCTATATCAGAATTAAATCCGCTCAGTTCATTGGCTACAGATTTGATTAGTAAACCACATTTCAATGCAGACCATTCTTCGGGTTGGTAGTTTAAAAGCTTGTATTCTATTGGGTAATCTTTATAAGAAAGAGAATTGATATAGGCATTGACACCTTCTGTATATGCTGAGAATATTTCTGACATACCAGGTGTTTTGTCTGCCTCGTCTATGAAAGTCACTGCTGCTTTTTTAAGGGCTTTACGTCGGTGCTCAATATCATTTTCTAAGCCTTTTTTTCCTATAATTTCTGAAAGCCTTCCAGCAGCAATTGCTGTCAGAATTTCCATTTGCCAAAGTCGATCTTTTGCAGTCAGATAACCTTGAAGGAAATACAAGTCATGGTTATTCTTAGCATAAACATGTGGAATCATGAGAGTATCAAAACTTACTTCTACTTGATCTTGAATACCTTCAATTTGTTCTGGGAGGCTTGGCACTTGTTGAATTGGTTCTGCATTTTGCCAAAAACCATGAAAAGGGTCAAAGAATTTAGCAAGGGGAGGAATAAATATCGTTTTGTCATTATGAGAAACTTTGATGCGGCTATCCAAAGCACAGATCAAAGTTATACTGATAAGACTGCTTATTAGAAAGGTAATTTGTTTCATCATGAAACTGTAAGTTTATCGGGCAAGTAGGATTATTTTTTCGTAATGGGTCAACTTGCCAAAAATTAACTTTATCTCAGACTAGAAACAAATTAGGAGAAAGTAAAAAATAGAAATATTCGAAGAGATCAAATGGGAAAGTGTTCAAAAAATAGAAAGATGCTAATATGACTAAGAACTATCATATTAGCATCATTTAGAGATTAATGGCTCCAATCAAATTTGTCAATATCTTCTAGTGATTTTACTAAAAGATTAACCATTGTAATTACATCATTGGCATGTGCCATTTCTGTGGTTTGATGTAAATATCTTAATGGAATAGAAATCGCTCCAGCAATCGCTCCTTCTTCACTCATACGCTGAATTCCTGCTGTATCAGTACCTCCCGCAGTTAAAATTTCGTGCTGATTTTGAATGTCGTGTTTCTCCGCTGTTTGTTTTAAGAACTCAACCATACGGTAGTCGCAGATCGTTCCAGCATCAAAAATCTTGATAGCGCATCCTTCACCTAAGGCACTTACTTGATCTTGAGGTGCAATGTTAGGAACGTCATTACCAACAGTGACATCAATTGCGATTCCGAAGTCTGGATTGATGTGATGGGCAGCCACATGAGCGCCTCTCAAACCAACTTCTTCTTGAACTGTAAAAGTTGCATACAAGTCATAAGGAATTTCTTTTCCTTTCAAGTCCTTTAAAACCTCTAATAATGCATAAACACAAATACGGTTGTCTAATGATTTACCATTGATACAGTTTCCAACCTCAATCATTTCTTGCTTACGCGTGATTGGATTTCCTACAGAAACGTATTTTTCTACTTCTTCTTTTGGAAGGCCAAGGTCAATATAGTACTCTTCCGATTTCATGACCTTATTACGTTCTTCTGGGCTCATAGAGTGAATAGGTTTTGAGCCCATCACTCCAACTAAGTCTTTTTTGCCGTGTACAATTACACGAAGAGATGTCAATGTTTTTGGGTCAAATCCACCTAGTGTATGAAAACGGATATAACCTTTATCATCAATATGCTTTACCATGAAACCAATCTCATCGATATGAGCGGCAAGCATCACTTTTTTGTTTTCTGGGTTATTACTACCTCTTTTTACAGTGATTAGGTTACCGATATTATCTGTATACCATTCATCACACAAATCTTTTACTTGAGATATCATAAAATCTCTGATTGGTTTTTCATAACCTGGAGCTCCTGGAGTCTCAGAGATTTGTTTTAGCAAGTCAAAGTTTAATTGTTCCATTGTGAAGGTTTTAATATTTAGTCTGTCTCAAAGGTAAAAGAAATGTGCTATTGATCTAAAAAAGAGGGGAGGCTTTGTTGTATAAAATATTTCCAACCCTCTAAGCAGCTTTCTCTTCTGAATTCTGGAATGCGATCATCAAAATCTTCAAGAACTGTATTTGTTAATCTTAAAATGCTTTGATTTTCTTTCTCAATCAAATCAAAACAAACTGTTGCAGATCCTTGATACTCTTCATATTTCCAATTGTAAACGATTTTTTGTTCGGTTATCACTTCCAAAATCTCCCACAAGTGTATAAAACTTCTCGTTTCAGCCTGTACAGTAAATTGCGTTTGAAAACCTTTCTTTGCTTCAAATGCTGGAATGTTTGGAAAAAACCATTGTCTCATCTGTGTTAAGTCTGTGATTGTTTTCCAAAGCTTTTCTTTTGAGCAATTAAACTCTTGCTCTACTACAATTGCTTGATCTATTACTTTCATTAGTTATTTTAAAGCGATGATTACCCAAGATACTTGATTAATTAGTCTAAACTCTCCAGATTAACTCTCATCACTAAACTTAGACTTTTAGCCCAACAGACTGGAAATTATTAAACAGTCAACTTTTCTTTTTCTCCGATTCGCTCTAATATTCTTTCATACAACATTCGACCATCTAAATGGAAATGTTGCTGATGCTCACCTACATATTCAAGGTATTTATTCATTTTTTCAGGCTTCTCTTGTAGATAGAATGCATAAGCTAGATAAGTCGCATTGATTAACATAGCATCATTCACATACTTCAAATCAATCAGATCTTGAAGAATATGTTTCCCCTCTATTCTTTCTAATTCAACAAGAACTGCAGCTCTTGTTCCACGAATGGCGTCGGACTTTGGTGCAATAAGTATGGCTTTTTTAGAATATTCTTCTGCTTTCTCCAACTCATTTTTTAGTAAATAAGTCCAAGCTAAAGCATTATACAATATCGCTTCTGCTCTTTTTACTTTCTTATCTGTTTTAAGTAATTCCTCTAACTCTAGTAATAATTCTAAGCTTTTATCTAACTCTCCCAACTTAAGATAAAAGTGACTGATACCGTATTTCAAGAGGTTTTCATTTGGAAAGCGTTCAAGGTATTCTAAATATATGCTTAAAGCTTGGTCATATTTACCTTCTTCTGCAAATTCAGCTGCATCCAGCAACTTATCACTATAATTATAGATTTCAAGGTCTTCTTTTTTGCGGAAAGGTAAACTCAGTAATTGATACCCATCAGAACCGTGAACCGAGTCCATAGCATAAGTAGTAAAAGGAATAAGGTTCATTGCTCCTCTTAGTGCATTCGCTGTCATTAAAATCATGAGTAAATCAATTCCCTCCTTTCCAATGAGACGATCCCAATCAAATCCTTTAAAGTAATAAATACATCCTGCAAGGGCGAGGTTAAAAAAAACTCCTCCTAAAATATACACTGCAAGACGTAAGCGTAAATGAGAAATATTTGAGAAAGAAGCAAACGCCAAACCTGAGTCTATTTTATGTTTCAAAGAAACTTTTACCCCTAGTATTTGTCCCTTAAAAAGTGTTTGTCCTCTTCCTAATTGTATTCTAAGTGGTTTGCCTTTCACTAGCTTTGCCATCAATAAATGGCCTAATTCATGAATTGGAATTGTGACTAGCCCCATACTCCATACAAAAAGGAGTACAGAAATAATGAAATCTGATAAGACTATATAGTTTGGATGTATATTGACGAACCTTAACCCTAAAGCGAGAGCGAGAAGTGCGATAGTCCAATTTGGGAAAAAGGCTGTAAAAATATTTTTAGCGAGTGTAAATCTACCTTTGTTTGTTAAGTCGGTCATATATTAAAAAGTTTCATACTATAATGCCTAATAAAGGTAGAGTTTAGCTCATCAAGTACAAAATAGAAACCATTGAACCACTAACCTCAAATCAGAACTCTTGTCTTTTTATAAAGAATATTATTTCATTATTAGACCTAAAAAACAAAAAAGCCCATCTCATTGCTGAGACGGGCTTTATATATTGAGCTAAACTTTCTTCAATTAAGCGTTGTTTGAGCTAGCTGAAGCACCCAAGTACTCGCGATTCAGACGAGCGATGTGAGTGATAGAAATCTCTTTCGGACATTCAGCCTCACAAGCACCTGTGTTAGTACAAGCACCGAAACCTTCTTCGTCATGTTGAGAAAGCATCGCTTCAACACGTGCCTTTCTTTCTGCATGACCTTGAGGTAATAATGCCAACTGAGATACTTTTGCAGACATGAACAGCATTGCAGAAGCATTCTTACAAGCTGCTACACAAGCTCCACAACCAATACACTGAGCTGCATCCATTGCCTCATCAGCAATTTCTTTAGCAATTGGAAGTGCGTTTGCATCAGGAATACCACCAGTGTTTACTGATACGTATCCACCTGCTTGCATGATTCTTTCAAAAGCAGTTCTATCTACCATCAAGTCTTTCATTACAGGGAAAGCTGCAGCTCTCCAAGGCTCGATTACGATAGTATCGCCATCTTTGAACGAACGCATGTGCAACTGACAAGTTGTGATACCATGCTTTGGTCCGTGAGGACGACCGTTGATGTAAAGAGAACACATACCACAGATACCTTCACGGCAGTCATGGTCAAAGTGTACAGGGTCTTCACCCTTACGAAGAACATCTTCGTTCAAAACGTCCAACATCTCAAGGAATGACATGTCTGGAGAGATATCAGACAACTCGTATGTTTTGAATTCTCCTTTGACATTAGCGTTCGCTTGACGCCAAATTTTCAAAGTTAATTTCATATTTCCTGACATAACTATCTTATTTATAACTTCTCTGAGTCAATTTAACATTTTCAAATTCAAGCACTTCTTTGTTAAGTACTGCTTGTTGGTCATCACCTTTGTATTCCCAAGCTCCTACGAATGAATACTCATCATCCATACGCTTAGCTTCACCTTCTTCAGTTTGAGATTCTTCACGGAAGTGACCACCACAAGATTCTTCTCTCATAAGTGCATCATCTACCATAAGCTCACCCAATTCCATGAAGTCAGCAACACGAAGTGCTTTTTCCAATGTAATGTTCAACTCTTCGTTGATACCGATCATTTTCAAGTCTGACCAGAATTCTTTACGAAGTTCTTGAATCATGCCTTTTGCTTTTTTCAAGCCTTCAGCGTTACGAGACATACCACAGTAATCCCACATGATTTTACCCAATTTCTTGTGTAAGTCATCTGGCGTTTGGTTACCGCCGATGTTCATCAATGTCTCGATACGCGCTTTTACGTCAGCTTCAGCTTTTTTGAACTCAGGATGGTTTACATCTACTTTCTCACCTAGAGGTAAAGAAGCGATGTAGTTACCAATTGTGTAAGGAGCTACAAAATAACCATCAGCCAAACCTTGCATCAATGCAGATGCTCCCAAACGGTTAGCACCATGATCTGAGAAGTTAGCCTCTCCTAAAGCATAAAGACCAGGAACAGTTGTCATCAAGTTGTAATCTACCCAAAGACCACCCATTGTGTAGTGAACTGCAGGATAGATCATCATTGGCATTTCATAAGGATTGTCACCAGTGATCTGCATGTACATGTCGAACAAGTTACCGTACTTTTGCTCGATAACATCACGACCGTCACGCTTGATTGCATCAGCGAAATCCAAGAATACAGCCAAACCAGTGTTACCCACACCACGTCCTTCGTCACAAGCGTACTTTGCGTTACGAGATGCAACGTCACGAGGTACCAAGTTACCGAATGAAGGGTATCTTCTTTCCAAGTAGTAGTCTCTTTCAGACTCAGGAAGGTTTACAGCATCTTTTGCTGAAAGTCCTTTTGCCTTAGACTGCTCTTTTGGAACCCATACACGACCATCGTTACGAAGTGACTCTGACATCAAAGTCAATTTCGATTGGTGATCTCCTGATACAGGAATACAAGTAGGGTGAATTTGTGTGAAACAAGGGTTAGCGAACATCGCACCTTTCTTGTACGCTCTCCAAGCTGCAGAACCGTTAGATCCCATAGCGTTAGTAGAAAGGAAGAATACGTTGCCGTATCCACCAGTACAAAGAAGAACAGCATGTCCTGCGTGCGATTCGATTTTACCAGTAACAAGGTCACGAGTCACGATACCTTTTGCATGTCCGTCGATAGTTACAACGTCTAGCATCTCAGTACGTGTGTAAAGCTTAACTTTACCTTTGTTCACTTGTCTTGAAAGTGCAGAATAAGCACCCAAAAGCAATTGTTGTCCCGTTTGACCACGTGCGTAGAACGTACGTGATACTTGAGCACCACCAAATGAACGGTTAGCCAATAGCCCACCGTAATCACGAGCGAATGGTACACCTTGAGCAACACATTGGTCAATGATATCTACAGATACTTCTGCCAAACGATAAACGTTTGCTTCTCTTGATCTGTAGTCACCACCTTTAATTGTATCATAGAAAAGACGGAACACAGAGTCACCGTCATTTTGGTAATTCTTTGCTGCGTTGATACCACCTTGTGCTGCAATAGAGTGCGCACGACGAGGTGAATCTTGGAAACAGAAGTTTTTAACATTGTAGCCTAGCTCTGCCAAAGAAGCAGCCGCTGAAGCACCAGCCAAACCAGTACCTACTACAATGATGTCAAATTTTCTTTTGTTAGCCGGGTTTACAAGCTTGCTATCAAACTTGTGTTTCGTCCACTTTTCTGCTAACGGTCCTTGAGGAATATTAGAATTTAAAGTCATCGTAATGTTTTTCTTTGCACTAAGCGTTTACAACGAAATAAATGAATAGAGGCATAGCTGCGAACAATCCGCAAACTACTACTGTATACCCTTTACCCAAAGCTTGGATGAATGGAGTATATTTCTTGTGGTTCAAACCTAAAGTTTGGAATGCTGAAGCAAAAGCATGCCATAAGTGGAAACCAACTAAAAGCATAGAAACTTCATAGAAAAGAACCATTGGTAAACTTTTATAAGATTCTACTACTAAAGCATAGAGATCTTTATATTCTACACCGTCGTACTCTACCATTGGCATTTGGCCCCAGAAGCCGTGCATTTTTGCCCAATACATTGCTAAGTGCGTGATCAAGAAAAACAAAATCAATGATCCAAGAAGAGCCATGTTTGCCGATGACCAAGTTTTGTGAGACTTGTTTGTCACAGCGTAACGTACGTTACCTCTTGCTTTCTTGTTTTGTCTTGTCAACAATAATGAATAAGCAACATGCAAGATGATTGAGAAATATGTCAAATAAGACAAAATCTTAATCGCAGGATTCGTAGTCATGAACAAAGCATATTTATTGAATGCCTCGCCATCATCTAATTTGAATAATTGCGTGTTACCGATAACGTGTCCTGTAAGGAACAGGATGAAGAACAATCCAGAAAGAGCCATTAAAAGCTTTTTCCCTACTGAACTGCTCAGTGATCTAGTTAGCCAACTCATACCAACTTAATTGTTTAGTGTTTAGTGTTAAATTGAATCTTTCTTAACTCTTTGTTGTCAAAATTATACTCGGAAAGAAAATCTTACAATAATTTTCCTCACTCATTTGATATTTTGACTCATTCTAAATAAACAAAAATATCATTTTTATTCATTTACAAATGTGGCAACATGCTGAATTTCAATGCTAATAGCTAGTCAATTAATCGTTGTTTTTACACGAAAATTAATTTTTATATAATTTTACCTTGATTTATTATAACTATCATCACCTTTTTCTAAAGAATGAAAATCACCTCCTTAAATTTTAATTATCTGCTTTTTTGCTCAACAACTTGTTTAAGCGTATTGTTTACACAGACTTATGAAAATTTTTGAAGAGATTTTATTAGTAGAGATCCCAGTTGCCTTTGTTGTAATATTCTGCCAAAACAGGGTTATGAACTTTGTTCACTTCTAAGTTAGCAGAATCTATGTCAACTAAGTTTCTGCCAAATGAAGTAATTTGTTTCATACCATCCTGCGTTAGCCATCTTGTGTCAATTTCTTCTAATTTATCTTTTTGAAGAACGTCTTTTATTTGATCTGTTGAAAGTTTTTTAGATGTAAGCATCCATCCCCATTCACCCATTGTGAGTACTTGATTGTGCATTGGTACCACATTTTCAAAACCTGCGGACTGGAGGGTTTTCTGAATACAGTAAAAAGCTTTGGTTGCGTAATAAGGACTTCCCGATTGTACGACCAGACTACCATGAGGTCTTAGGTGCTGATAACAGCGGAAGTACATTTCTTGAGAGTAAAGTCTTGCTAGCTCAATTGATTTAGGGTCAGGGAAATCAATAATGATGACATCGTAGAAGGATTGCGTTTCTTCCATGTACCTATAAGCATCACCATTGATCACATTTACTTTGGGGTTATTGAGCGAATTCTTATTTAATTCTGTGAGGATAGGGTTTGTCTTAGCAAGTTTTGTCATCTCAGGATCAAGGTCCACCAAAGTTATATTTTGCACAGAAGAATATTTCAAAACTTCACGAGCAGCACATCCATCACCTCCACCCAGAATTAGAACTTCTTGAGCATTAGGGACTAATTGCATAGCTGGATGAACTAACGGTTCATGGTATAGAAACTCATCAAATGAACTAAGCTGAAGGCGTCCATTTAGGTATAACCAATGATCATTTTTCCATTGGGTAAGAACGATACGCTGATAAGGGGTTTGTGTTTGGAATACTACTTTGTCTTTATAGCGTTTCTGCTCACCAAAATCAATGATATCTTTGGCTAAAAATGTTCCAACGCCTAGCATTAACAGAACTACCATACCACTTCCAAAAAGTACAGGTCTTAGATGAGGGCTTACTAATTCTTTTAATCTGAAGTAAAGAAGTAAAGCTACCAATAAGTTAACCATTCCTAGTACAAATGGAGTGTAGACTAAACCTAAAATAGGTAAGCCAATAAATGCAAAGAATAATCCTCCAATCAAACTTCCGTAGTAGTCCTTCTCCATCACATTGGAGATGTTTACTTTTAAAGACTCAAATGAATCATTTAAACGTGCGACAAGAGGGATTTCCATCCCAATGAGAAGCCCTACTAGAATACTTAAAGTGTAGATAACAACTCCGTCAAAAGGTAATCGGAAAATACTAAGAGATTCATTGAAACTTGCATAGGCTGAAGCTCCGTAGGCTAAAACTGCACAGAAGCCAACTAATATGGAAAGTATAAATTCAACAATGATAAATCGTTCTAATAGGTAGCGTTCCATGTATTTACTTAAACGGCTTCCTAGCCCCATCGCAAACATCATGAAAGACATGATGAGCGTCCACTGTAATACTGAGTTACCTAAAAAATAAGTCGCTAAGGTCGACAAAACGTATTCTGCAACAATCCCCGAAAGCCCTGTGGCAAAAAGTGCTAATTTCAATGAATTAGATCTACCTAAAATTGAATTCAAGCCCATTATCTTCACTATTCAAAATTCCAAACAATAAGAAGACCTGCAAGAATGCACTTACAGGTCTTCATATTTCCTAAACTATATTTTTGCTTATTTTCCTCCTCCAGAAGATGATCTACTTCTTGATGAAGAGGATGAGCTTGTTCCATATCTTGATGATGAACGTGTAGTTTTCGCGGCAGAAGAAGTTACTGATCTAGAACCCGCTTTTGCTGCACTTGAACTTTTAGATACTTTGCTCGATACTTTCTGACTGAAACTGCTGTTTGAAGCCATTTTGTTAGAGAAACTAGGATTCATTTTAGCAGTAGTCGAAGAGTATGTACCATATCTCGCATTTCCTGTTCTAGTATCTACACCTCCATAATAAGGTCTACCCATGCTTCTGTATCGCCCGTAGTCGTTGTACATCGAGGCATAAATTGGGAAAGTAGCCAAGTTGAACATTGAACGCATGAACATGTATTGTCCGTAGAAGTGCCAGAAAGAGTTTCCTGAAGAATCAGTTCTCCATTCACCATAGTTTTTATTTCCTACGTATTGAGAATAACCTGCAGGCGCTACTTCTTTTTTCAATACACCATCTCTCTTATGAGCGATTTCCATTCCCATGTCTGATGAGTGAAGATTGAAGAATTTTTCGTCTACTTCGTACCAATCTGTGTAAGATACCATCATAGTGTCTTTCGCAACCATGAGAGTATCTCCATTGTCTTTTACGACTTGTACTTCTTCACCAGTAGGTTTAGGAGTTAAGATTTTATATTTGTGTTTGTAAGTCTCGAAAATTGAGCCTTCAATGTCCATGTCATAAAGAACAATGGTAAAGTTCTTTTCTTGATCCATAGTACGAACCAACTCGTCCACAGGACTTTTTACCATACGATCTGATGAGCAGCTAAAAAAGAAGAAAGAGGCTGCTAATAATAGGAGTGCTTTTTTCATTTGATTGTTTATTAACAAGAAATCTGAAGTGAGATTTCTCTAGAATGCTAGTAATTAGTACGATATGCTTAAAAAATCGTTTAGCTAATTGGTAAAATATTAGATATTTCTGATGGTGAAACGACTTTTCCAACAGAAGCTTCGAATTCATCTTCGCCCCATTGTTCAATAATCAATACCTTTTTTTCGGTATCATCGTAATAATCCCATGAAATAAATGGTTGGAAGTTTTCATCCATAATATTACGATAGTAACCAGAACTTTCTGAATCTCTGTAATAAACTTCTCCTTCCCAAATGATTTGACGAGGAGGCTTACCTTTAGAGCTAATGCTTTCTTCAACGTCTTCATCAAAACGACTGAAGTTCATTTTTTTACTTACTTGACATTCAATTTCATCGTCATTCTCAATACTCAAGAAGAGTGTTTCGTCTGAACTTACAATTTTGAATTCGTAAGTGAAGTAATCATCACCCCAATCATATTCAAACTCTTCAGTTACTTCCCAAGTTTTCAAATCATAGTCAAAGACAAATCCTTTACGGATATCCATAACTCCAATATTGGTCGGGTCGAAGTGAGGTTCGTCCGTCTTCTTTTTCTTTTTAAAAAAACCGAAAGGCATATTTCTAAAGTTTGGTTTCAATTTTCACCTATATCAAATATATAGAATCCTCCGATTATTAGAATTGTTTTTAGTATTAATTGACAAAAAAAAACCGCTCTATAAGAGCGGATTTTCCCATTTTACACAATTATCTCACAAGTAAATATTCTTTTAGAGTAGCTGATCTAGCTTCTCTAGGTTATTTCGTAGGCTTAAGGTGTAGACCACATTCTTTCTTTGAAGTCTCCCACCACCATCTTCCAGCTCTGATATCTTCGCCTTCGCGTACGGCTCTTGTACAAGGAGCACAGCCGATACTTGGGAAGCCTTTATCGTGTAGGCTGTTGTAAGGCACTTGGTGTTCTTCCAAGTAGTTGATCATTTCATCAAATGACCAATCGATAAGAGGATGGAATTTTATAATTTGATTTGCTTCATCCCATTCTAAAGAGTCTAAGTCCTGACGAGCATCAGATTGACCAGCTCTAAGTCCAGTGACCCAAATAGCATTTCCTTTCAATGCTCTTTGTAAAGGTTCAACTTTACGGATAAAGCAACATTCTTTTCTATTTTCTACAGATTGATAGAAAGAGTTTGGTCCTTTTTCTTCTACCAACTTCTGTATTGATTCAGTTTTAGGGAAATAAACCTTGATAGGCTTCTTATAAATTCTTTTTACACTATCTAATAGGTTGTAAGTCTCTTGAAACAAACGACCTGTGTCTAGTGTAAAGATACTTACAGGAATGTCATTCTTGAAGATCATGTCAGTGATCACTTGATCTTCTTGTCCTAGCGAAGTAGAAAAAACGACTTTACCTGGGAATAGCTTTGCCAACTCAGCCAATGCTTCGACTGGGGATAAGCCTTTAAGACTGTCTTTTAGTACTTGTAAAGTATCTTTATCTGTTTTATAAGTCATCTTCTGAATGCTTTAAAATTGAGCATAGAAATCGATTTGACCTGTTTTTACCAGTTTGGGTATTTGGCTTCTCAATTTCTAATGATTTAGCTCACCTTTAATATATAATCTCTACCTATTTAGTAGACTTTATGTGCAAAAAAAAACTCTTTCGAGTTTTTCCTACAACGTAGATTGTGATTCTAAGTTTTACAAATCTATATAAATTCTACCAAAATGGTAGACTTTTCATTAAAAATTTACAAAAACTTTTCATCATTGTCCAAAACGTCTCTTAGAGAGCTATTTTCTAAGATTTTTAGTGTTTCGTCCCTGACTTCAATCATGATCTTATTCAAGCCACAAACATTTTCACTCATGCAGCTATCGCATTTCTCATAGAAATTCAAGCTTACACAAGGAACCAACGCAATCGGACCATTAAACATTCGAATAATCTTTGCAAGTGTAATATCTTCAGGCTCTTTGATGAGATAATAGCCTCCTCCTTTCCCTTTTTTACTTGAAAGGATTCCGATGTTTTTAAGTTCTAAAAGAATATTCTCTAAAAATTTCTTAGGTATCTTACAGGTATCAGATACTTCGCTAATCAATATAGGGCCATCGCCATGTCTTCTTGCTAAAAAAGTAAGTGCATGGAGTGCATAAACTGTCTTTTTTGATAACATTAGTCTGGTTTCTTTCTATCCTCTCAATATAGTTCAAAGTTATAAAAAGGATTCCTAAAACGATGCTTGAGTTATATTTAATCTTTAAGATAATTAAAAAAGACAGTTTTTAGCATTAAGTGAGTCTATGTAAGACTTTTTTTATTTTTTGAAGATATCATAACCAAGTATGATAGAGTAGGAGCTGTAATTACTGCCAAGGCTCATATGATCACGGAATATATTTCTGTAAGGTTCAATTCTTGTTTCAACACTGAAATTTGAATACTTGAAACCAAGTCCAACAGACCCACTAATCATAGACTTCAATTCTTTTTCTGGGTAACCTCCATATTTTCTGTCCATATTGAGAGTCGAGTTGATAGTTAAATCTCCAGCAATTGCAATGTTGGCAAAAAGCTGTACTTTATCAGAAAAGAAGAGGTAGTAACGTAAACCTATAGGTATCTCTACCATAGAGAAGTTGAGGATGGCTTCTTCATCTGTATTTGATGTACCTCTAACCTCGGTAGCAAAAAGGTAGGTTGGTGATGTGAAAAATGCCAAATGATTACCCATAAGAGGAATGTACAATTCCGCTTCAAATCCAATTCTGAAGTTTGAGAACTCGGGAAACTCAGGACCATAAAAATATCTTGGACTTTCAGTAAGGTCAACTTTACCAAAGTAATAACCAGATGTCAGTGCTATTCGAGTATTTTTTTCATTGAAGGTAGACGAACCACCTGCTTGAATTAGTTTTGTTTCAGTTCCATTGTAAAGTCCAAAAATTCTTTGAAGGCTCTCTTCGGTATATTCAGCTTTCACGAAGTCTTTTTCATTCACATTATCCGAAGATAAATTCTGCCATAGTTGGGTTTGAAAACTTTTGTCTTCTTTTTCCACACCATCAGCCATGGTTTTACTGTATTTTAGTTCTTCAAGCTTATTTGTATTCAACTTGAAAAAGAAGCGTTCTTTATTTTCATCTTTATATGAATATAAATTAGCATCACCTTCAGCTAATACTTTTAGGAAAATATTTCTCTCAGTAGAACCAATACTGAAGTTGTTAAACCTTTCGTATTTATGCCCATCCAATAAACCAAATTCTTTTGCTTGTTCAATTGAAATTTGATGGTAAGGAGCACGTTCATTTCTTTTAAAGAGGAATTCCGTTGGGTTAAATTCCCAAGAAAAGTCTTTGAATTCACCCTCGATTCTATTGCCGTCATTATCAATGTAATAACCAGCAAGATTTGTGTTTTTTGAAAATGCAGTGATTGTGATATTTAGAGAGAGAATCAGTAAAATAAAAAATCTCATAACTTTATTAAAGTTTAAAAAACATCTAATTAAAGTTCTAAGATATAGACTTATTGATTTTGGGTCAAACTTTTTATGTGATGTTTTATTTTTTGATAATTAAGATATAGTAGCGATTGAACTTATTTAAGTTTTACTATAATGTATAATGAATCATCAGCTTCAAATTTAGCATATGACGTTATAGTTATCACCTTAAAGAATGGAGAATAATTAGTAAACAAGCCCTCAACACACAATCTCTTACAAAGGGTCTACGTCTATGACAATTTGGACTTTCTTAAAAAATGGCTCTGTTTCTATTATGAAAATTTCTTCCTTCAAAATCCCTTTTGCTTTTAACAGATCGAAGTTTTGACGCTCAAACTTTAGCATCACCTCTTGTAGATACTTATTTCTTATCTTGTTGATTGTTGGTGCTTGTGGACCTAAAACACGCTTAATTCCTAGTCTTCGGGTTAAACCTTTAGCCAATTGGAGTGCAGCTTTTTCACCTAAAAGTTGATCTTCAGATTTTACGGTAACTTTTATCAATCGAGTAAAAGGAGGATAGCTGTATTGATGGCGTTCCTTGAGTTCAACCCTAAAGAACCCCTCATAATATTGCTTGATGATTTTCTTTAGTAATGGATGATCAGCATTATAGGTTTGAATCACTACTTTCCCTTCTTTAGACTTACGTCCAGCCCTTCCACTCACTTGTACAGCCATCTGAAATGCTCTTTCCATCGCTCGGAAGTCTGGGAAAAACATCATTTGATCCATATTACAGATTCCGACCAAAGTCACATTATCAAAGTCAAGTCCTTTACTGACCATTTGTGTCCCGACTAGAATATCGATATGTCCTTGCTCAAAATCTTCTATGATTTGCTGATAACCATACTTTTTTCGAGTCGTATCCTGATCCATACGTTGTACCCTTGCTGCTGGTACAAAGTTTTGGATTTCTTCTTCAATCTTTTGCGTTCCTGTTCCTACTGTTTTGATTTTGGTAGAGCCACAAGAGACACAAGTCTTTGGTGTAGCCTCTCGGTAGCCACAGTAATGACATCGGAGGTCATTTTTGTAAATGTGATATGTCAGACTCACAGCACAACTAGGGCAAGTAGGTGTCCAAGAACACTCTTCACACATCACGAATGGAGAATATCCTCTTCGGTTCTGAAACAAAATGACTTGCTCTTCTTTGTCAATGGCTGAACGAACTTCATCAACTAATCGACTAGAGAAGTCACCTTTCAGTTTCTTTTGTTTACGTTCTTTTTTTAAGTCTGCAATGATAATCTCTGGAAGAGTCGCATTCCCAAAACGTTCTGTTAAGCTTACTAAACCAAATTGTCCTTTTTGGGCTAAGTAATAACTTTCCACCGAAGGTGTTGCTGAGCCTAAAATCACTTTGGCTTGATGCATTCTTCCTAAAACAAGTGCCATATCACGGGCATGATACCTTGGTGCAGGTTCATGTTGTTTGTAAGACGTTTCATGTTCTTCATCAACGATAATCAGAGAAAGATCTTCGAATGGAAGAAAAATAGACGAACGGACTCCGACAATCACAGAAAATCGTCCTTCATTGACACCTCTCCAAACTTCTACTCTTTCATTATCAGAATATCTGGAGTGATAAACGCCCAACTGATCTCCGAAAACCTTCATCAGACGAACGACCATCTGAGTAGACAATGCAATTTCGGGTAAAAGGAATAAGGCTTGTCCTCCTCCTTCTATTACATCTTGGATTAATTTGATGTAAATTTCTGTTTTACCACTTCCTGTTACACCATGAAGTACAGTTGCATCTTTTGTTTTGAAGCTTTCTAAAATTTGAGAATAGGCATTTTGTTGGGCTTCAGAAAGCTCAAAATCATGTCCCATATTTTGATAAAGCTGAAAGTGAGCATCGTCAAATCGGGAAACTACTTCCGAGAATTCTTCTAGTATGCCATTTTTCACCAACGTTTTTAGTGAAGAAGGAGACATTTCTTTCCCCTCTTCCAACAGCTTCTTTTTGTCAACTCCCGCATCATTGACATTCGGGTCATTGTAAACAGGAACAAGCCCTAAGTATTTGAGCAGAATATCTTCTTGCTTAGGTTTCTTAGCTAAACTTGTAAAAACTTCTTCTAAACCTGAAGCGTTTTCCAATAGCGTAGGATTCAGTCTGACTTTTGAGACTTTCTTCGGCTTATATTTTTCTTTTACTTCCTCATAAATAATGATTGCCTCAGCCTGAATCATTTCCTTGATATAAGGATATGGAGATTTGACCTCAAGAATATCGGCTGATTGCTCGTAAGGAATCGATTGTTGATGTCGTACTGCACGGAAAAGACGAACAGCTTTGTCAGATAAGTCAGCTAAATCTTCTTCATCAAAGTCTGGGTTGACTTGAATTCGGGATTGACTATTCAATTTTAAGCCCGAAGGTAATGCAGCTTGTAAGACATCTCCTTCATGGCAGAGGTAATAATCTGCCATCCACTTCCAAAACTTCAACTGTTTGTCATTGACAGACGGAGTTTCTTCTAAAATATCCAGTAAATATTTTGCTTGATAGCTAGAAGGAGGGAATTCCGAAGATTCTACAATGATTCCTGTAAGAATTCTTCTTCGCCCAAATTCTACCATGACACGAACACCTTTTTGTACCATCTCTACCATATCAGAAGGCACACGATACCTAAAGTACTTCGGAATGGGTACTGGTAAAAGTACGTCTACAAAAAGTGTTTGAATCTCCCCAATGGCAGTTTGCATGAGCTCTTTTCTGTCTTCTACTTAAAACTACGACCTAATTATAGGCTAAAAAATGCGTTACTTCGCTATTCTCAACGAATGAGAATATAAAAGAAAACTGTAGAGACACCCTTCTATCTCTACAATTTTACTTTATGCCTTCTTTTTATTGAGCCCCAAAGGATTTTTCTTAGAAGGACTCATTCGGAATTCTTTCAAATAGAAAGGCTCAAAGTAAGCTACATCCACAAATTCTTCTTTCTCAAATTTCTGACAAGCCAACTCACCAATGTATTTTGCTGACGGATAAATGCCATCTACAAATCTCACATTTTCGTGTTGAATCACTTCCACTGACTTTGGAGCGCCATTCCCAAAGAAATAGATTGGAGAATCGGCTAGTTCTTCTTGGAAAGAAGTTTCATCGATCACTTTCGGATGTACCTCTTTCACCATCTCCAAATCTTTATTATAAAAAGCGGTATAGACTTCCATACGTCTTGCATCCAACATCGGACAAATCAATGCTTTGCCCTCCATCACAAAACGTTTAACATTTTGTGCCATAGCAGCCAAAGTACTAACCGCAATCATCGGAATATCCAATGTATAACAATATCCTTTAGCCGTTGCCGTCCCGATACGCAAACCTGTATAAGAGCCCGGTCCCATGGATACAGCTACTGCTTTCAGGTCTTGTAAAGTCGTTCCTGTATTTCTCACCAACTCATCTACCAAAACAGCCAAAGAAGCTGAATGCGATTTGTCAATGTGAAGCTCTGAAACGCCCAAAAGTTCGCCATTTGTTTGGTGTAAGGCTACCGAACAGATCGGTGTAGATGTATCTATACTTAAGATCATTTATCTCTTGTCTTCTTTCCCTTCAATAAACTAATGCACAAAGGTACATATTTCTCAACTTTTATAAGATCTCAATCATAAATCCATTTCAGATAATAAAATCTAACTTCATTACGTCTGTAATTCAGTGCTCTGCTTTGATCATCATTCATATTAAAAATCAGATACTTTCATGTTTGTTTATTTTCAACCAGATCTTCCTCAATATGGAATTATTACACAAGAATGCTTATTGGAAAATTGAATGGGATGCCGATAAGAAATGTATGTATAATCGTTGGTTTCCAGAATCTTTCAGCATGACTGACGATGAATACAGAGAAGAAGTGATGTTATTTTCAGATTTGATTTTAGAATTTGAAGCCGAATTTTCGCTATCAGACAGTGTGGATTTTTTATTTACAGTTAGCCCTGAAACACAAAAATGGGTGGTAGATCAGCAGTTTACAAGAGCTTTGGACTCTGAAGATAATGAAGGCTTAAGAAAAATCGCGGTAGTGATGAGTAATGATATGTTTGCCCAACTTTCTACGGAACAAATCATTGATGATGATACCGTAAAAGCATTTGAAACACAATTTTTCAATGAGCAAAAAGATGCTGAAAAGTGGTTGTTTTCTCAAAGTAATTAATGACTCACATTATCGAGAATAAAAGAAGCCCCATTGAACCTAATTGTTGAATGGGGCTTATCTTTAAATACAGTTCAAATTATTGTTTTGCACTATATTCTTTTACTGTATTTATAAATACTTTTACTTTCTCAGGATCTGTATCAGGATATACACCATGACCTAAATTGGCAATGTGTCTGTGGAATCCGAAAGCATCTAGCATTTCTTTTGTTCCTCGCTCAATTTCAGCATCAGAAGCATAAAGTAAACAAGGATCAAGATTCCCTTGAAGTGTTTTGTTATCTCCAATTAAACTACGAGATTCTTTGATGTCCATATTCCAATCCAAACCGATTGTTTGACAATCAAGCTTCGCCATTTCAGCTCTTGCAAAGAATGCTCCTTTAGCGAAAACAGTTTTAGGAACTTCTTGAATAGCATCACAGATTTTCGAGATGTATTTCAATGAGAATTCGTTGTACTGAGATGGAGGTAAAATACCAGCCCAAGAATCAAATACTTGAATTAGGTCTGCACCAGCTGCAATTTGAGCTTTCAAGTATGCGATTGTTGTATCAGTGATTTTTTCCAACAAAGCATGTGCTAAAGCTGGATTTTGATACATCATTTTTCTTGCTTTTGAGAAGGTTTTCGACCCTTGACCTTCTACCATGTAGCAGAAAATAGTAAACGGAGCACCGGCAAAACCAATTAATGGCACTCTTCCAGCAAGCTCTTTTTTTGTAATTTTGATCGCATCTAATACGTAGCCTAACTCTTCTTCAGGGTTTGGAACACGCATTTTCTCTACATCATTTGCAGATTTAATGACCTCAGGAAAAAGAGGGCCTTTTTTCTCAACCATTTCATATGGTAAGCCCATCGCCTCTGGTACTACCAAAATATCTGAGAAAATGATCGCTGCATCTACACCTAGCAAATCTACAGGTTGAATAGTCACTTCCGCAGCAAGTTCTGGTGTTTGAGCAAGCTCAATAAACCCACTCACACTTGCTCTTACAGCTCTGTATTCAGGTAAAATTCGTCCAGCTTGACGCATCATCCATACTGGAACTCTCTCTGTTTTTTCTCCTTTTGCTGCTCTTAGCAGTAGATCATTTTTTAATTGCATGTTTATGTATAGCTACGTTTAGTTCTTTTTTATTAAGCTTTTTGTGCTGAAGTTTCTTCTGATTCTTCAGGTGGAGTTGGTAAACTTTCAAACCTCTTAGCTACGCTTAGTTCCATCTCTTGCCCTACCTTCAATAGGAATGGATAAGCATCCTCAAAAGTATTTGTAATCTCTCCTTCCAATATCGCTTCTCTGACTCTAATTTTTAGGTCTCCTACCTCTTTTGAAGGCTCGATACCAAAAGTTTCCATGATAATTTCTCCTGTGATGATCGGTTGGAAGTTTCTGAGTTGATCTTTTTCTTCTACTATCGCCATTTTCTCTTCAACCAAGTCAAAGTTTTCCAAATAGCGTTTTACCCTCCTATCATCTTTAGACGTAATATCTGCACGACATAAAGTCATCAGTGCTTCGACATCATCACCTGCATCATAGAGTAATCTTCTGATTGCTGAATCCGTAATGTCTTTTTTAACTAAAGCAATAGGGCGAAGATGAAGACGGACTAACTTCTGAACGAATTTCATTTTTTCATTCAGCGGCAACTTCATATTCCTGAAAATACGAGGAACCATTCGAGCACCTTTATCTTCGTGACCATGGAATGTCCAGCCTATTTTTGGATGAAAACGCTTTGTTGCAGGTTTTGCAATATCATGAAGAATTGCAGCCCAACGCAACCAAAGATCATCACTCGCCTTAGAGATATTGTCTAATACTTTAAGTGTATGGTAAAAATTGTCTTTATGCCCTTTTCCATCTCGTCTCTCTACTCCATGCAAATTTACCATTTCAGGGAAAATATGCTTCAAGAGTTGACCATGGAAAAGAAGGTTAAAACCATAAGAAGGAATTGGTGAAAGAATAATCTTATTCAGTTCATCTACAATTCGTTCTTTTGATACAATCTTAATTCGATCAGCATTTCTGATAATAGCATCAAAAGTATCAGGCTCAATATCAAAATTCAATTGAGAAGCGAAGCGAATAGCTCGCATCATTCTCAAAGGATCATCTGAAAATGTGATATCAGGGTCTAATGGAGTGCGAATGATTTTTTTCTTAATATCTTCTACTCCACCAAAAGGATCTACTAGCTCTCCAAAATTTGACGCATTGAGCTGTATAGCCAAGGCGTTTATCGTAAAATCTCTTCTATTCTGATCGTCCTCCAAAGTACCGTTTTCTACTATCGGCTTTCTAGAGTTTGCTCTGTACGATTCTTTTCTTGCTCCTACAAACTCTAACTCCCAATCATCCAAACGGATCATGGCAGTTCCAAAATTCTTAAAGGTATTTACCGTAGTATTTTTATGACTGTTTTGGGCAACTTTCTCGGCAAGTTGAATTCCACTGCCTATGCAAACAATATCGATATCTTTGGAAGGTCTTTTCAAAATAAGGTCTCTAACATATCCACCTACCACATATGTGGGTAAGTCTAGCTCGTCACCACTACGGGCGATCAAATTAAAAACCTTATCTTGATTTAATATATCTTTGAAGTTCATCTTGATCTTGTAAGTACAACAACCTCTTTGTGAGCAAAACAATTTTTGAATAAAAATGCTTGGCTTCTCAATTCGATCTGCAAAATTAATAGGTTTTTAACAGCCGATGAAATTGTAAAGAATTTGTTTGCTAAAAAGATTTGGAAAACCTCATTTTTCGAGCAAGAACGGAGGTTTAAAAAATTATTTCATAGAAGGAATTGAGATGATAAACTCTGTTCCTTTACTTTCTTCAGAATTAAAACTGATCTCTCCGCTTATTTTTTCTAAAAGTTGTTTCACAATAGCAAGCCCCAAACCTGATGAAGATTCACCTCCAGTTGGTCTCGCTGAAAGCCTAGAATACTTCTTGAAAAGAAGGTGTTGTTCGTTTTTCTTGATGCCTGGACCTTGGTCTTTGATTGAAATTTTTAGGAAATCATCATGCATCCAGAAGTGTAGCCAAATCTGACTACCGTAATGTGAAAATTTAATAGCATTGTTGAGAATGTTATCGAGAATACGGTTGATAATTCTAAGGCTTGAAGTAATCTCTGTATCTTCTTCAGCTTGAACATTAATAGCTATTTTTTTCCTTAGCGCATCATGTTCGTGCTTCTTAACTAATCCGTCTGAAAGTTTACCAACATTGATAGTCTCAATATTTAAACTATCATTTTGTTGGGCTCTTGAATGGACTTCAATCAAATCTTGAATCAAGTTGT
This sequence comes from Sediminitomix flava, assembly GCF_003149185.1. NCBI lineage: Bacteria > Pseudomonadati > Bacteroidota > Cytophagia > Cytophagales > Flammeovirgaceae > Sediminitomix > Sediminitomix flava. The sequence goes on along the minus strand of NZ_QGDO01000001.1, from coordinate 1,125,149 downwards.
TTCCGTCACTGATGAGGTGCTGTATTAGTTCAGCATATTCTTTATACTCTTTAGGAATGTCAGGAGCATTGCTCATCAAATTGGCTAGACCATAAACACTATTTAAAGGAGATTTTAGGTCATGTGCTACTACACTCAAAATATTGTTCATTTCAAGGTTAATCTTCTGATATTCTTGATTTTGTTGAGAGAGTACTTTGTTCTGATACCTAATGCTTTCTCTTTGTTTTATGATCTTTTTATTGGCTTCCTTATGATTTTCAATCATTTGATTGGCCTTATCTGCCAGACTTTTAAACTCAATAAAATGTAGCTTTTCTTTATCAATAGCCTTGATTTCTTCTTCTTCAAAAAATTTCGAGAAGTTATTAATATTTCCGAGTACTCTTCTAGACGATCTGACAACAACCCAAGCAATAATTAGCATGAGCACTAGTAAAAGGAGGGTAAAAGCAATGATGCTATTTTGGGTTTCTTGCCTTCTATGGACATGAAGTAATTCAGCTCTAGCAGAAAGGGGATTTAAATCTTTTTCCAGTAAAATTTTAAGTCCTAATACCTTAATGTTTCCTGCTATAGTTAGGTGTTCATGCGAACCTTGAATATCTTGAATAATAGATACTTTTAATTCTTTTTCGCTATGAATTAAAGAATCAACAAGTTCTAGTTTTTCTATAATGTGTTTTCCTTTTAGCTCTATCGTTCTTCTATTGTCTAGAAAAATAGCTCGTCCATCTTGATCAAAAATACTTAGATGTGTGTCTTTTGACGATACATTTTTTTCAATGTCAAGAAGAAGGTCATTGTAGAACTTTTTTATGATTACTGGACGTAACCCTCCTGTACAAACAAACCAATCTATATTTTCTAATGGTTTGATATAAAGGCCACACAAGGTCCTGTCGCTATCAATATGATCTCCAAGGATTAGAGAGGACTTATCCTTTTTGTGTTTTAGATAATACTTGGCTGCCAAAGACGGAAACTGTTTATTCTCGTTGGGTACTGATTGCAAAGACGAATATGGATCGTAGATAACATTTCCATTCTTATCGATGATGCAAAAGTTTAACTCGCCAGAGTAGATCGGGATGATAGATGTGATCTCTGGGAGTTTACTTATAAACTGAGATTTAGAGAATTTTTGTTGAGAATAGATAAAGTCTAATAAATGAGCAATTTCTTTGGCTTTAGAAGCTGTTTTTTGATGGAAGGTTTTGTCGTGTGAAATTGCAGTTTCGTAGATGTCATCAGAAATATCTTGAAAGCTTTCCTGAAATTTTGTTGCTTGTTGAGCTACGGTATGTTGTTGTAGTGCTTGAAGATCAGTGTTAAATGATCTGTATTCATCAAAAATTATATAGAAATAGATTATAATCAGTGAGATGAAGAAAACACTAATGACAGGCATTATTATTTTCCGAAGAAAGGAGTGTTTGTGTTTAAAGTAGTCTAAAAAGTTCAAAGCAATGAATCGTAAAAAATATCAGACATAAGTTTCGGATTGCCTAAATTTAAAATAAAATTTGGTTTAAATAATTTTTTGAAGAGGATATCTCTGTAAAAGTTGTGTTTTGTATTTTAAATTGTACCAGTCATGAAGTACGAAATCAATTTTATCTACTTCAATTGTTCCTAGAGACTTATTTTCAAACTTCTCAATAGTAGAAACAAACTGAGCAGGGTTGATCAAAGAAGATCTAAATCTAGCCATTGTCACATGTGCAGTAACGACTTCATATCTTTCCTTTAGTAAAAGCCCTTTTTTTGTGGCTTCATACCTTAATCCATTTCGGATAGATTCAAGACTATGCTCATAATATCCTTTAGCGATCACCGCCCCCTTGCTCATTACGATACCTTTTAGGTCTATTTTGAAACTTTTTTGATCAAGTAACACATTGTGTAACATTTCTTTGTAAAGCTTGATCTGCTTAGGATTCACCTTTAAACTTTCAGTAGCTCCAATAAAATCAAGAACCGTGACATGTAGATCGGTTAATGGATAGTAGTACTGAAAAGGATCAATATGGCTTAGCTCGCTTAAAACCGTCTTAATCGATTCTAAAACTTCTCCTTTTATAGGAATAAGGGCAGTGAGACCTATTCGATTATCCGAAGGTAGGTCGTTTAAAAAATGATCTACATAAACCTCTTGTTGGGATGCCGCAGCTTTTCCCGTTTGAGAGATTTCATGATACTTTTGATCTAAGGCTAGGTTTGTAACACGCATATTTTTAGAAAAACATGTAGTGAAATCAACGGATTAAGGTAAAATAAAGTGAGATGCTTTACGAGAATCAAGCATAGAACTGAACTAACAGTTTTTTGTATTAAGAAGACTCGTTAAGGCTTATTAAAAATATTGAATATTGATTAATTTTGCAATGAAGGAAAAAGGCTTAAAACTCCCATGATTGTGGATTTTATTCCTTTTTTAAGAAAAAATATGTCTAGACTTATTTTTGACTTGAAAAAGGGATATTTTGCCTTTGATAAAGCATGGAAAATATTTGTTAAGAAAACACTAAATAATAAGGTACATGGAAATTAAAGAGATTTTAGAGGGAATGAATCTTGAACAGATGGCTATTGTCGTGGTAACGATTGCTCTTTGTTTGTTCGTGATTGTAAAAGTGGCAAAGACAATCATGAAAATTGTATTGATGGCCTTGTTAGTAGCAGTTGGTTACATTCTTTTCGATGAATATGCACCTACAGACTTAGAAATGATTCAAAGTAAGGTAGAGAAAAGCGTAGATAAAGCTAAAAGCCTTTTTGATGAGGTAAAGAAGAAAAAGGAATTATTAGAAGACTAAGAAGGAATTTACTTAGTTTTAGAATTATCAAAAAACATATATTTTTTACATGGATTTACATGAAAAATTCACCTATTCTTTTAACATAACTCAAGAACAGGTAAATCAATTTGCAGAATTGTCAGGAGATACAAACCCACTACATTTAGACGCAGAATTTGCAGCTCAAACGCAATTCAAAAAGCCGATCATACACGGTATTTTTTCTGCGAGTATCTTTTCAAAAGTATTAGGAACGCAATTTCCTGGAGCAGGAAGTATTTATGCAGGTCAAGAAATTAAGTTTTTGAGACCTATGTATCCTTCTCATCCTTATGAAGCAAGATTTGAAATTGTTTCAATTGATGAAAGAAGACATTCAGCTCAGATTTCGACTGAAGTTTATGATGTAGAAACTGGGAAAGCTACTATTAAAGGTGTGGCTACAGTTATTCATAAAGAAAAATTCTAGGCTAGAAACTCTTTCTATAGATCACAGTCAAAGAAGAAACTCTGGCTGTGATCTTCAAAAACCAACATATTATCTCATTGTTGTTACTTCTACTTTTCTAAAATTCAGCCATTATGAATACCAAAAACCGACCATCTTTTTTAGACTCGACTATCTTTACTATTCTACGTTTCAAAGGATACCTTATCCGAAGATTGCTTTCAAGCCTAATAGCAGTCATTATCCCTACAGCACTTTTATGTCTGATTTATGAGTTAGGTTTTTTAAATCTAGAATTTACCAGTTTTACATTACCTGGTTTAATGGGGGCAGCTTTAGGTCTTTTACTTGTTTTTCGAACCAATACAGCTTATGACAGGTGGTGGGAAGCAAGAAAAAATTTGGGTGGACTGGTGAATACTTCAAGAAATTTTGCCTTTCAAGTCGTTAACCTTATTAAAAATCAAGAGGAAAGAATATATCTGGTAAAGCTTATAGCAGCTTATCCTTTTCTTTTGAAAGAACACCTTCGTGACCGTAAAAACCTTTCAGAAGTATCTTTTCTAGACGAACAAGAAATAAAACTTATTGACGCTTGGGCACACAAACCAAACTCAGCAATCCAACTCATGCTGCGTACGATCAATAAGGCATATACACGAAATGAAATTACAGATTTTCAACAACTCAAATTGATTGAGAATACCGATGAGCTGATTGATATTATCGGAAAATGTGAGCGTATTAAGAATACTCCAATTCCTTCGGCACACAATTATCTTTTAAAGATTTATATTTGGATTTATGCAATGGTCATTCCATTTGGTTTTATCAGTTCGTTAGGATGGTGGACAATCTTGGCAGTAACGAGTATATACTACGTTGCAATGAGTTTGGTGACTATTGCAGAAGAAATTGAAGAGCCTTTCGGAGAAGATCCGAATGACCTTCCTGTCGATAAGATTGCTCAAAACATCTGTAAAAATGTCTTTGAGATCATGGAAGGGGAAACGACTCCAGAGTTAGTTTAAAAAATGAATAAAATGAGAAAAGTATATTTACTTTCAAGCTGTTCTACTTGTCAGCGAATTGTGAAAGAAGCGGAAATCCCAGAGGGAGTAGAAATTCAAGATATCAAGACTGAGAACATTACGCTAGATCAGCTTGAAAGCATGAAAGAAAAAGTAGGGAGTTATGAATCTCTTTTTAGTAGAAGAGCAATGAAGTACAAAGAGTGGGGGCTGAAAGAAAAAGCGCTCACGGAAGAAGATTATAAAAACTACATTTTGGAAGAATATACTTTCTTGAAGCGCCCGGTTATTTTTTGGGATGATCAAATCTTTGTCGGGAATGCTAAGAAAACCGTAGAAGCTCTCAAAGAAGCGGTTGCTACTTCAAAATAATTTAGAATATCACTATTATTCTTAAGGTTATGGCTGATACCATAACCTTTTTTGTTTTATAGCTAGATAGGAATGCTTATTTTTGTGCTTTAGTATTTTTCAAAGATGATAAAACAAGATATATGGGGAGAATTGTAGGAATTGATTACGGACTGAAAAGAACAGGGCTTGCAGCTACCGATCCTATGCAGATTATTGCATCTGCTATTGAGACGGTTCCTACTGAAAACCTAATTGATTATCTTAAAAAATACCTAGAACAAGAACCTGTTGATGCTTTTGTACTCGGACATCCTAAAAATCTTGATAACACTGCTACAGATTCAACATCGGCAGTAATGGACTTTAAGGTTAAATTAGAGCAAACATTTAATCTCCCTGTTCATTTGGAGGATGAAAGATATACTTCTAAAATGGCTATGGATGCCATGATCAGAGGTGGAATGAAAAAGAAAGATCGTCGTCAGAAAGGTAATTTAGATAAACTTAGTGCCGTGATTATTCTTCAGTCTTATATGGAGAGTAAAGGTTTCTAAGCAAGAATGAAAGAAATTAGAATATAGATATAAAAGAATGATTTTACCTGTAGTAGCATACGGAGACCCAGTTCTGAAAAAAGATTGTGAAGATTTCACAGCTGAAGAACTTCAGAACATCCAAGAGTTGGTAGATAATATGTATGAAACAATGTACAATGCCAACGGGGTAGGACTTGCGGGACCTCAAATTGGAATTGCAAAACGAATTTTTGTAATCGACTCTGTTCCAATGTTTGATGAAGGAGAGGAAAGTAAAGGCGTAAAGAAGGTCTTTATCAATGCTGAAATCATTGAAGAATGGGGTGAAGAATGGGGCATGGAAGAAGGCTGTTTGAGTATCCCTGGTATTAGAGGTGAAGTCTTCAGACCTGATAATTTGAAAATCCGTTATTTGGATGAAAAAGGACAAGAGCATATTGAAGAGTATGACGATATGAACGCTCGTGTCATTCAGCATGAGTATGATCACATTGAAGGTATTCTTTTCACAGATTTGCTTAGCCCATTAAAGAAGAGAATGATCAAAGGGAAACTTGCCAACATCTCAAAAGGTAAAGTTCCTCATGAGTATAAAATGAGATTCCCTAAGGCATAAATTATTTTTGTAAGGCAGGTTTTCATAAATCTGCCTATTTTTCCTAAACTTATCAACCCTCCAAAATATGAAATCTAAATCCCAATTCTTTAGACTTGTATATTTTGTACTATCATTATTTTTCTTTTCCTGTGACAGTAATGCATTCGATTTTTCGGGAATGGAAGGTATGGAATTGCAGTTGTTTAACGAAATTAATAGTTACAGAACTTCATTTTCCAATAACCCAGCATATCGTACTGATCAAGCCATTTATGAACAAGCGAAAAGGTATGCAATCAAAATGGCAGAGAAAAGACGAACGCTAAACGAGCCTACAGATCAGCGAAAATCAGCCATAAGAAAGTCGATCACTTTTGGTAATTATGGTGAAATAGAAATGAAAATCGGGTTTCAATTCCAGATAAACCCCGCTTCTCATGCTTTTGAAAATATAAAACGAAGCTACAGTAGGTACATGATTTCTGATTCTTATAATGCATGTGCCGTTGGAGCGATGCAGGATCAGCAAGGAAATACTTATTTTAGTGTGATTTTTATTGAAGCTTTATAAAGTACTTTTTCAAGCAATAGATTTATGTTGAAAGAACAGTTGAAAGTCGCTTTGGTGCAAACGAATCTTTACGATTTAAAGATTGGGGCAAATCTAGCTATGTTGGAAGAATTATTTTGGGAAATAGAAGATGATACAGATCTAATTCTTTTACCTGAAATGTTCACGACGGGCTTTCATCAAGAAGCTGCTCAATTGGCAGAACCCATGAATCTGACAACTTCTAAATGGATGCTTCAGATGGCAAAATTGAAAAATGCGGTCATTATGGGAAGTTTTCCTGTCAAAGAAAAAGAAGGAGTATTCAATCGTTTACTTGTAATGAATCCCGATGGAAGCTATAAGTACTACGATAAACGCCATTTATTTAGAATGGCCGATGAAGACAAGACTTTTAGTGAAGGGAAAGAGAAGCTAATTGTTGAAGTTGAAGGCTGGAAAATATGCCCGCTGATTTGTTATGATCTTCGTTTTCCAGTTTGGAGTAGAAATTGCGGAAATGAATATGATATCTTAGTATATTTAGCAAACTGGCCAGCTCCAAGAGTTGAAGCATGGGATACGCTTTTGAAGGCAAGAGCTATAGAAAACCTTAGTTATTGCATTGGTGTCAACCGTACTGGTCAAGATATGAATATGGTGGCTTATAATGGTCATTCGGTGGTAGTTAGTCCTAAAGGAAATGCACTGAATGAACTTTATGATAAAGAGCAAATTATATCTGTATCTCTTCATAGAAAAGATTTGGATGGATTAAGAGAGAAATTTCCTGCCCATCTTGATGCTGATAAATTTACGATACTTTAAAACTTTCTAATTGGAGTTACTTTTTTACTTATTTGGAATCGGTATATGCTTACTGATCTTAGCTGAAGGTGCAAGAGCATTTGTTCAAGGAATTTCAATACTAACTAAGCAAACCAAAATGCACAGTATGCTCATAGGAGCGAGTGTGTTGGCTATTGGTACATCTCTCCCTGAACTAGCTGTAGGAATTATTTCATCGTATTATGAAACAGGTGAAATCCTATATGCCACAATTATTGGTTCTAACCTATTCAATTTATTCTGTATTCTGGGTATTCCAGCATTTTTCATAACGCTGAGCATAAATAAAATGACTTTGGCGAAGGATATTCCTTTAGCTATTCTTTCTATTTTGCTTGTAGGAGTGTTGGTGAATGATCATCTTATTTTTGGTGCAGAAACAAACGAATTGAGTGCAAGTGATACTTCAATTATTTTCGTATTCTTTTTGTTCCATTACATTTTAATGCCACTAAAAAGTAGAACAGAAGATCACAGTAAAGATATAGCTATAAGTGAAGAAAATATTCCTTATGCATTGTCTCATTACAAGTGGGGAGTTTCTTTTGATATTATCAGTGGCTTGACAATGATTGTTTTAGGCGCATTCGGAGGTCTTCTGCTTAGTGTGAAACTAAGTCAATTCTTGGGTATGAGCCATACGATGCTAAGTTTATTGATTTTAGCTCCAGGAACTTCGTTACCAGAGATGGTTACCATTTTTATAGCACTCAAACATAACCAAAAGATGTTGGCTATAGGAAATGCAATAGGTTCAAATCTTTTCAACATCCTTTTTGTATTGCCAGCAAGTAACTCTTTTGGATCACCTGCTTATCCTACTTTTTTGAATGTAGATTTGCTATTCCTTCTCACAACTATGGTGATGATTATCTTTGGTTATCTTTCAGGTAAAAATGAAAAGATGCCGAGGTTAGTAAGTTTTAGTTATACCATCGTATTTGTGATGTATATGGTATTTGTCGTAAACAGGGGTTAAGAAATCTGATAAAGTGCGACGTGAATTTGTGCACCAGTTTTACTTACTCTACCTTCTATTTTATCTCCTTTATTCATAATACCCTCTAGTGTAGGGTAAATATCTTGTGGAAGTTGCCCTAAAAGGTATTTCTTTTGCCAATAAACATTCCATTTACCTTCTTCAGCAACAAGTTTAATAGGGTCTTTTGAGCGTATGTGTTTTTGACTAGAAGGGTCTTGATATAATTCTGAGATTAGGATAGGACCATCAAAGCAAACGGTTTGAACCGTTGTAGCGCTTGAATTGCGTTTTTTTAGAGTTGGTAATTTTGGCATAAAAAATTGGCAATTAATCTAAATAATCAGTCTTAAAAGTAGCTAAGAATACCACGGAAAGGCTTAAGCTTACCCAAACAAATTATGAATAAAAATTGAAAAAAGGTAAAAAGAACATGTATACATCCTTTTTACCTTTAATTATTTTTAGATTCTAATACCTAAAACTGTAATATCATCTCTTAAACTTTCATCCTTCATGTGTCTTTCAAGAAGCTCTTTCAAGACTGATTTTTGTTCTTTCAATGTAGAAAGATGAATTTCTGAAAGTACATTTTCAAATCGAGGAGTTCCGAAACGCTTTCTGTCTTCCGATGGCGCATCTACATAGCCATCGGTAGTGAAGTAAAGCATATCCCCATGATGTAGATTTAGCTCAAAATCTTCAAACCTAACATCATCTTGTTTTTCTTGTCCGATTGATTTAGCAGTTCCTTTTACTTTTTCAAGGGCTAAATTATGAATGTAGTACAATGGGCGTTTGGCAGAAGCATAAGTTACTTGAACATTGTCTTCATCTTTTGTTTCAAAACAAGCCAAACCAATATCCATTCCTGCATCTTTGTTTGTATTTCCTCCTTCAAGCAGGGCTTTACTCATTTTTCTATGAAGAGCCTCAAGAATGAGAGAAGGTTTACTTTCTTTTTCAATGTTCACGATCTGATTCAACATTGAATACCCAAGTAAAGTTAGGAATGCTCCTGGTACGCCATGACCTGTACAATCAAAAACAGCTAAATACGTTCTATTGTCATGCTTAGAAGTCCAGTAAAAGTCTCCCGAAACAACATCTTTTGGTTTATAAATAGAGAATGAGTCTTTAAATAAAGCTCTGAATTCTACTTTGTTTGGTAGAAGTGCTTGCTGAATGATTTTACCAGCTTGAAGACTATCTAACATCTTTTTATTAGAAGCTTCAAGGTTGATGTTATTTTTTTCAAGGAAGTCTCTTTGGGTCTGAATTTCTTCATTTAGCTGATTTAACTCTTCGGCTTGTGTTTGTAGCTCTTGAGTTTGTGCATGTAAAAGCTCCTTTTGTTCAGAAAGCTGTTTGTTCGATTTAGATTTTAGTTTATAACTAACAAAAAGGACAAGAATAATGATGAACAAAGAAGTAACAGCACCTAATAAAGACCACTGATAAATTCTTTGTTTTTCGATTTCAGACTCTTGGAGAGACAAAGCTTTTTCTTTTTGTTCCAAACCATGCTGAACACGTAGCAAGGCCAAGTGTCTCTCATTATTCTCATTTAGAAGTTCATTTTCTAAATCTTTTACAGCTATGTGATAGTTAAGTGATTTTTCAAATTCACCGATTGATTGATAATGTTGAAAAAGGCTATACAATGCTTGTTTTTCATATCCTCTAGACCTAATGACTTTGGCTTCTTCTAATGCTTTCAGAAAAGCTTGTTGTGCCAATTCTTCTTCACCCAAAGATTTATAGGCAACACCCTTCTGACGGTAGTGTTCTGAGAATGCATAGTTGAAGTTAATTGACTCAAAAAGTTTATAGGATTCATTCAGAAGAGAAATGGCTTTAAGGTGCTCCCCCATATCATTATATGCACAACCCATATTGTGTTTGTGCATAGCAAGCTGCTCTGTAAAGTTATTCTTTTTAGAAATTAGAATCCCTTTTTGGTAAGCTTCCAAAGCTTTATCATAATTCTTTAACTCACGATGTCCTTCACCTACGTGTGTGTAAAGGGTGTTAATCAAAAGATCATTTCCACCTTTCGGGCGAAGTAGTGCCAAAGCATCCTGACTGTATTTTAATGACTCTGAGTATTTACCCTGATAGTGGTAAGTAAAGCTCATGTTTTTCAGCGTTAGAGCTAAAACATCAACATCATTTACTGTTTTAGCAAAATCATAAGCGAGCATAGCATGCTCAAGAGCTTTATCATAAATACTCCCTGTGGTGTAGTTCAACGCAAGTGCATTATGCACTTTGTTAGATAAAAGAGGACTCCCTAAATTTTGAGCATATTTCAAGGCTTGAAGCCCGTAGTCTATCCCTTTTTCGTTGTCATTTCTGTAATAGTATTCAGAAAGTTGACAAAGAAGCTCAATACGTGTGGAATCTGTAATCCCTTCTTCTGCTAATTTTTTATTTAAACTATCAATGTCAGTAAGTTGTCCATACAAAGGAATGTAGAGACAAAATAGTAAGAGTAGTACTAATTTTGATTTCATAGTTTGTACTGGTAGTGGTAATTGAATTGGTTTAGATAGAATGTAGTTTCTAACTGTGTATGTTAATTGTTATTGTATTTAAAGCATAATGTAGTTGAATATTATGAGAATAAAAAAGGTTTAAATCACACTACTATATTGGGTAAGTAATACTATGTATAAAAAAACTGCTAAAACTTGGTGTTTTAGCAGTTTTTGAAGTTATAAAATTTCTAATACATTTTCTGGAGGTCTACCAATCACAGCTTTATCTCCTTTGATAACGATAGGTCTTTCAATGAGTTTTGGAAATTCAACCATTGCATCTAACCATTCATCTTCTGTAAGATCTTTTCCTTTAAAGCTTTCTTTGAAGATTGTCTCTCCCTTTCTAATTATTTGAGAAGCATTCATATCGAGCTTCTTTAAAATGTCCTTTAATTCGTCTCGTGTCGGTGGCGTTTTTAGATATTCAATAATTGAAATATCTTCAGATTTCTCTTGAATTAGCGCTAAGGTTTGCCTGCTTTTAGTACAACGAGGATTATGTAAGATCTTCATTATAAAAATGTGTTATATAATTATTCCTAGAAATAGAGATAACACAAGTTAAGAAAAAAAGTAAAGCACACAATTTTCTACACTTGTCATTACAAAAATCATATGGGAGGTGTTTTCTGAGGGGCTAACCTCTGAATTGGGAAATTCGTAGATATTAAGTGAACCCAAAACTATTTTCTTATTATGAACAAATTAGCAGAAAACTATTTTGGCAAACACATCTATATAAAGAAGTCATGGTATACACATCATGGAATTGGTGTCGGAGATGGTAAAGTCATCCATTATGCAGGGTATTTAGGCGATTGGGAGGCTGGGCCTGTATCTGTTGTGAGTTTGGAAGAGTTTTCAGAAGGAATGGAAATATATATAAGAGATGATGACGCTCGTACATACGATCCGATGGAAGCTGTAAAAAGGGCTTTTAGCCGAATTGGAGAAGATGGATATTCACTTTGGGGAAATAACTGTGAGCATTTTGTGGAATGGTGTATTTCAGGAAAACACGAAAGTACTCAAGTGCAAAAGGTCGGATTTGGTTTATTGAGTTCCGCTGTATTGTTGGTATTTGCGGCAGTAGCGTCTTATTGGTATCTCGATACTCCTTTGGATGAAGAACTACCTAAACGAAGAAGCGATAATTAATGTTTTTGCAATTTTAGTGTATTTATTACATGTCTAAACTTCTCATTTCTTACTATTCTCATAACATCGTTCTTAATACTTAAAAATTGATTGAAATTATCGAAAATGTGATTTCTAAACTAAGTACATGGATAATATTAGAAAAGTATAATTCTATGTGCTAGAATAAACTATCTGACTAATAAACTGCACTCCTAAGATGAGTGAAATTAAAATTTCGCAAATTTAGCTATCAGCAATACAATTGCACATTTATCCCAAATCATACATATTCTTGCTTCTGAATTCAAATAGTGTTAGTTTCATAATAATCAACTAATAATACTATTATCTGCGCTCTATTTGGTCGCTTGCTTTATTAAGCGACTTCTCATGAAACCTTATTAAATTCCTAAAACCCAAATTATACTATTACTATGGTCGGCAGAAAAGTAAAACGTCTACGTAAACAACTACAACTATCACAAGAAGAATTAGCTCAAAAAACTTTGATCCCTCAAAGTCAATTATGTCGTATTGAAAAAGGAGTAATGACCCCAAGCCTTAGTGACTTGATTCAGTTGAGTCGTTCACTAAGTGTAAACGTCGATTATTTTTACAAGTAATCGTTTTAAAAATTTAGTACTTCTTCCGATTTACGGAGTATGACCTATTCAAAATGTATTCATTTCAGATAGCCTTGCTGTGAAAAAACTGATGTTTGACACGGTAAGGCTTTGACTTTTAAAAAGATTATAGATGACTAAAAGTGGGAAAATGGTACAAATGTCAAAAAAACACGAAAAAAAAATTGAGAATGGAACACTACTTATGGGAAGTCGGTTAGTAGTGTAAAGATTTTTGATTGATAATGGGTTAATAAATTAGGTTAAACAGAGGAAAGAAGTCGCTATTTTAGCGGCTTTTTTTATTTTCCTACTTTTGTAAGAACTTGAGCAAGTATCATAAATAAGTCCATTGTAATTTTTGGTATTTAAATTGTTTTCGCATTCCTTCAAATGCTAATGCATTATAGATTAAGAAATTTGACCCTGATATCATGACTGTATTTAGAAGTAGTATCCTCTTTACTTTTTTACTAAGTGTAATTAATTTATCCCTTTCTTTAGGACAGGAAGTAGAATGGCAATCGTTTGAAAAAGCGATGCAGGAAAATACTTCTGCTCAAAAAATGATCTTTATAGATGTGTATACCGACTGGTGTGGCTACTGTAAAAAGATGGACAAGATGACTTTTAAAGACCCTAAAGTAAGTAGTGTCTTGAATGAGAAGTTTATGCCTATAAAATTTAATGCAGAGCAAAAAGAGCCAATCAATTTTAATGGGAATGAATTTAAGTTTGTAGCCAATGGACGCAGAGGGTATCATGAATTGGCAGCTGCATTACTTGGAGGTAGATTAAGCTACCCAACAGTCGTATTGGCTAGTCATGATTTTGATGTACTTTTACCAATAGCAGGATTCAGACAGAAAGAGGAAATGCATATGTTACTCTCCTTCTTCTCAAGCCACGCAGATCAGAAAGACGTATTTAGCTCGCAAGAGACATTTGATAAAAAATTAACTGAATTTAGGGAGACATATAAATCTCCTTATTAGTAGGTTTGAAGAATCTTATAATTCATTTTTTACTTAGCCAAAAGCAACTTTTATACTAGAAACATGAAAATCGGTATTTTAAGAGAGGGGAAAACACCACCAGACAAACGTGTACCTTTCACTCCAACGCAGTGTGAATTATTAAAAAATACATTTGAAGATTTAGAGCTTGTTGTTCAACCAAGTCCTATCAGATGTTTTTCAGATGATTTATACACTCAAAAAGGTATTGTTTTACAAGAAGATTTGAGTGATTGTGATGTACTGTTTGGGGTAAAAGAAGTGCCGATCAAAGATTTAATGGCTGATAAACATTACTTCTTTTTCTCTCATACTCACAAATTCCAAGAATATAATAGGCCATTATTGAAAGCCATGTTGGATAATGGACTTAAAATGACAGATTATGAGTGTCTGACTCGTAAAGATGGCTCTCGTGTATTGGGTTTCGGTAGATATGCTGGAATTGTAGGTGCATATAATGGTTTCAGAGGTCTCGGAATTCGTCTTGGAAGATATGAGTTAAAACCAGCTCATGAATGTGATGATTTTGAAGAGTTGAAAGAAGAATTGAAAAAAGTAGACCTACCGAATATCAAGATTCTACTTACGGGTAGTGGTAGAGTGGCAAGAGGTGCTGAAGAAATTCTGAAGCTTTTAGAATTGAAAGAACTTAACGTAGAAGAATATCTTTCACAAGAAAGTTTCCAAGAGCCTGTTTTCTGTAGAGCTGATGCCGATTCTTACGTTAAACATGGACAAGGGAAAGAGTTTAAGTTTGAAGACTTTTTCAAAAATGGGGGAGACTATGTTTCCGATTTTGAAAAATTCTATAAGTCAACAGATATGTTCATTGCGGGACATTTCTGGGATCAAAGTTCTCCAGTTTTCTTTACCCAAGAAGATGCAAAGAGAGATGATTTCAGAATTCAGTTTATTTCAGATATCAGTTGTGATATAGCAGACCCAATTCCTTCTACTTTACGACCAAGTACTATAGCTGATCCGTTCTATGATTATAATCCTCAGACGGGAAGTGAAGAAAGTACATTTAGTTCTGATAAGAACATTTCAGTAATGGCAGTAGATAACTTGCCGTGTGAGTTACCGAAAGATGCTTCTAAAGATTTCGGAAGTCATTTAGTAGAAGAAATTGTACCTCTTCTTTTCTCAAATGATGCGGATGGAATAATTGAGAGAGCAACAATTACGAATGGAGGTAAACTGACTTCAAATTACAGCTATTTACAAGATTATGTAGATGCTTATAAGGGGTAAGTATATTTTGAAATTAGCTCAAAAACACCTTTTAGAAATCTCTAAAAGGTGTTTTTTTTAGTCTTATTTTAGCTTCTCATTATTTTTATGTCTGTCAGCATCTCTGATCGACTTTTTCTCTAAGTTTTTATTGAGAGCTTCAGTAAGATCAATCCCTGTTTGGTTTGCTAGGCATATCAAAACAAAAAGAACATCGGCCATTTCATCACCAAGATCTACATCTTCATCAGATTTCTTGAAAGATTGCTCTCCGTATTTTCTAGCCATAATACGAGCAACTTCACCAACCTCTTCCATAAGAATAGCCGTGTTAGTCAGCTCATTAAAGTAACGTACTCCTGTGGTATTGATCCATTTATCAACTATTTTTTGTGCTTCTTCAATAGTCATAACAATTTATATTTGTGTTGGTTAAATAAGGTGACTCTTGGTTTAAAGAAGTGAAAACAGCTATAATCTTAAGTATATAGAATTGTTTGAGATGAACTATCCTCACTTTTTCCAAAATTGTCGTAAATTTACAAACAATACTTAGATTCTTACCGAAATTTAACGGTAAGGGGAAAGCGTAACTGTATAGAATAAAAGAATGAGCTTCACAGAAAAAGATGTAATCAACGCTCTACGCCATGTAGATGATCCAGACTTGAAAAAAGACTTGATCACATTAAATATGGTTAAGGATGTTAAAGTCGAAGGTAAAAAAGTAAGTTTCACTGTTGTATTAACAACACCAGCTTGTCCGCTAAAAGAGCGAATCAGACAGGATTGTGAGAATGCGGTGAAAGAACATGTTGCTGAAGATCTCGAATTAGATATAAATATGACAGCGACAGTGACTTCGTATGTAGCAGATAAGAAGTCTTTGTCAGAAGTCAAAAACGTGATTGCAATTGCTTCGGGTAAAGGTGGGGTAGGTAAATCTACCGTAACGGCAAACCTTGCAGTTGCTTTGGCACAAACAGGTGCTAAAGTCGGTATTATTGATGCCGATATTTATGGACCTAGTATGCCTACGATGTTCAATATGGAAAATGCTCGTCCTGGTGTTGTAGAACGTGAGGGCAAAACAATGATGATTCCTGTTGAACAATATGGTGTGAAAATCCTTTCTATTGGATTCCTGACACAACCTCAAGATGCTGTGATTTGGAGAGGACCAATGGCTAGTTCTGCACTTCGTCAGTTTATTACTGATACAGAGTGGGGTGAATTAGATTATTTATTCGTGGACCTTCCTCCAGGAACGGGTGACATTCATTTATCATTAGTTCAAAATGCATCTGTAACTGGAGCTGTGATTGTAACTACTCCTCAAAAAGTAGCATTGGCTGATGCGCAAAGAGGACTTTCAATGTTTCAATCTCAGTCAGTTAATGTACCTGTACTAGGTGTGGTTGAGAATATGGCATATTTTACTCCAGAAGAACTTCCAGATAACCAATATTATATTTTCGGAAGAGATGGAGGTAAACTTCTATCTTCCAGATATGAGGTTCCTTTCTTGGGAGAAGTGCCAATTGTACAAGGAATTCGTGAAGGTGGAGATGCCGGTGAGCCAATCGTAATGGATGAAAATAGTCCTGTATCTAAGGCTTTTGCAAGAATTGCTGAAGAATTGGCTAGAAATGTGGCTATCCGAAATGCTGCACAATCTGAAACAGAACGTGTAGAGATCAAAACTTGGGAATAACTTAATTTAAATATATATGGCAAACGATTCTTTGATCAAACAAGTAGAAGAAGCCTTAAACACAATCAGACCGTATTTGGAAGCTGATGGTGGAAATGCAAAAGTAATTGATGTTACTGAGGATGGTATTGCTCAGATTGAATTGCTTGGTGCATGTGGTGATTGCCCAATGTCTGCTATGACTTTGAAGGCAGGGATTGAACAAGCAGTAAAAAATGCTGTACCAGAAATTGTGAAAGTAGAAGCTGTAAATATGGCTGAGTAGTCAGCTTACAACTTATTTCTATACATAAAAAAGCAACAGGGAAGCTCCTTGTTGCTTTTTATGTTTAATATGAAAATGATTTTTTACAGATTACATAACCTTGTGAATGTCTCCGGAACCTGAGATTTTTACACTTTGTGTAGTCGGCTCTCCTTTATAAGAGATATCTCCAGAACCTGAAATTCTAGCTTCTAACTCGCCATTAATCGTTAATTTTGCATCACAAGAACCACTCATGTTAATTTCTAAGTTATTTAGAATTAGATCATAAGTGCCCACATCACAAGAGCCAGAAAGAGACATTTCAGCATCATTTTTTACATTACCAGAAAGGTAAATATCTGTTGAACCAGAAGCAGATAAATCTAATTCATTGACTTCAATAGGAAGTTTTATATCAGATGAACCGCTAGATGCTATTTTCAATTCGTCAGCTTTTACAACATCACGAGAAGTAACATCGCTAGAGCCTGATGAAGAGATATTTTCCAAGTTTTTAAAATAAACATATATAGTAGCAGAAGGAGAGCTATTATACCAACTTCTAACCTTTGGATTTGGTCTGATTTTAAGACTTTCACCTTCTACCTCAATTTCTATATCTTCTGCTTTTGTAGATCCTTTCAATTGAACTTCTACAGCCGTTTTGTTGCCTTGTTTTAAAATCACATCAAACGCACCACTAACTTTCAATGCGCTGAAGTTAGGAAGGTCTTTTTTTATGTCTTGAGCAAAAAGTGAAGCACTCAAAAATGAAAGAGCAAGAACAAAAACGGTTTTTAGATAAGTATTTTTCATGTTGGTTTTATTTAACTGATTTGACCTAAAGATGTAGGTGAAAAAAGAAGGTTGCAGCACTACAAAAATATTTTTGAAAAAATATGGGTTTATATAAGTGAGTATTGAGTGAGGTAAGATCTTTTTTCTAAAATGCTGTTGAAATTAATATCTTTGCTAGCTCAAACTTATCAATTATAAAACAAAAACCATGAACGCTACACAGCTGAAGGATTTAAAGGCAAGAGTGGATGCCTTGAGGGGGTATCTTTGACTACGAAAACAAAGTAAAACTGATCGAAGAAGAGGAACAGCAGACTTTACAACCAGGATTTTGGGATGACCCAAAAGAGGCTGAAAAGGTACTGAAAGAGATTAAGAGTAAGAAATCGTGGGTGAAGGACTTCGAGAAAGTTCAAGGTCTTTTTGAGGATCTTGAAACCCTTTATGAATTCTTTGAAGCAGGTGATGTTTCTGAAGAAGAAGTAATTGAAGAAGGAAAGAAGACGGAAGATGCCATTGAGGAATTAGAAGTCAAGAAAATGCTTTCGGGCGAAGAAGATTCACTGAACGCAATGCTTGAGATCAACCCAGGTGCTGGAGGTACGGAGAGTAATGACTGGGCCGAGATGATTTTCCGTATGTACATGATGTGGGGAGAAGCAAATGGTTTTAAAGTGAAAACAGTAAACCATCAGCCAGGTGAAGTAGCGGGGATTAAATCTGCAACTTTGGAGTTCGAAGGTGAATTTGCTTATGGTTACCTCAAATCTGAGATTGGAGTACACCGTCTTGTTCGTATTTCTCCTTTTGACTCGGGAGGAAGAAGACATACTTCTTTTGCTTCAGTTTTTGCATATCCTGTAGTAGATGATACTATAAATATTGATATTAATCCAGCCGATATTACTTGGGAAACATTCCGTTCAGGAGGTGCTGGTGGACAAAATGTAAATAAGGTAGAAACAGCCGTTCGTTTACGTCATGCACCATCGGGTATTATTGTAGAGTGTCAGCAAGAACGTTCACAGCTTCAGAATAAGGAAAAGGCTATGAAGATGTTGAAATCTCGATTGTATCAACAAGAAATTGAAAAGCGAAATGCTGAACGAGATAAAGTAGAAAGTTCTAAGATGAAGATCGATTTTGGTTCTCAGATTAGAAACTATGTACTACATCCTTATAAGTTGATCAAAGATGTACGTACAGGTCATGAGCGTACCGATGTACAAAAAGTCTTAGATGGTGACATTAATGACTACATCAAAGCCTTCCTAATGGCTCAATAATAAAAATTTTATCTATAAGAATAGCCCATAAGATCTTTGATTAGGATTTTATGGGCTTATTCTATTAAATTTATAACAACGAATACGACCTAAGTAAAAGGTTTTTCAAAAGAAGGAAAAGTAAGAGTATTCACAAGTGCATAAGTAAAATGAAAATGTTTACGGACTGACTTTTATTGAAAATTTAGATTTTTTTATCCACAACTGATTACATATTTAATGTAGCGTTGTCTAACTCTAAATTGATACACTATTGGTCCAAAAAATCAATCACGAACTAATTAACCTACTAACATGAATAAGTATAAAAATTTCGCAAGTACAATGCGTCTATTTTTTACTCAATCGATCATTTTTTTTACTTGTATATTTATTCTTTCAGCATGCGAATATGAACATTATTCAAAAGATGTATTTGTAAGTCAGCTTGAAAAAGAAGGAATGTGGTGGTTTGAAGAAGACGATTATCTGCTGTATTTCATTGCAGATCAAATGGGCGTAGATAAGTCTGAGATTTCGATCTTAGGAGTTTCAACAGAGAAAACACAAAAGGCAACTCTTGCCGCAATCGATTTTGAAATAAATCAAACAATCAAAAGAAATTTAATTCTAGAGATGAAGAATGTGATAGACCTAGATCATATGTTTATGGGAAAACAGGTTTCGGGTTTATCAATAAGTTGTGCAGGAAAAGGAAGTTGTACAACAGATGCCACAATTAGAAATGATGGCTCTGTTTTTTACACCTGTGATTGTGGAGGAGAAATTATCAAGACTACTATAGTCAATTAACTTTCATATCAAGAAAAATAACTATTACTTATATAGATTACCGCTAAAGAGCTTCTGACATTTGTGAGAAGCTTTTTTTGTATAAAAATATCACTGAAAATATATCTCAGATTATTTATATCTTGCCCCAAATTGAACAATTAGCTTTAAAACCGGTAAATAACAACTATGAAAGAAGTACTTAAAACCCTAGGTATTCAGGATGTGAATCCTGCTTACGCAACAGGTTTGGAATGGGCAGAACTAGGAGGACGTGAGATTCGTGAAATTTATTCTCCTGTAAATGGTGAGTTGATTGCAAAAGTAGAGATGGCTACTAAAAAAGACCTTGAAACGGTTATAGAGGTAGGGCAGGCTGCTTTTAAAGAATGGAGAAAACTTCCTGCGCCAAAGCGTGGCGAAATTATTAGACAGGTTGGAGAAGAACTAAGAAAGTATAAAGATCCTCTTGGAAAATTAGTAACCTACGAAATGGGTAAAATTTACCAAGAAGGTTTGGGTGAAGTACAAGAAATGATTGATATCTGTGATTTTGCTGTGGGGCAATCAAGACAACTTTATGGCTTGCAAATGCACTCAGAGCGTCCAGAGCACAGAATGTTTGAACAGTATCACCCAATCGGGATTGTAGGAATAATTTCTGCATTTAATTTCCCTGTAGCTGTTTGGGCATGGAATGCTATGCTGGCGGGTATCTGTGGAGATGTTTGTATTTGGAAACCTTCTGAAAAAACACCTCTTACAGCTATTGCTTGTCAGAATATCCTTAAAGATGTTTTGAGAAAGAATGGATTACCTGAAGGTATTTTTAATCTTGTAATTGGTGATGGTGAAGTAGGTTCTGCGATGTCTCATGACAAGCGTATTCCGTTGGTGTCAGCAACTGGTTCTACTAGAATGGGTAAGAAAGTTGGTGAGGCTGTAGGTGCTCGTCTTGGTAAGTCATTATTAGAGTTAGGAGGAAACAATGCAGTGATTATTTCTGAACATGCAGATTTGGAAATGGCAATTAGAGCTACTGTATTTGGTGCTGTTGGTACATGTGGGCAACGTTGTACATCTACTCGTAGATTGATTATTCATGAGAATGTCTATGAGGAAGTAAAAAATAGATTGGTAAGTGTTTATCCTAAATTACCAATTGGTAATCCTCTAGATGAGTCTAAATTGGTAGGGCCTCTTATCGATCAAGATGCTGTAGATAACTTCAAGAATGCATTGAGTAATGTAAGTGAAGAAGGTGGAAATGTTCTTGTAGGTGGTGAAGTTCTTACTGGCGAAGGATATGAATCGGGTTTTTATGTTACTCCTGCAATTGTAGAAGCTAAGAATGAATATGAAATGGTTCAAGAAGAAACTTTTGCTCCTATTTTGTATTTGATCAAATATTCTGGTGATATCGAGAATGCTATCGAGATTCAAAATGGAGTGAAGCAAGGTTTATCATCTGCAGTATTTACACTAAATGTAAGAGAGTCTGAAAGATTCCTTGCTGCAGCAGGTTCTGATTGTGGTATCGCGAATGTGAATATTGGTACTTCTGGTGCTGAAATTGGAGGCGCATTTGGCGGTGAAAAAGAAACTGGAGGTGGTCGTGAGTCAGGTTCTGATGCATGGAAAGTGTATATGAGAAGACAAACCAACACACTAAACTACAGTACAGAATTGCCGTTGGCACAAGGAATAAAATTCGATATTTAATGAATTAAAGTTCCAAAAGTTACAAGACCTTAATTTCAAGAAGACTTGAAGTTAAGGTCTTTTTTCTATTGATAAGGAATGAAATGTTAAATTATTTTTTTACTTTTAATTGAATTATGCTCAAAAGCTTACAAGAGAGGAGAAATGAGTCGTAGCTTTTTAAGCTTAAACTGAGACAATTTTTTCTATATTGTAATAGAGATGCAGGTTGGCATTACCATCAAAATTGACTTGCCTTTATTATTTATAACCCAAATAAAATTATTATTCCCTTCAACGAATGGCAGATAAAAAGTTTTATTCCGTAATGCTCATTGATGATAATGAGATCGATAATTTGATCAATCAGAAGATGATTGAAGCGGCGAATATCAGTGAAAATATATACGTACATTCGGGAGCAAAAAGTGCGATTGAGTTTTTGAAAAATGTCGAGAAACTTGACAGTGTAGCTGAAACTATTCTCCCAGATATCATTTTCCTTGATATTGACATGCCACTCATGGATGGTTTTCAGTTTTTGGACTTGTTCGATAAACTGAGCGAAGCAACGAAGAAAAAATGTAAAATTGTCATGTTGACTTCGTCAATTAATCCACAAGATATCAGTAAGTCTAAAAACTATACTTACGTTAAGAAGTATATAAATAAACCACTTACTCAGCAAAATATTAATACACTAGAAGTGTAGATTTATACTAACGGGGTTAAAAAGGAGATACTGAGAATCATCGGTTTCTCCTTTTTTATTTAGAATGCTTCCATCACAGTCATGATAAGCGTTGATTCTCCTGTAATACTTCTTCCGTAGTCTAGTCTAAAGTTAATTCGCTCTTTTGGGACTAGATTAAAGCGCCCTCCTAAACCGTAGACCGTATTCATTCCCTCTGTCCAGTTATCATCTAAGTGTGCTAGCGTATTTCCTGTACCTACAAAAGCTGTTACACCAAATCTGTTATCTAAAGTTCGTCGGTATTCTGTTTGTACGTAATAAATGTGCTGGTCTATGTATTTACTCTGGTGGACAAGACCTCTAAGAGATTTAGAACCACCTAGATTAGGCATATTATAAAAAGGGACTTCCCCAAAAGTCATTTGCATGAATGCTTGTACAGCCAATGAGTTTTTACCATCTCCGAGTTCAAAATAGTTCCTAAAATCAAATAAAACAGTCTCATAATCGTATGAGCTTCCTAAGTATTTGCCATACTTCATAGCTGAGAATTGCCAAAAGCTTCCTTGAGTGGGGTAGGTGGTATTATTTCGTGTATCCCTTTTCAAAGTTACTCCCAATCCATTAGCCCATCCACCATCATATCCTGTGATATCTGGTTGTAATGATTCTCCTTCAAGGTTGAAATTGTGTACGTGGCTCAAATCATACTTTAATCCTATGAAATAAATATCATTGATAGATTTATTGATTTCCCCCATAAAAAGATAACGTGTAGATGAGAATAGGGTCGTTTGAACTTCTTCATTCGGTTGTACCCCAATACCAAAGTAAACTCCGGGCATATTTAAAAAATTAAAACTAGACATGCTGTTCCAACCGCTCTTTGAGAAAATCATAGCATCTAAAGAAAACATATACTGTTTCTTGGTTGAGTAACTAATCGATGGAACAAATGTAGTTGGTCTATGAAATCGGCTGTTTGTACTCTGCTCATCTTCCTCTGGTTTAATACTATAAACACCAAAAATCCCAAAATCTAATCCGATAGCACTTGAGTATCCTAAGGTAGGAAAAGCAGCAAAAGTGGTATTGCCTTTTTCAACAGTTACAAGGTCTAGAGTTTTTTCTACAATATTGTTGATAAAGCCCACTGTATCTGCCTCCACTTTTTCGGTTTTCTGGGCAAAGAGATAGGTGTTTGTCAATAAAAATGTAAAAAGTAAAATGAATATATTTTTCATAAGGCATTCTTATAAATCTTCAATATAGACAGACCCCAAAGTGCCTTTAAATGATGTGGATTAGCTCTAATCTTTTAGTAATAAGTGTTAAGGTATTTTCTTGTGTAGAGCTTACTCTATAAACCTTTTTACATAGGCTTTAATTTTCAAGCTTTATTTTGAGCATCATTTTATAAAAATGAACTACTGTTGTTATCGGGTACTTATAGAAGTAATCACTAACGAATAGTTAACTATTTCTACTAGCTAAACGATACTTATGCCACTTACGCTATTTGATATAAACGATGAAGTAAAGGATGCCTTGGCCAATAATCAGGCTGTACTTTCTTTAGAATCGACTGTATTTGCACATGGAATGCCTTATCCTCAAAATCTTGAAACAGCAAAAAAAGTTGTAGAAGTAATCAGAGGAGAGGGGGTTGTACCTGCTATCATTGGTATTATTGATGGGAAAATAAAAGTCGGATTATCTGACAAAGAATTGGAGTTCATTTGTACTTCAAAAGATATTATAAAAGTCAGTAGACGAGATTTACCTTATGTAGTAGGTTCTCATAAAAACGGGGCGACAACAGTAGCTTCAACCATGATACTTTCACACATGGTAGGGATCAAGGTTTTTGTGACAGGAGGAATTGGAGGGGTTCATAGGGGAGGAGAGAATACCTTAGATATTTCTGCTGACTTGAATGAGTTAGCTAAAACGGATGTAGCAGTGGTCTGTGCAGGGGCAAAAGCGATATTAGATATAGGAATGACTTTAGAGTTTCTTGAAACAAGGGGAGTACCTGTGATTGGTTACAAATCTGAAGATTTTCCAGCATTCTACTGTCGTGAAAGTGGTTTTAAATGTGATTATTCAATTGATACTTTAGAAGAATTGGCTAAAGTAGTAGAAGTGAAATGGAAAATGAGGTTGAAAGGAGGAGTTGTGATCGCAAACCCTATACCTAAGATTCATGCAATGCAAATATCTGAAATCAATATGGCAATCAGTAAAGCAATGCTTGAGGCAGCAGAAAAAGATATAATTGGTAAAGAAATAACGCCATTCTTGCTCGAGAGAATAAGACAAGAAACTGAAGGTAGAAGCTTAATCGCAAATATTCATCTTCTTGAAAATAATGCACTGGTAGGCGCACAGCTAGCAAAGACAATGGCAGAAATGGATATATAATTCTTTTGAAAGCAATAAAGCCCCATTCGTTATGATTTAGAGTGGGGCTTTATTTGTGCATTAGAGTCTTTTTAAAGCTTAAGAGGCTACCTCAGCAACTTTTTCTTTTACATTTTTATTAGCATTCATCGCCTTGTACATTAGAAATATTGAGGACAATGTCAGTATTGCACCGAGACCTCCCGCAATAGAATAATTTTCGTAAGTACCACTAGGCGTTTCCATAAGAATATAGCCTGCAATAAAAGAAGCAAGAGCAGATGCCATTTGTTGGACACCTGATCTGATACTCATAAATGCTCCCCTTTCTTCGGCTGTTGCTGTATCTAAAACCATTGTGTTGGCAGGGATGCTTCTTCCCCCAAGAATAAATAATAAGGTAGAAGCAATTAATACAAAGTGGATAGGAGTAGGGCCCATATTTGTAATTATCAGGTGAGGGATAAGTGAAAGTAAAGCCAGTATTGCATATACTTTCAATCTACCATATTTGTCCGTTAATCGACCAATGAATGGCGAAGAGAAAATAGTGACAATCCCACCGATGA
Source organism: Sediminitomix flava (assembly GCF_003149185.1). NCBI lineage: Bacteria > Pseudomonadati > Bacteroidota > Cytophagia > Cytophagales > Flammeovirgaceae > Sediminitomix > Sediminitomix flava. The sequence goes on along the minus strand of NZ_QGDO01000001.1, from coordinate 1,100,262 downwards.
AGTATATCCAAGTCAGGTGATTTTCAGAAATTCCGACATTATTGACCATATATGGAGCTAAGAATGGGATAATAATGAAATGCCCGAAAAACATCGAAAATAGTCCTGCTAATGCAATAATTTGTGTCTTATTTCTAAATATTTTACTTAAAGCTCTAAACGAATCTGATAGACTTCTCGCTTGTTTTGTATTATTGATTTTGGGTATGAATTTTAGGATTGCAAACCATAACAATACTGCGACACCCACTATGAAAATGAAGGGTGCTTGCCAGTTAACGTTTAATCCTAAATATAGCCCAAGAGGTACACCTAAAGAAGATGCTGCTGAAAAACCAATGAGTAAAACGCCCATTCCTTTTCCTCTTTTTAAGACAGGCAAAATATCACCAACCATAGAGAAAAGTATAGCGTTGATTACACCTCCAAAAATCCCTGTAAACGCCCTTGCAACAACCAAAGATTCATAACTAAAAGCCAAAGCACAAAAGGCTGTTCCTATGATGAAGCCTGTATAAATACTTAATAGAAAGCTCTTGCGTTCGAAGCGGTCAATGATAAAGAAAGTAAGGATTCCAGATATTCCAGCTGAAAAGGTATAAGAGGAAATGACAAGACTCCACTGGGAAGGTATGAGATCAAAGACTTCTTTGAATTGATTCCCTAAAGGCATCATGATCATGAAGTCTAATATGTTAGTAAAACTTACTGCTGCTAGTAAATATAATATCCGTTTTTCTTTTGTAGTGAGTTCCATTTATATCGTTTTGTGAACCATTCATTCACGTAAAATCACTTCGTTTTGTTCAGGATATTCGAAATTGTTAATTATAAAATGAAGAAAGCTGATGCGAATACCACATCAGCTTAAACTCTAAAGTATTTATCTTGTTCCTAAATTCTCAAAATTGTCTTCTTCAAATTCATCCCATTCTTCCATACTGAATATTAAATTACCTTCACCTACTTCAGCTTTACGTCTGAGGGTAATATTCGATGCGAAATCAGCATCATCCCCAATCACGCCAAACTGATCAATGGCTTCTTCTTGATGACTTAAAACAAAAGCATCATTTCCTGTAATGCTTATACTTGCTTCAAGATTTTGGGTGATGTTCTCTGGAAGTAAATCTTGATCAAAACTTGAGTGTATAATAAGGTAGGTTGAATATGCTTCGATTTCCCCACTTAGGTCTAAAGTAGAACTAGATTCTGTCGCTCCATTTGCATAAAAAACTATACTGTAATTAGCTAAATCAATAGACTCAGCTGTAGGATTGTAAATCTCTATGGCTTTGTTGTAGCCACTTCCTTCTGCATATTCTGAAATATATAAAGCATAATTTTCGAGCTCAACAGGATCTAATTCCCAATCAAGATCGATTCCATTCTGAGAATCATCAATAATGAGGTTGATGTTCCCAATTCCATCGGCAGTGAGTTCTCCTGAGAAATTGAAACTTATTTTTAACCAATCAGAAGGTTGTGCATTTTCATAAGAAAAAAGCGATTGATAATTGATGCCGTCTTTCTGCATTCTGACATCAAAATTGAAGTTTCCCGACTCGAAGAAACCAGAATAGGTCATTTCATCATTTGGAGAGAATAATAAACTTCCTGAATTGGTGCTTACAACGGTGTAAATGTCATCAAAAAAGTCTAAGGTATTCTGTATGTAGGAAATACTGACTTTTACATTTTCAAGTGTACAATTAATTGAAACTTCCGTTTCTTCATTAGCTGAAATAGAAAAACTTTCTGATTGTCCGCTATAAATGGAATCTGAAAAGCTTGGCAAGCTGTACTCGTTGGTGTAAGCTTTTGCGATATAGTTTCCTTCGGGTAAAATCAATTCTTCACTTAGTGATTCTGTGTCTAATGATCGGATGGAGTTCTCTAAATCATCTTCATTGAAAATATCAATGGTAAAAAGGTATGAATCCTCTGTTATTCTTGCATTTTTAAGCGGTACAGGGTTTTGATTTTGATTCACCGAAGGTATGAGTGTCAATATGCCTTGGTTTGTAGAGTCATTACTCTCCAATAGGTTACAGGATGACGAAAAAGATAAAATGAGTAAAAAGAGAATAGATTGTTTCATTCTAAAGGTTGGGTTATGAAAAATATTAGGTGTAAAAATTTTAGATAGTCTATAAAAGATAAGGATAGGTAGGTGAATAATCAATAGAAATATTTAGAATATAATAAAAAAACGGCACGTTTAGTTAGACCTAAACATGCCGTTTCTTTAGTGAAAAATATGTTATCTAAGCTTTCAATGCAGCCATCCTCTGTAATAAAGGAGGGTGTGTATAATGGAAAAATACATAAGCAGGATGAGGGGTTAGATTGCTTAAAGCATCTACCGAAAGCTTTTTCAATGAAGAAATCAGATCATTAGCAGAAGATGTAGAACGCGCATAAGCATCTGCCTCAAATTCATTCTTTCTTGAAAGTACATTCATTGTCAATCCTGTAATTGTAGAGATTGGACTATATAACAATGAGAAGACAATAAGGCTTAAGTGGAAAATTGGTGTTTGAGTTTCTACACCTAAAGCCGCTGAGAATGAAGGTTCATTAATTACTAAACTCAATACATATAATGTAATCAACATATTGACCGCAGAAATAAATAACATCTGAAGTGTATGCTTCTTTTTGTAGTGACCTACTTCGTGTGCTAACACAGCTACAATTTCTTCAGTAGTCATTTTCTCAATCAAAGTATCGTAAAGTACGATGTTTTTTGCTTTGCCTAATCCACTAAAAAATGCATTTGCTTTTGTAGAACGTTTTGAGCCGTCTAGTACCATCACATTTTTTAATGGAAAATCTACCTTATTAGAATATGCCTCAATTGCGTTTCTTAATTCACCATCTTCTAAAGGAGTCAATTTATTGAATAAAGGAAGAATCCAGTTGGTATAGAACATTGTAATTAAAAGTGTAAATACCATAAAGATACCCCAAGCATATAACCAGAAGAATTCTGGGAAGGCATTGTAGAACCAAATGAATACACTAAGCAATAAGCCTCCAATAACAGCGCCTAATACTAAACCTTTGATTTTATCTAGAATAAATGTTTTAACAGTCGTTTTATTGAATCCGAATTTTTCTTCAATTACAAACGTAGCGTACCAGTCAAATGGTAAAGAAATGATTGTAGAACCTAAACCAATTACACCAAAAAATGCCAAAGAGGTCCACATAGGATTCAGCCCAAATGAAGTTACATAATCATTGATCCACGCAAAACCTTTCACAAGCATCAGAATTGTAACAATAAAACTAAAAATTGAAGAAATATTACCTAGTTGATCCTTAGCCTTTGAATAGCGGATAAACTCTTCGTATTTATCTTCATCATATATTTCACTTAGCTCAGAAGGTAGTTGAGCTTTCGTATTTTTTTTATTTAAATACCCTAAAGTTCGTTCTAGTAAGAATTCAACTGTTAGAATTCCTAAAATAACATACAAAATTGTCTGTTCCATCGTTTTCTTTTTTGATCTCTTTTACAAATCTAAGAAATTAGATGATTAATTAGTGTTCAAAAAATAGTTCAAAAGATAGATTTAGAATATGAGAGCTTTTATCCTATTACTATTCATATCTCAGTTGAGTTTTTTTTCAGTATATGCCCAATGTGAGGATTGTGCCCCAACAACTGAAGATATAGACTACTGTTTTACCGATGCTCGATTTGGAATTAGATGTGCTCAGTTTATTGAGAAAAGTGATTATTTTATTTTCTCTACTAAAAAAAGTAAGTCTTACAAACTTCCGATAATTAAGGAAGGTGAAAATCATGTAGATTATTTGCTGACACAGATTACTGAAAAGACAGCAAAACTTTCAGCCATAGATGTTCTGTTTTTGGAAGTAGCCTTGGAAACTTGGAATGTAGAAAAAACGAAAATTGGTTTCGATTTTACAGATTCTGGTTTAGGTATTAAAATCTTAGAACAAGGAAATGGAGATATTCCAGCTAAGGGAGATGAAATTGTAGTTCACTATAAAGGTATGCTAGAGAATGGGGAAGTCTTTGATAGTTCTTACGACAGAGGTACTCCTTTGACATTCCCAATTGGTGTTGGTCGTGTAATTGATGGATGGGATGAAGGTCTAACGAGTATTCCTGTAGGAACAAAAGCAATATTAAGAATTCCACCAGAGATTGGATATGGAGAACGTTCTATCGGACGTATTCCTGCAAATTCAACTTTATATTTTGAAGTAGAATTGATCGATATTGTAGACTAAGAAATATTAGCGAAATAGAAAGAGTCACTCTAAAGGAAGATTTAGAGTGACTCTTTTTTTATTATAATCTATTCAAGTGTTTGGTAGTAGTACAGCTCATGTTCTTTGATGAGGTCGGGGTGGAAAATCTTAATGAGGTCTTTTAGTACAATATCTGGGCTCATTGTAGAGGTTTCATAATACTCATTCCAGCCTAGTGCATTTAGTCTTTTATTGTTATTGAACAAGTGATTGTCCTTTACAGCCAGAAAGTCATTAAATCTGTGATCAGTCTGAATAAGCTCTTTTTTATTACGAATCGAACTAATGTTTATCCAATAATCACATTTGTGTCCTTTTTCATAAACGACTTCAAAAGCCATCGGTGTACTCGCAGTACCTTTATTATTTTCCCAAGGTAAATCTGCTCCCGCATCAGAAAGCAGTGTAGCGATATAGCTATTTTCATTAGGAACATGCCAAGCACCTTGGTAAGAAAGTCCTGTTAAAACTTTAGGACGGTTTGTTACTTCAGCTGCAATCTCTTTTGATTTTAAATAGTTTTCCTCCACAAGGTCAAAAACCTCATTAGCTTCTTTTTCTTTATTGAAGAAGCAGGCAAAAAATTTAATCCACTCTGCTCTACCTAAAGGTGTATTTTCTTGCCACTCGGCAATTGGTACATAATTAATACCGAGATTTTTGTATTCACTACCAGTTCCGAGTTGAGCTGCTGAATAAATTGTATATGTGACAAGCTTAGGTTGAACAGTTAGCATTACCTCTTTGTTTGGTTGGTTACTGCTTCCTAAATCTGTGATCTGTTTCTGAGCGATCATTTCTTTTACCAAAGGATTTGAAATAAAGGCTGTATCTGATACGGCTGTAAGAAAAGGAAGTGTACCTAGCCTGTCAAAGTAGGCTAAATGTGCATTTGAAAGCGATGCAGCAGATTTTATTGGAATATCTATAACTGATATAGCCTTATTTTTCACTTCAGTTGGCACTTGTGCACCCGACTCTTTCAAGATGTAAGTAAGCGTGTCTTTACTTCCTGAAAAAGGCTCAATAATGTTTAGCTCTTTGTAGCCGAGATCGTCGTAATATTTTATGTCAAACTTCTTAGCGTATTTTGTTTCAACCTTATCCCATTGGACGTTTATATTTTGTTGATTTTCATTTGAATTGTTAGACTTATTTGCATTTTGGCAAGAAATTATTGTCCCAATTACTGACAATACAATGACTGACTTATAAATTTTTTTTAATCTCAAAATCATATTTTTCAATAATTCTTTGTGTTTTATCCAACTTAATTTATATTTTTCGATATTCATTTAATAATATTTTTAAACAACAAAACGACTAGTACTATGCTTGTTGCGGTCTATGAAACATTGGGAAATGTTATGTTCCCGATAATCAACATCATATTGCTGGCCCTTTACCTAGCTATTCGATTGACTGATGGGACTCTTGACTCAAGTTCAATAAAGAAACTAGCAGGAATCGGAGTAGCGATAATCGTACTTGGAGCCTTTGCTTATTTAGGATTCACAGGTACAAATATTCTTTTATTCAACCTTGTTGTATTGTTTATTGACGGTATTTGGTTTATCGTTTCACTAACGCAATATATGATGAGTATTGGAAGTCAGGAAGAATTAGAGCAAAATTCAAACGAAAACTCTTCTTCAATCCTTGATAAAAAATACGCATCAGCAGGATTTGGTGGTATCAACGGTTTTATGGTATCAAGTGTAGGATGGGCTTTGAGTATCGGAGTTATTCTTGCATTTATGGAATTTCCTCAGTTTGAAGAGCAAGCGCTTATGGATTTAGGTAATCTTGAGGCGGAAGCTGAAGAGCAAATTGAAGTTCCTCAAACTTTTGTAAAGCCACCTCCACCACCAAAAGTTACAATCCCTCAGATTGTAGAGGTGCCAGATGAGGCTGAAATCGAAGAAGAAATTGAAATCGAACTACCTGAATTTGACGAGGAATTCGAAATGGAAGAGGTTGTTGAAGATTTCGAAACTGAAGAGGAAGCAGTAGATGAGATTTTTGAAATCGTAGAAGATCCAGCTTCTTACCAAGGTGGAACTACAGCATTCTTGAAGTGGGTAGGTAAAAACATGAAGTACCCTTCTCAAGCACGTCGTATGGGTGTTGAAGGAAAAGTATACGTTCAGTTTGTAGTTGACAAAGATGGTTCTTTGATCGATGTAAAAACAGTTCGTGGAATTGGTGCTGGATGTGATGAAGAAGCTGAAAGGGTAATTAGAAAATCTATGAAGTGGAAACCTGGTAAGCAAAGAGGTAGAGCGGTAAAACAAAAAATGGTTTTGCCAATCAACTTTAAATTGAGCTAATAACAACTAGGTAATCATATCTTACAAAAAGCATTTCTGAGCAATCTCAGAAATGCTTTTTTGTTTTACCACGGTCTTAGGCTCTGATATTCTTCCCACATTTCTTCATTATATGGAAATACAGCTTGACTTTCCATTGACTTTTCAATATCCATCCACTGTGATTTTGGGAAAGGAGGCTTTGCTTTTTTTTCAATATTAGAAACAAAGTAATGTTGCTCTATTTCAAATTTGGCAGGGACATTCTTTGAAAACATCTTAAGGTTGATCAGGTCTAGTTCGATGTAGGTTTCAAAGTCACTCAAATAGAAGTTTCCATTTATATTCCTGTAGTGAACTTCTTTTTGGAACACAGCTGATTTTACTTTTACGCCCATGACAAAAAGTACAGGTTTTGCGAGGGTAGGAACATAGAATTTTCCTTTTGCTTTTACAGCTACAATTACATCTTTGTCTATGTCTAGGTAAATTTCACCATGACCTTTTATATGGTCAATTTTTCGTTTACTCTTGAATGAAATGACCATTACTTTTTGCCCTTGATATTCTGTAAATCGACTGATTTCGTAATTAAAATCTTTGAAATGTTTTTCCTGTAAATATTCATCCATATTATAAATCGGATCTATAAAAGTGACGACATTCGGTCCTCCAAGACTCGATTCTAGTAACTCTTGATCAATGGATTGATGTTCTTCATTATCCCATTCTTCTCCCCCTTTCAAAGCTTTCTCTTTTTCCTTTTTTACTTCCTTGTCATACATTTTGTCGAGCTTTTTTCTCATAAATGTCAACTGACCTAAATCCCTTTTAGCTCTAGCATTTAAGATTCTCACTTTTGTAGCTGTTGTGTCTCCGTAAGGAGGATGCCACATTTCCATTAAACCTTCGGAAAACTTCAAATAGACCTTGTTTTCTTTTAGATATTCATTGAAGTAGCCTTTGCAAACAAAAGCCGAGTCAGGGTAGTTTTCAGAGACTTGATCAATAGCTCTTTTGATGTATTCTTCTGGGGCTAAAGGGGTAACAACTACTTCATCTAAGGTGATTTCAGATGCTTTCAAGTAAACTTCAATGGCTTCGGTACTTTCGCTTTCTAAACGTATTGACTGCTGATGTGTTTGATAGCCAATTGAAGAAAAAGATAATTTAATTTCATTCAAGTCTAGCCCTTGAATAGATAATGAGAAAGTACCATTTGGTCCACTGACAGTACCTCTACTGGTATTGTCAATGACAACATTTACATATGGGATAACTTCATTGCTCTCTGCATCATAAACAATCCCTTGTACTTCTTGAGCACTGACAGAAATTGTAAAAAACACAAACAGTAATGTGATACTATATCTTAGTTTTGTCATGTTTAATCCCTTTTTTAAAAGAGTATACGCTAAAACCTCTTCTTCTATAAGATGCGGTTCTAAAAAAATGCTACATTTAAGTAACTTTTTTAAAATCTATTACCCTTATTTCTACAAATCCAAAACAATATTCAGACTCAAGATTAGAATCTTTATAAAGAAGTATTTAAGTCTGAAAACCAATTAGACCCATGTTCTTATGAGATATCCAATTTTACTGTTACTATTGATTTTTTTGAGTTCCTGTAATTTATCTTTCAATCAAGATTCGAGTAATCATAAAAACTATTACATCCCTGATCAGCACCTCGGTGTTTTATTTTCAGATGTGCAAAGGAGTGGAATGTTTCCTGATGATAAAACTTTTGTAGATGCAGAACCACTTTATTCTCCTTCAGAAATTGTTGAAAAGTATCAAGTAGAAAAAAATAGCCATGATTTTGAATTAAAAGAGTTTGTTCAAGATAATTTTCAGTTGCCGACTTCTGAAAAAGATGAAAATTTTGAGTTCCCAACTTCAATGGAGGAGCACCTCGGAAATCATTGGAAACGATTGACAAAATCAGCAGCAGATGAAGGAATGTCTTCAACTTTAATTTCACTTCCGAAACCTTATGTTGTACCCGGAGGGCGGTTTAGGGAAATGTTTTATTGGGATAGTTACTTTACGATTGAAGGACTTCTTGTTTCTAATGAAGATTCTTTGGTACATGGGATGTTAGATAATTTTCAATATCTGATTGAAGAGTTTGGACATATCCCTAATGCTAATCGAACCTATTTCATTTCAAGATCACAACCCCCATTTTTTGCATTTATGCTACGCGCTTATGCCGATAAGCATGGTTGGGAAAGTGTGATCAAGTATTTACCAGCTCTAGAAAAAGAATATCAATATTGGATGGAGCATGAGCCTCATAACCTAACTGATAAAAGCTACCGTCATTTGGTTAAGGTAGATTCATTACATACACTGAATCGATATTACAGCGAATTGAAAATCCCTAGAGCTGAAGCTTATTCCAAAGAAACTAGATGGGCATTTCATTTAGATACTCACGAAAGATCAGCCTTTCATCAACATATCAGAGCTGCGTGTGAGTCTGGTTGGGACTTTAGTAGTCGATGGTTCAAGGATCAGGAAAATATCCATAGTATCTACACTATGGATATCGTACCCGTTTGCCTAAATAGTTTACTTTATCATTTAGAGCATACTTTATCTGAAATGCATTATTGGTATGGTCATCCCGAAGAAGCGAATCATTATATGTTTAGAGCTGATCTTCGCAAAGAGTTGATAAATACGTTTATGTGGGATAGCAAAAGTGGTCTGTATCGAGATTATGATTTTAAGCTACAGAGTTTTACTCCCGCTAAAACGTTGGCAACGGTTTATCCACTCTTTTGTAAAATGGCTTCTCCAGAACAGGCGGAAAGGGTTTGTGAAATTATTGAATCAGAGTTTTTGAAAGACGGAGGGGTGGTGACAACTCTAATTGAAAGTGGGGAACAGTGGGATGCACCCAACGGATGGGCTCCTTTGCAATGGATGACTGTAAAAGGTTTATTGAATTATGGCTATGATGAATTGGCTATGAAAATTGCGTCAAACTGGCTAAACCTCAATCGTAAAGTATATCAGAGTGAGCACAAAATGATGGAAAAATATAATGTAGTCAATACCAATTTGAAAGCAGGAGGCGGCGAATACCCTAATCAAGATGGCTTTGGATGGACGAATGGAATTGCTCTCATCTTATCTGAAATAATACAACAACAATCAAACTCAATAGTAGAGGCTGAAATGACAAAATAGTTTAATTGGCTAAAGTTTTTCCTTTTGACTATTCTTCTAAAAATATATCTTGTAGAAAACACACTTTTATAATTCAAGAAACCAAAGACTATGTATAATCAACCAATGCTAAAAGAAGGGAGCTTAAAAGGAAAAACATATCTTGTTACTGGAGGAGGAACAGGGCTAGGGCGTTCTATGACAAAGTATTTTCTAGAACTCGGAGCGAATGTCGTGATTTCAAGTCGTAAAATTGATGTACTGACGCAAACAGCCCAGGAACTTGAAGAGGAGACAGGAGGGAAGGTTTTACCAGTAGCATGCGACGTTCGTAAAATCTTAGATGTAGAGAAAGCGATTGAAAAAGCTTATTCTGAGTTTGGGCAATTGGATGGACTTGTAAATAATGCTGCAGGTAATTTTATCAGTCCCACAGAAAGACTTAGTGCAAAAGCATTTGATGTGATTGTCGGTATTGTTCTACAAGGTACGTACAATTGTACTTTGACTTTAGGGAAAAAGTGGATTGAAGAAAAAGTACGTGGTACGGTACTAAATATAGTAACAACCTATTCATGGACTGGTTCTGGTTATGTTGTTCCTTCTGCTTGTGCAAAAGCAGGAGTCCTTTCTTTAACAAAGTCTTTGGCGGCAGAGTGGGGGAAATATGGTATTCGAATGAATGCAATTGCTCCTGGCCCATTCCCAACAGCGGGGGCTTGGGATAGACTCTTCCCTGAAAATATGAGAGAAATGTTTGATCCTGCGAGTCGTATACCTTTGAAGAGAGTTGGAGAACATCAAGAACTAGCAAATTTGGCAGCATATCTTATGTCTGATTTTTCATCTTATATAAATGGTGAAGTAGTTACAATTGATGGAGGAGAATGGTTGCAAGGAGCTGGAGAGTTTAACTATTTAGAAAAGGTTACGCCTGAAATGTGGGATATTGTAGAGCAAAAAGTGAGAGAGGCAAATCGGAAAAAATAATTGAAAATAGAAAGCTATAAATACAGGGAAGACGGTGATTTGTAAGGAATGGAAAAGAAGAAAAAAGGAAAAAAAGATTGGAAAAGGGAACTAATTGAAGGTGGGATATGGATTATCCTTATAGGAGGATTGTATTTTTCTGGTTATCACACTGAAGTTATCGGGATTTTTCAGCGTTTAGTCCTTAAAACAGGAATCTTGAATGCCGAAGCAAGTAGTGAAAATGTAGCTGAAGCATCTTATGATTTGAATTTACTTGATTTAGAAGGTAATATATCTTCATTAGAAGAATTTAGAGGAAAAACCATTTTGATAAATGTATGGGCGACATGGTGTCCGCCTTGTGTTGCTGAAATGCCAGAGTTACAAGCTCTTTATGATGATATTCATTCTGAGGAAATCATCTTTGTAATGCTTTCTGTTGATCAAGACTTGGAGAAGTTAAAGAAGTTCATAAATCGTAAAGCATATGATTTCCCAATCTATCGTCTAGCTGGTCCGAGACCAAAGGTATTTGAAAGTAATGTGGTTCCTACAACATTTGTAGTCTCTCCTCAAGGGCAAATTGTCTTTAGAAAGGAAGGAATAGCCAATTACAACACCGCTTCTTTCAAAGAGTTTATAACCCAATTAAACTCCAAGTAGCTGATTATAAGATTAGATCGAAAATATTCAATACTTGAATCGGAAAAAAAGAATTAAGTTTGCTTTTTTACTTGGATTTACAATGGGGACTCCCTAACTTTGCGAGTCTATTTTGCGGCTATTGTGTCATGTTTGAAACAATTTCCGCGATCACTAAATAGGTGGTTGAAGTTAAGTTCAGTTTATAAAATATAAAGGATTAGTACCTTGGCTACATTCAAAAACGGCAGGAAAAACTTTGCATCCATTGAAAATGTACTGGAATACCCAGACTTTTTGGATGTACAGTTTAGGTCATTTAAGTCATTCTTTCAATTAGAAACTCCGCCTGAAGAGCGTGAAAAAGAAGGGCTCTATAAGGTTTTCGAAGAAAATTTCCCGATCACAGATTCGAGAGAAAACTTCGTTTTGGAGTTCATCGATTATACGGTTGATCCTCCAAAATACACAGAAGATGAGTGTATTGAAAGAGGTCTGACGTTCAATGTTCCTTTGAAGGCGAAATTGAAACTTTCGTGTAATGACGAGGACAACGAAGACTTCGAGACAATCGAACAAGATGTGTTCTTGGGGAATATCCCATATATGAGTGAAAGAGGTTCTTTCGTGATTAACGGTGCTGAGCGTGTAATCGTTTCTCAGCTACACAGATCACCGGGTGTATTCTTCGCTCAATCAAAACACACAAACGGAACAAAGCTTTATTCTGCAAGGGTAATTCCTTTTAAAGGTTCTTGGATCGAATTCGCTACAGACGTAAACAACGTAATGTATGCTTATATCGACCGTAAGAAAAAATTCCCTGTTACGACTCTTTTGAGAGCTATCGGTTATGGTAGTGACAAAAATATCCTTGACTTGTTCGGGTTGTCACAAGAAATCGAAGCTTCTCGTAGTGAGCTTAACAAAATTGTAGGACGTACCTTGGCTGCTCGTGTTTTGAAAACATGGACAGAAGATTTCGTAGATGAGGATACTGGAGAAGTAGTATCTATCGACAGAAACGAGGTAGTTCTTGAGCGTGACTCTGAGCTTACAGAGGCTGATATCGATATTATTTTGGACGCAGGTGTTAAGTCTATCATCCTTCACCGTGATGATATTAACATTGCAGATTACCAAATTATCTATAACACGCTTCAGAAAGATAATTCTAACTCTGAAAAAGAAGCTGTTGAGCAAATTTACCGTCAGTTGCGTAACACTGAGGCACCAGATGAGCAAACAGCGCGTGATATTATCAACAACCTATTCTTCTCAGATAAGCGTTACGATCTAGGGGAAGTAGGACGTTACCGTATCAACAAGAAATTGAAGTTGAATACGGCTATGGACACTAAAGTCCTTACAAAAGAAGATATTATCGAGATTGTGAAGTTCTTGATCACTTTGATCAATTCTAAAGCAGTAGTCGATGATATTGACCACTTGTCAAACAGACGTGTAAGAACAGTTGGTGAGCAATTGTACTCTCAGTTTGGTGTTGGTTTGGCTCGTATGGCTCGTACAATCAAAGAAAGAATGAACGTACGTGACAACGAAGACTTTAAACCAGTTGATTTGATCAATGCAAGAACACTTTCTTCAGTGATCAACTCATTCTTCGGTACAAACCAGCTTTCTCAGTTCATGGATCAAACAAACCCATTGGCTGAGATTACACACAAGCGTAGAGTTTCTGCCTTGGGTCCTGGTGGTCTTTCTCGTGAAAGAGCAGGTTTCGAGGTTCGTGACGTTCACTACACGCACTACGGTCGTCTTTGTACTATTGAGACTCCTGAAGGTCCAAACATTGGTTTGATTTCTTCTCTATGTGTTTACGCTAAAGTAAATGACATGGGCTTTATCGAAACTCCTTATTACGAAGTAAAAGAAGGAAAAGTAGATCAGTCAGATATCACTTATTTGAGTGCTGAGGAGGAAGATGGACACAATATTGCTCAAGCGAAAGCATCAATTGAGGAAGACGGTAAGTTCTCTAATGATATTGTAAAATCTCGTCTTGAAGGTGACTTCCCATTAATCCCTGCGGAAGAGCTTTCTTACATGGACGTTGCGCCTAACCAAATTGTATCGGTAGCGGCTTCTTTGATTCCTTTCTTGGAGCATGATGATGCCAACCGTGCTTTGATGGGATCCAACATGCAGCGTCAAGCAGTTCCATTATTGAAAGCAGAAGCACCAATCGTAGGTACTGGTGTGGAGTGGAGAACTGCAAGAGATTCAAGAACAGTATTGACAGCTCAACACGATGGTGTAGTTGACTCTGTAGATGCAAATAGCATCAACATTCGCTACGACTTGACTGAAGACCAACGTACTGTTACGTTTGACAACGAAGTTGTTAAGAACAAATTGATTAAATTCCGTAGAACTAACCAGGATACCACAATCAACTTGATTCCATTGGTGAAGAAAGGTGATGTAGTGAAGAAAGGTCAAGTTCTTTGTGAAGGATATTCTACAAATAATGGTGAGCTTGCATTGGGTAAAAACCTTATGGTAGCTTACATGCCTTGGCAAGGATATAACTTTGAGGATGCGATTGTAATTTCTGAAAACGTTGTTAAGAAAGACGTCTTCACTTCAATCCATATCGAAGAATTTGAGCTTGAGGTAAGAGATACAAAACGTGGTGAGGAAGAATTAACTTCTGAAATCCCTAACGTATCTGAGGATGCAGTGAAAAACCTTGACGAAAACGGTATCATCCGTGTTGGTTCAAGAGTTAAAGCTGGAGATATCCTTATCGGTAAGATTACTCCTAAAGGAGAGTCTGATCCAACTCCAGAAGAGAAACTTCTTAGAGCAATCTTTGGTGACAAAGCTGGTGATGTAAAAGATGCTTCAATGAAAGCTTCAGCATCATTAGAAGGTGTTGTTATCGATACGAAGTTGTTCTCTCGTCCTAAGAAAGATAAAGACCTTAGAGCTAAAGCGAAGAAAGAAGTAGTGGCATTAAAAGCTACTTATTCTCGCGACTTGAAAGGTATCGAGGCTAGATTGATTAATAAACTTGTAAGTATCCTAGATGGTGTTACTTGTCAAGGAATCAATCACAAGTTTGGTGATGAAATCATGAGCCCAGGAGTTAAATTCTCTCGTGATAACATCATTGCAAACCTTTTCCCTGAGAAAAACCCTTATAGAGACGATAGTTCTTACGCAGTACCAGAGGAAGCTAACCTTATTGGTGATATCCTTTTGGATAACTGGACTGAGGATGAGCGTCTGAATAAGATGGTCGGAGAAATGGTTCACAACTACACAAAAGCTCGTAACGAATTGACTGGTTCATTCAAGAGAGATAGATTTACTCTTGAAGTAGGAGATGAGTTACCAACAGGTATTGTGAAGTTGGCTAAGGTTTACATCGCTAAGAAACGTAAACTGAAAGTAGGTGATAAGATGGCAGGTCGTCACGGTAACAAAGGTGTTGTTGCTAAGATTGTACCTGTAGAAGATATGCCATTCCTAGAAGATGGTAATCCTGTAGATATTGTTCTTAACCCACTAGGGGTACCTTCTCGTATGAACATCGGTCAGATCTATGAAGCTGTTCTAGGTTGGGCTGGTAAGAGATTGGGAAGAAAATATGCAACTCCAATTTTTGATGGTGCTTCTGAAGAGGAAGTATTGGCAGAATTGAGAGAAGCAGGTGTTCCTGATTGGGGTAGAGCATACCTATATGATGGATTGACTGGTGAGCGTTTCGATCGTCAAGTAACAGTAGGTACTACTTACATGCTGAAACTTGGTCACTTGGTTGATGATAAGATGCACGCTCGTTCTATTGGTCCTTACTCATTGATTACGCAACAGCCTCTTGGTGGTAAAGCACAGTTTGGTGGTCAGCGTTTTGGTGAGATGGAGGTTTGGGCACTTGAGGCATTCGGTGCAGCAAACGTTCTTCGTGAGATCTTGACAGTTAAATCTGATGACGTTGTGGGTAGAGCAAAAGCTTACGAAGCAATCGTTAAAGGTGATAACATGCCAAAACCAAATATTCCAGAATCATTCAACGTATTGGTTCACGAATTGAGAGGTTTGGCTCTAGAAATCACTTTAGACTAGAACTGAACAAAGTAGCCATAAAAAAACCTGCAAAGCTTCGGCATTGCAGGTTTTTTCTTTTGTGGCAAATCAATTCTGTTTATTAATTCAATTTCCCCTCTTTTGGTTTAGAACTTTTCATGAACTCTAGATCTAGAGAGTTTTCAATATCTGAGAAGTTTACAGGTAGCTCCATCATCGAATCTATATCAATTTCTTCTAGTACAGCCTCTTTATACTTTGCAAAATATTTGATGATAACAGAGGCTCCATCACTTACATCATTTTGGTGTCTTTGGATATGAAAGTCTTTAAAAAATTCTTTCATTCGGTATATACCATCATTTCCTTTTTGGTAGGTAGCGGTGTGAGAAATAGAACGACTTTTATCGTAAATAGAGGAAAATTTTTCACCCTCCTTCAACCATAGATTATCATCATAGCGAACTACTGCGTAATCATCCATATCGATGTAAAGCTTTCCTCTGTGTATAAAATTATACCTAGGGCTATTCTCTACGAAGCTGATAATATATAGATCGCTGTCAAAATTTGACTTATCCCATTCAAAGCTATAACGTTTTAACTTAGTTTTTCGTGGTGAGCGAATAAGGTCATATTCTATTCCTCCCATTACCAGTAAAGGGAATCCTCCATAGGCAAAAGGAATAATATCTCTGTCGTCAAATGCTGATTGTGCTAAAACTTTTTTATTCTTTTCTTTAATCGTAGGTCTAGAAAATTTATTAGGTTTAATAAACATATCCCCCACAAATTCAACATCAACTACTGAGGTATCATTTTTATAAGCCATATTTCTAGCATAATATTCAAGCTTGTATGAAGGAGAACTGTAGTTTTTCTTATGATTCTTAATCACTTTCTTGATGATATCTTTTGGGGTGATTTCATCTGACATGACAGTGATTTGTCCAAGTTCAATAACAGACGCTTTTAGGTAGAGTTCATGTTGAGTATCTGAACTACTGACTATTTTTGAAACAGGAAGCCTTAATTCTTCAAAGCCTGATGAGGATATAAGTAAGGTATCTGTAGCTTGAACTGCGAGACGAAACTGACCATCTATGTCACAAACGGCACCGTTATTCCCTCTCATTGTTCTGACAACTGCAAAAGGAATTACTTCTTTTGAAGCTAGCTCTTTTATTATTCCTTTTAGTAAAAGTTCTTTTGGAGTGTTCTTTTTATTTCTAAAATGAAGTGTTCTTTGGAGTAAGGCTAAATTGTTTTCTTTAAAAGACGTGGAATCGCTATTTGGAATATCTTCAATCTCTAAGGGGATCACTTTAACATCATTCGTTTCAGATGTATTTGTTTGATTCAAATAATGAGTAGAAGTAAAATGATCTAGATAGATAAATCCATCAAACACCTTTGCCCAGACTCCTTTTACTGGTGGATCACCCATAGCAAGTGAAACAAAAGACTTATTTTTATAAGCATTACCAGTTAAAGAGATAAAGGAAGTTGTACTTCTAGAAGCTGAAAGTTCTGCCTCTAGACTTGTGTGGATAGGTTTACGTATAAATCGAGTGGAATCTTCTTTTATGACTTCTTTGTAACCATTGCCTGAAATAAAAGCATACGTTTTCACATACTCTTCACCCAAAGCATCTTTTACCACTTTTCCCATAGGTATAAACTCCTCAAGTTGATTGTGTTCTAGTACACTCACTTGATTGGCAAAATGTCCTTGCGCTCCCCAACAGATAAACTTTTCATTTGGGTACATTTCTAGTAAGGCAAGTAAATTGTTTCCCATTTGTGCATCTCTTGGGTTGCTGTCGGTTGCTCTCCAAGTCTGCTCTGTTTTTGATGCAGGATGGTTAGTCGCAAAATCGTAAGCCATAGCAAGTATACTTTTTATAGATTGCTTGTAGTATGCTAGTTTTCGATCATCTGAGGTGATTTTTTGGGGTAATACTTTTTCGATGTGCTTTAGGTCTTTCTCAAAATCTTTTAAGCTAACTTCTTCAGGAAAGCTGTAGTGATTGGCTACTGTATTTAGCGTAGACTTTAGTTGTTCCCAATCAATATCTACATCATTTTCTGATTCTTTTTTTAATAATTCAACTAGAACTTGATAAGTACTATCGGAAGAAAACTGAGAATCAAAGCCTAATACTTTTAGCTCATTTTGTCTATCATTCATCCAATCTAAACAGGCTTGAAATTCTTTGTAGCCTGTCCAAATTCCAAAAATATGATCTTTTAAAAAGCTGCGATAATCATTTTTATAAGAGTATAAACCTAGCTGGTAGGCTTCAAATCCGTAGTATTCACTTTCAAAAGCAATAACGTTGAATCCTTTCTTTTCATGGAGGAGTTGAGCTAGTCGTAATTTGTATTCAAAGACATTTCCTTCATTGTGTGTAGGTTCTCCTAAGAATACGACTCTTGCTTTATCTACATCTTTAAGAAATTCTTTTTCCCAATTTGATAAATTATCAATGTTGTCTTTTTGCGCATAAAGTGGGAGGGAAATAATACTACTTAGAAGCAGTAGATTAATGAGTTTATAAAATTTTGAGTTAAGCATAAAAAATAATTTGTTTTACATTATACAATGTATAAAGAAGTTGCAAAACAAAAAAGCATCGAGTGTTCACTCGATGCCATCTAAAATTAAGGTCTTTCAAATTCAATCACATTCATATCATACATCCGTCCTTCTTTGATTTTCATCGTAATCATTGTTCTTACTTTTTGAAAACCATGTTGTCCAACTGCTCCAGGGTTGACGTGTAGCATCTCACGGTGTTTATCAGGAATCACTTTTAAGATGTGAGAATGTCCACAGATGAATAATTTAGGTCTGATTTTATTGAGCATAGGTATCATTTTCTTACTGTACTTTGGAGGGTAGCCCCCAATATGTGTCATCCAAACTTTTACACCTTCTATCTCAAAAATTTGATGTTCTGGAAACTCTCTACGAATATCACCCCCGTCAATATTGCCGTATACGGCTCTCAAAGGAGCGATTGTCCTTAACTGATCGGTTACTTTTATGTCTCCAATATCGCCTGCGTGCCAGATTTGATCGCAATCCCTCAAATGATCCAAAATACGGTCATCCATATAGCTATGGGTATCAGATAATATGCCTATTTTCATCAAAAAATTGCTTAATCTATTTATTTCTATTAATATTCATTTACAAACGTGATTTTACAAATCTACGTATAAAACAATACTCATAAATTATCAATTCGGGTTTTAACCGGATTATTCAACCAAAAAACATTAAAACCATAAACAACATGGCTGGCAAGAGAACTTTTTCGATGATCAAACCAGATGCTTTCGGAGCTGGTAATACTGGAAATATTCTAAAAATGATCGAGGAAGCAGGTTTTGGTATTGTAGCGGCAAAAGTGCTACATATGTCTGAAGACATGGCTAAAACTTTTTATAGTGTGCACGAAGGAAGAGCTTTTTATGAACCACTTTGTCATTTTATGAGTTCAGGGCCAATTATGGCACTAATTCTAGAAAAGGAAAATGCAGTAACGGATTTTCGTGAATTGATTGGGAAAACTAATCCAGAGGAAGCTGCAGAGGGTACTGTTCGTAGTTTATACGCAACTAGTACAAGAGAAAATGCAGTTCACGGTTCTGATTCTGACGAAAATGCAGAATTGGAAGCTAGTTTCTTCTTCAATAAGTTTGAGCGTGTAGAGTTAACTCGTGTTGAAGTAGCAAACTAAAAGTTTCTTCTTACTGATAAGAAAGTCATCCTAAAACAGATATGGGGTGACTTTTTTATTTTCTAAACTCAAATCTAATTGATATTACTTCCCTTCTGTGATAAAAATCAACACTGAAAACTACAATTCTCTTTTTCTTTTTCCATGATCATAAATATCTTAGTGGTATACTTAAATGAAATCATTGAATTTTAAAGCCAAAATATCGCCTAAGGTTGTCATTTTTTCTCGTTGGACGAGGAAGAGGTATACGCTGTTTTCTATTTTGGGAAAACAGGTGAAAATTGGTCGTTTAAGTATAGATATCTGTAGACAATCTTTAAAAACAGGAAAAAGAAGAATCATACAGATATTGATAGCAGAAAGAGAAGGTAAGCTACAGGAGCTTGAAGAAGATTCGGGTAGCCTAGTCGATCATCTGTTATTGACTTTACAAGGATTATTAACTAGCCCAAGCACACTTTCAGTAGAATGTGAGTCTGTATTGGGTATGTATTTTTATAAGAAATGGAGTGAGCCTACTTCGGTATAAAAACCGTAGTAGGCTTTTTTTATCTACAATTATGGTAAAACAACAAGATAGTACTCAATATAAATGGGAAAATGAGGAGGAGCTTTTAAGCTACGATAAAGAACATGTATGGCATCCATACACCTCAATGATAAATCCATTACCTGTTTATGCCGTAGAATCTGCCGAAGGCTGTAAGATAAAGTTAAAAGATGGTCGAGAACTGATAGATGGAATGTCATCTTGGTGGTGTGCAGTTCATGGTTATAATCATCCGAAGTTGAATGAAGCGATAATCAATCAAACACAAAAAATGGCTCATGTCATGTTTGGAGGAATCACTCATGAACCTGCTGTAGAGCTTACATCGCTTCTAGTTGATTTGACTCCTGAACCTCTTCAAAAGGTGTTTTTAGCAGATTCGGGCTCTATCTCTGTTGAAGTTGCGCTAAAGATGGCTATGCAATATTGGTACAGTAAAGGGCAAAAAAGTAAAAATAAAATGCTTACCGTGCGTTCAGGTTATCATGGAGATTCATTTCATGCGATGTCTGTTTGCGACCCTGACAATGGAATGCATAAGATTTTCACAGGAGTTTTACCGATTCACTTTTTTGCTGACCAACCTAAATGCCGATTTGGTGAAGAATGGAACCCAAAAGATATAGACTCACTAAAAATACAATTGGAGCAACATCATGAAGAAATAGCCGCTGTGATCATTGAACCAGTCCTTCAAGGAGCTGGAGGGATGTGGGCTTATCATCCACAGTACTTAAAAGAACTAAGAACACTTTGTGATGAATATAATGTCTTATTGATTTTTGATGAGATTGCTACCGGCTTCGGACGGACAGGGAAATTGTTTGCAATGGAACATGCTAAAGTCGTTCCTGATATTCTTTGCCTAGGAAAAGCACTTACAGGGGGCTATATGACTTTGGCAGCAACCATGACTACTCAGGAGGTTGCAGAAATCATATCAAAAGGAGAACCCGGAGTATTTATGCATGGCCCAACATTTATGGGAAACCCGTTAGCTTGTGCAGTAGCAGTAGCAAGTATGAAATTACTTCAAGAAAGTGATTGGCAAAAAAATGTAAGACGTATTGAGAAATTCCTAAACCAAGCTATTCACCAATTAGCAGAATTGGAACAGGTTGCTGATACACGAGTAATTGGAGCTGTAGGAATTGTGGAAATGAAAGAAGCGGTAAACATGGCTGAAATTCAAGCTCAATTTGTTGACGCAGGAGTTTGGATTAGACCTTTTGGAAAGCTCATTTATATTATGCCTCCTTATATTATCTCAGATGATGAATTGGCACTTTTAACCACAGCAATGGCTAGTGTTATTGAAAAAATGGATTAAGCTATGATTACTCAAATTGGATTTCAAAAATTATCACATCAACAAAATGTTGATAAAGATTTGGTAGCTCAACGGTTTAAATCAAGCACGGAGACTTACCGAAATTCTGCAATTGTACAAGAGCAGATGGCTAGTCACTTGTCCGAATTGCTAAAAGACTTTTCGAATAAAGAATTCAATCGCGTTTTAGAAGTTGGTTGTGGAACTGGTTTTCTAACTCAAAAACTCCCACATGAAAAAATGGAGCGTTTTTGGGCTAATGATTTGGTCGCTGAGGTGGGAAAAACTGTCAGTGAAATCAGAAAAGACTGTACTTTTTTAGCTGGAGACATTGAAAAAATAGCTATTCCCGATCAATTAGATTTGATTGTATCTGGAGCAACTTTTCAATGGGTGACAGCACCAAGAACGTTTTTCTGTAAACTCAGAGATCATCTTGATGTAAATGGATTGCTGTGCTTTTCTACTTTTGGAACAAGGAATTTTTATGAAATAAGACAGTTGACCAATCAAGGTTTAAACTATATAGAAAAACAAGATTACTCACATTTACTCTATAATTTTCAAATTCTTCATCTCCAAGAAAAAACATATACCCTCTATTTTGAAAGTGTGAAGGATTTACTCCGACATATAAAAGACACAGGGGTGAATGGCGTGCATCAGTCACCATGGTCAATCAGAGAATATAGAAACTTTGAAAAAGCCTATGAAGAGCATTTTAGGTCTGAAAAAGGACTGAGTTTGACCTATGATGCACTTTTTATTATTGCTAAAAAACTAAACTAAAAATAGAATGAAAACACTATTTGTAACAGCTATAGATACCGATGCCGGGAAGACATTTGCAACAGGGCTTTTAGGAAAATATTTTCAAGAGAAAGGTTATAAAACGATCACGCAGAAATTATCTCAGACAGGTTGTAAAGACGTGTCAGAAGATATTGAGATGCATCGTGAAATAATGGGGATTCCATTTCAAGAAGCAGATAATGAAGGCCTGACTTGCCCATATATTTTTGAATATCCCGCTTCTCCACATTTATCGGCAGCTTTGGAAAGTAATGAAATTGATATAGAGCATATTAGAAAAGCTACAACTTCATTGACTGAAAATTATGATAAAGTAATCATAGAAGGGGTTGGAGGTATTCAAGTACCTTTGAATAATGAAATGACATTACTCGATTATTTACAGGAAGAAGGTCATCCAATTGTACTTGTTAGCTCTGCTAAACTAGGAAGTATTAATCATACTTTGATGACGCTTGAAATCGCAAAATATAGAGGATTAGACATACGTGGTATTATCTACAATAGAGTTGCTGATCACTCAGATATCATTGCTGAAGATAGTCGAAAAGTATTTCTTAAATATTTAAAGCATTATGGTTTCCCTGAGGTGTTGGTTGAAATTCCCAAATTAGAAAAAGGTGAAACTCCATTGATTGATTTTGCTGTGTTTGATAATTAAATTTTTCTCTTTTAGTAAAATATATAAGATAGAGTTGCAAGAAATCCTTTTCAAGCAACTCTGTTTTTTTAGAACGATATTACTCCAATGGTGGAAATGGACCGTTTCAAGTTGTATTGATTTTTAAGCCATCAAAAAAAATGTAGTGAGTAGTTATGTATTTTGTAGTTAGCTGACGTATCGTAAACCAAAAACTGAAGTAAAACCTATTTTTCAATATTCTAATGTTGGTTTTACACTTAATGCTAAATTCCTTCTTTTAATGCTCTTCTAATTGATTTTAAAGCCATTCAACAAATTTAGTTGTATTTCAATAAAGCATTATTTCTTTTTCATTATTCTTAGTTATCTAGACTTAATCGGTGTGTGCTTAACATTTGTTCGAAGTATAAAAAGTATGCTTAAAATAGGCTCACATCAATCATTCGTCAGTTTTTTGAAGTGGTTTTGAAGTGGGTTTAAATTACGTTAAGCTCTGAAATCTGAATAAATATGTAGTGTTAGAATGTGCTAAATCTTCCCTCAAGTAGGAGGCTTGTGATTCTTCATTGCGAAAACATTCCTTTCTATTTTTTGAAAACATTTTGAATAATTGAAGCCATTCTGACCTGTTAATTATTTATTTCAAAAATACATCAACTATGTTTAAGTCCATTTACACTAAGGTAAAACCTTCTAGTGGTGGAACACTATGCACTGTAAGTAGTCAGATGTTCAGTCTAATAACTAAACTCTGCCTAACAGTTCTCACTATTCAACTGTTCGTATCAAACACTTATGCACAAAACGATTATGGTATTGAAGTCAACGGTACAACCGCTACAATTTATTTTGTAGATCAAGGTTGGACTGGTGGCTGGAACTATATCTGTCTTGGCGATAACTGTACTGCGGGTACAAAAGTTGGAAATAGATGGGAAAGACAGATTAGTGGAATCACTGTAGGTCAAACGTATTCTATTCAATTAAAAATTCAAGATAACTCTACTGGACAATACATTTCACCAATGTATGATGTGGTAGCCTCTGAAGCAGGTAACGAACCTGTTGAGCCAACTTGTTCAGATGGGATTCAGAATGGTGATGAAACAGGTATTGACTGTGGAGGAACAGATTGTGAAGCTTGTGCTACTTGTAATGATGGTATTCAGAACGGTGACGAAACCGGAATTGATTGTGGTGGAGCAGATTGCGAACCATGTGCTACCTGTAATGACGGAATTCAGAACGGCGATGAAACTGGCCTTGACTGTGGTGGACCCGACTGCGAAGCCTGTGATGATTCTACTCCTGTTATAGAACCAACTGTAAGTATCTACACTCACACTGAGCATGGCCTTATTCTTACGGGAGGAGCCGGAAGTAGTAGCAATGGTCTTACTATTTATAGTTTCGATACTGACCAAACAGAATTTAGCGAATGCAACGATGGCTGTGCGAATTCATGGCCTCCTGTATTAGTGAATAGTTTAGCTGAAGTGCTGATTCCTCAATCTGTACAAGATGAATTTACGGGTACTTGGGGTGTAAGTGGTCGATGCGACGGGGCACTTCAATTGACTTATAATGGTGATCCTCTTTATTTCTACGTTTCTGATCAAGTACAAGGAGATACAAATGGAGAAGGCGCTGGAAATGTATGGTGGATTGTGAAAAATGAGCAAGTAGTTGAACCTACCTGTAATGACGGAATCCAAAATGGTGATGAAACTGGTGTTGACTGTGGTGGTTCTCAATGTCAAGATTGTCCTCCTCCTGTTGTAGATGCAGGAACTTGTGGCGACTATGGTCTTACTGTTGTAGACGGAAAAGGGATCATGTACTACAAAGACGATTTAGGTACAGCACTTTACTTCTGTACTGGTGGTGGATTCAATAATTGTGTTCCTCCCGATAGATATGAAAATGGGTATTATCAAAAAGATATTGATGTAACAATCGGTCAAACTTATTCTTTAGCAATTCAAGCTTCTCCTCAAAATGTGGAGTTCACAGTTGTTGCAGGAGAAAGCAGTTGTTACTTCGTTCCTACATGCAATGACGGAATTCAAAATGGTGATGAAACAGGTATTGACTGTGGAGGACCAGAATGTGATCCATGCCCTACTTGTGATGATGGTATGCAAAATGGAGACGAAACTGGTGTTGATTGTGGTGGATCTGAGTGTCAATCTTGTGAAACGATTTGTAACGGAACTCCTAATCCTTCAGCAACAGTCTTTACAACAAATGAAACTATTGAATTCAAAAATGACGGTACAATAACATTCTATTTCAATGATGTAGAAGGTCGTACAGATATCCAATTTAGTTTAGATGGAGGATTAAGCTACCAGTATGCTTCTCCTGACGACATGGGTTCTTTAATTATTTATGATCTTCCTCCTGGAATCTATCAAGTATATGCCAGATGGAGTAACGGCGACTGTCCGATGAACCTTGGTGATTATCGAATCAATGAAGGAGGACCAGAACCAACTTGTAGTGATAGAATCTTGAATCAAGGAGAAGAAAGAGTTGATTGTGGAGGTCCTTGTGCAGCTTGTGAAGAAAGTGCCTGTGGTGATATTCCTCTTGTAAACTACCCTTCTCCAGCTCTTCCTAGTCCTGTTACAGGTATAACTCCGGGTGTACACGGTTATACTTTTGACTTGTCAGAAGATCTTTCTGAAATCTCTGTTGACTATGGTCAAACTATCTATATCCAGTCAGACGGAAATCCTGATTTCGAATTCTACTGTTCGTGTAATCAAGTAGAATTTGAAGGTGTTTCGCTTGCTTCAGGACCTGCTGCAGTTCCTCAAAAATGTCAAGATGCTGGTGATTTCTATTATTTCTTCAGATATAAGAAAAAAGATTATCAGACAGATGATCCGGGAGATCAGTACATGTACTCTTCATTATTCACTACTCAAGGAGAAAGAATAGATCCTAGAACTCGTGAAACAATCGTTTCTCAAGGAGCAAACTGGATGCGTTTCAGACACCCACATGCTTATGATGGTATTACAGAAGCCGTATTTGATGCAGTACACAATGCCGATCAGTTGAGATACTTAGACCGTTATGAAACGATTATTACAGATGGGCCAGATAACTTAAGAATAGATCCACAATTAACATCTGCGAATGGTACTTTCCATCCTCATGAAGGAGCTCCAGTAACTCCAGTTCGTATTGATATTTTGGATATTGGAGATTCTCCGGCCCCAAGATATGCGACTACAGTTGGGGGAGTGAGTGGTACTACTTACGCAGACCTTGGTCCTGGTTATAACTACGGAAATATGGTGAACTACGAAATCACTGCCGTAGCAGGTGGTAGTGGAGCACAAACCTATAACACGCTTCAAAATTACTTTATCGGACAAGGTTTTAATACACTTGGAGATCCTCGTTTAGCTTCGGCAGGTAAAGCAAGTACGCTTATGATTTTACCAAGTTTGCAAACAGCAGGGTTCAACGAGACAAACTACAATCTTGAACGAGATGCCATTTTCACACAACACTTAATCACGCTTACAGAAGAAGATGATGTGGATGACTTCTTGGAAGGGCATCATATTTTCCATGGTGTAATTCATAGAAGTGATAATAATCGTCTTGGCCCTCCAGTACTTGATGAAGTACAAATCGGAGATTTCAGTTGTGGAAGCTGTCACTTCAGAGATGGTAGAGGACCTGAAGTTATTCAAACTCCTCGGGGTCCTAGAGTTCCTCCTGCTGTATATGGGACAGGTTTACTGCAGTGGATTGCAGGAGCAGAAGTTGGACTACGTTGGGACGGAGGTGCTGCTACAGTAGCTGAACAAACTAAAAATGCTTTGGTTGAAGATCACAAAATTGATCCAGATAACCCTGCAGATATTTCTCCAGAAGACTTAAATCTACTAATCGCTTATACAGAGTTCTTAACGGTTCCTACACGTAGTGCGGCATCTTACAATGATGAAGATGTGATACAAGGAGAAGTCTTATTCCATCAAGTTGGTTGTGCTTCTTGTCATTCACCGACACAAAGAACAAGTAGTGATGCTCCTGCAGAGTTTAGAGATCTTACGATCAGACCATATACCGACATGAAAACACACACGGTACATAATGGTACATTCAGAACTCCAGCACTATGGGGAATTGGTAGAAATATTCAATTACTAGAACGAAACGATAAAGCTACTTTATTTATGCATGACGGTACAGCCACTTCATTAGATGGTGCCGTTCAATTGCATGGAGGTGACGCCAGTGGATCACGTGCTGCTTATAACAGCTTATCAACTAGTGACCAACAAAAAATTATTAAGTTCTTAGAATCTTTATAAGACTATGAAATTCATAAAACATATCATATTCGGTTGTTTACTTAGTCTGTTCTTTATTTCGGCAGTTCAAAGTCAGACAATCACATTAAAGTGTCCTCCATGCCGTCCAATTCAGAGTTGCGACCAATGTTGGGAGACGCAAGAAGAAGCTGATGCAAACTGTAATTCAAACAGTCGACAATCATTTTTAGGTGAAAAAACGATCAATTCTATGATGGTTTTCCCTAATCCAAATAATGGGACATTTACTGTAGGAAATCCATTCAAGAAAAGTGGTGAAGCTGTTATAATGAATCAATTAGGTGTAATTGTTAGAAGATTTAGAATTAGCGGTGAAGCACTTTTCAATTACCAAAGTTCTGATCCTTTACCAAAAGGAGTGTACCATTTGAAGTTTACTTCTGATAAAGGCGAGGATATTCTTTCTCAAACGGTCATTATTAATGGTCAATAACTCTTTTATGTTCAACAAAATAAAGCTAGCTCAAAAATGGGCTAGCTTTTCTTGTATACTTTGTGAAGTGCTAGGACAAATGTTTTCGGGATAAAACTTTACTGTTCTTAGAGTTGCTCTAAGAACTCATAAATGGACACCAGAGTCTTCAGACTCGACATTTTAGTAGTTTTTTCGAGTCTGAAGACTCTTACTCTCATCAATCAAACCTTAGATAGCTTCGCAAACTCTAAGGATAGTTACACTCGTTTTCTTTTGTCCTAGTACTTACTGATTAATAATTCAGTCTTTTTTCTTCACGTTGATCATCTAACAATGCAATTCTGATACCTTCTTTCTGGAAACGTCTCAAACATTCTTCTAATACATCGCATTTGAGTACAAAAGATTTATCAGATGTTTCAGCCCAAAGATAAGCTCTGAGAACTATGGCGTGTTTTTCAATTCTGACAATACGAATTTTGATATATGGCCTACCTTCTTTGAGATGTTCTTCAGTTCGATAATCCATAGAGAGTGGATGTTTCGCTCCAATTTCTCTAATGATGTCTGAGGCATGGTCATAGTCTACATCTTGTGGGAAAGGAAACTCCAAATATCTACAGATAGCATGATCGTCGATGTCTGAGTTTACAATTCGGTCAGTAGAAATGGTTTGATTTGGAATGATAACCCTCTTGTTGTAATAATCTTTAATGATTGTATGTCTGAGAGTAATATCTTGAACTTCACCCATTACATCATAACCTCCGATCTCTATGACATCTCCAACTCTGAAAGGTCGAAAGATGACAATGAAGATTCCACTGATAATATTTGCGAAAGCATGCTGAGCTGAAAAACTCAATACAGCAGCAATAACCCCGGCACTGGCAAATAATGTATTCCCGTATTTTTTTGAACTAGGAAAAACAGATAGTGCTAAAATGATAATGGTTAATAAGAGGAAAAATGAAGAAGCGTTCTTTAAGAAGTTGAGGTGTGTACGCTCTAACTTTAACTTTTTTCCAGACTTTTCAATTTGAGCTTTTATTCGATTGTTGAGAAGAAATAGCGCAACTGATATTCCAACGATGATCAACACAAGGACAATATTGTGCTGATTCACCAAGTCGTGTAGGAATTCCATAATAAATACATGAGGTAGAGACACTTTTGAATCTCTACCTAACTTCTTGAAGTTTTATTGTTTATCTCGTACCTGAAAATTTCATTCTAGGGTTTGGCGAAACATTTAGCGATTCAAATTCACCCGCTAAATATTTATAATGAGCTGTAATTGCAATCATTGCAGCATTGTCGGTACAGTATTCAAATTCAGGGATAAATACATCCCATCCTTTTTTCTCACCTTCTTCTTTTACTGCTTTTCTCAATCCAGAATTGGCTGAAACCCCACCAGCAATTCCTATATTCTTGACTTTATGTTTTGCAGCTGCTTTACGCAGTTTGTTCATTAATATCTTGATTAAAGTATGTTGTACACTCGCACAGATATCTTCAATATTTTCATCTACGAAATTCTGATTTTCTTGCACCTTCTTTCTGAAGAAATACAAGAATGAAGTCTTAATTCCACTGAATGAAAAGCTGAGTCCTTCTGTACTTACCATTGGAAATTCAAAAGCCAATGGATTTCCTTTTTGCGCATACTTATCAATTAGTGGACCACCCGGATAAGGTAATCCTAAAATTTTCGCAGTCTTATCAAAAGCTTCACCTACAGCATCATCTTGTGTTTCTCCGATCACTTCCATATCCAAGTGAGAACGAACCATGACAAGTTGAGTGTGTCCGCCACTTACGGTCAAACATAAAAACGGAAACTGAGGCTGAGGTTCGTCAATAAAATGTGCCAAAATATGTGCTTGCATATGATTCACGCCAATCAAGGGAATATTGAGTGCAGCAGCCATTGACTTTGCAAATGAAGCTCCTACAAGCAATGCACCTAATAAACCAGGCCCTTTGGTGAATGCAATTGCTGAAAGTTCTGATTTCTGAACCTCAGCTTCTTTCAAGGCTTGATCTACCACAGGAACAATATTCTTTTGATGAGCCCTAGAAGCCAGCTCGGGTACAACACCCCCATATTTGTGGTGAACTTCCTGAGTAGCAACAATATTGCTTTTAATTTTTCCGTTGATGATTACAGAGGCTGAAGTTTCATCACAAGAGGACTCTATGGCAAGAATTATTGTTTTTTTCATTTTTTATCGCTTATAAAATATCTCTTTTGATAAACCTCCCAGAATATGGTGAGGTTCTTGAGAGTTTTTTTATTTTTGTAAAATATTGATACGCCTGTTATCAAATATTAAGACGTAGACGGACTGCATCACTACCAGCTATTTATCTATGATCAGTTAATAAATAAAATCACGAGACTAACGCAGATACTAAATTTGGGGGCAAAGTTAAAAAATATCATTCTTAATCAAGTCTTTTCGAATACTCGATTTGGCGTCTGGTTGGCTAGGGTGAGCTTTTTAACCCTTTTTGTTTGGATATTTTTGCTTTTAGGTGTCCAATTTCCCTACGTCCAAGGTCAGTTGATCAATTTTGTTACCGAATTTCTTAGTGAAAAGACGGGCTACCCTACAACCATCGGGGAAGTTAATATCAATTGGTTCGATGAAATGAGTCTAAAACAGATTCATGTTTACGATACCACTGACCAAAGAGAAATGATTTCCGTACGTGAAGTCATTATTGATTATAAACTCAGAAGTCTTCTTAGTGGAACATCAATTCTAATCGATGAGGTTACTTTAGATTCTGCACATGTTGTATTGAATAACCGAGAAGAATCAAACAACATAAATGAATGGGTTTTTAGGATGCTTGGGAAAGAGCAAGTCCCAACAGAAGAAGTTATTGTAGAACCTGATTCAGTAATTAAACAAGCTATCCCTTTCATTATTGAAAAAGTAACGCTCAAAAATAGCCATTACGAAAATCATCTTGAAGGAGCTCCTCAAATGAAACAGGGTTTATTTAACCCTGGACATCTAGTTTTTGATAACCTAAATGGAAGTGCTTCCAATTTCAAGATTGCCTCTGATACAATTGCTTTATCGGTGAGTAAACTCAATACCGTAGAAGTGAATTCTGGCTTAAGTATCAATGAACTTGATACAGATTTTATGATTTGTCAGAAGTCTATGCATCTCAATAAACTGTATGCCTCTATTGGGGAAAGTGTTTTAAGAGATTCCATTTCATTTGAGTATGAAAATTATAAATCCTTCTCAGACTTTTTCAATCAAGTTAAAATTGATGCACACTTAGATCGATCTATAATTTCACTTAAAGATTTAAAGCCTTTCGCTGAAGATTTTCCTTACGAAGAGGAGGTTATTCTTTCGGGGGATTTTAGAGGGCTGGTTTCAGATTTTAACTTTACGGATTTAGAAGCAAAGTTCGGAAAACACTCGGTCATACAAGGTGAAATAACCCTTTCGGGTTTACCTCAGGTTGAAAATTCATTTATGCTTTTCTCTTTTCCTTCAATAAATGTGCAAGGAAAAGATTTAGCGCCTTTTATCCCAAATGTCGTACACCCTTATCTTGAGAAGTTCGGAACACTAGATGGTGATTTGACATTTGCAGGTTTCTTATCCGATTTTGCTGTTAGTGGACACTTAGATACTGAATTAGGTCGCGTATCTCCAGATCTTTCATACCGACCGAATGGAGCTATACTTAAAGGTTGGTTGACTACAGAACAGTTTGATCTAGGAAAACTGATTGAACAAGAAGAGCAATTAGGAAGGGCTAACCTCGAGTTGTTTGTAAACGGAAGAGGAACAGACCTTAGCAAGATGTATTACCAAGGCGACCTCAAAGCTTCAGCGTTCGAAGTCAACAAGTATATCTACGATCAAGCAACTTTATCAAATCTTACTTTTAGCAAAGATTACATTTCTGGGGACTTCAATTTGACGGATTCCCTCATTTCAGTTCATTTGCCTTTTGAAGGAAGTTTAGCAGATACCACAGTCACTCTTGACTTAGATTTATCGGCACAAAACTTAGCAGATTTGAATTTGATGGATGATTCACTTTCAGTTGATACAAAACTCAAATTTAACTGGGATGGTAATTGGAATGAATCCCATCTAGGTAAAATGTATTTCTCAAGTTTAGTACTGAAAAGAGATACGACAGAACTGAATCTAGGTGAAGTAACAATAGAATCAGATGCTCGAGCTAAGAATGGAATAAAAACAATTGATATTCAATCGGATGTTCTTAATGCCAATTTTAAAGGGAATTTTGAATATAGAGAGTATTCAACTCAGATCAATCGTTTGAAAGATGAGTTCATCATGAGTCTTTATCCGAATGATGAGCAAGTAGAAACGTTTTATGAAGAAAAGAAGAAAGACCTACTTCATAACTTCTTTTCCATGTTTGATTGTAAAATCAATGATATCAATAAAGTACTTGATTTCTGGAATCAAGATATTTATATCTCAAAAAATACGAAGCTGAAAGGTATTTTTAGAGAGGATAAAGAAAAAATGCGTTTGGCACTTAGGTTAGATGCAGATAGCGTTTCCATGTTTGATATGAGCTACTCTAATTCTAAGTTGTTGGTTAATGCGCAGAAAAAAACATTTGGGTATGAGTTTCCTCTTAAAGTTACCTTGGAGTCTGAAAAACAGGAGTTGCTTGGAGGTAAAACGAAAGATTTATCCTTAAATATAGAAAAGAAAGAACGAGAGTTTAAGGTGACAACAGACCTTAATCATGCTGTAAGGGATGATTACTTCTCAAGTGGAACATCAGTTCTTTTCTCTAGAGACAGCATTGATATCGCTTTTAATGATTTAAATTTTAAACTATTTGATCGTGAATGGGTACAAGATTCAACCATGTCAAATAGTGTGATTTATAGTCATGAAAAATTCAGTATTCAAGATATATCCTTAAATCATAAAGATGAGAGTATTAAACTATCGGGTGGTATATCAAATGACCCTTCAGATAAATTAGTTTTTAGTATTCATAATGTAGATATATCTACCATCGGAAAGATTGTGGATGTCGATCTTTCTGGAATCTTGAATGTAGATTTATCAGTGTCGGACTTGCTTAAAGTTCCATTGGTGAATGGTTCTGTAAAACTTTTTGATACCCATGCCGGGAATGTCCATATCGGAGATATTTATGCATATTCAAAATGGGACTCAAAGTCTCAAGCAATAAACCTTAATGCATCAATTGAAAAGTTAGAAGAAGAAATTCTGCTTGTTTTTGGAAATATATTCCCATACAAGTATGATTCGGACATGTTTGACTTGGAAGCTGTCCTTGCCAATACAGACTTGCAGTTGCTAGAATTCTTTATGGAGGGAGTCATGTCAGATATCAAAGGAAGTGCATTAGGTCTGATAAAAGTACAGGGTAATCCGAATGCACCTAGGTTTGAAGGAGATGCCATTTTAGATGGAATGGAGTTTACGGTTGATTACCTCAAAACAACCTACAAAGTTCTCAATGATAGAATTGACTTCAGTAATAAAGGAATTACCTTCAAAAACCTTAGTGTTGCAGATGATTATAATAACTACGGTTTCTTAGATGGGGGCATATTGCTGAATGATGGCGACTGGAGTTTAGATATGAAGGCTAGGTTTAGAAACTTTATGTTGCTAAACACGCAAGAAACAGACAATGAACTGTTCTATGGACAAGCTTTCGGAACAGGTAATTTACATTTTAGAGGGCCTTTCAATGATTTACAATTTGATATAACAGCAAGATCAAATAAGAATACAAAGGTTTACATTCCAATTGAAGATACTGGTGAAATCTCAGATAGTTTTATTCATTTCATAAATCCAGAAGTGGAAGAACAAGTTGAGGAAGCAGCTGAGGAGATGGGATTCAAACTCAATATGAATTTGGATATTACACCAGATGCCTATTGTGAATTGATTTTTGATAAAGCGACAGGAGACCTTATTCAGGGTAGAGGAGAAGGGAAGTTGCAGATTCAGATGGATACTAAAGGAGCCTTTTTGATGTTTGGTAATGTGGATATCCAAGAAGGAGTGTATAACTTTAACTATTCATTGAATTTAGGAAAAGACCTTAATGTCAATGTATTGGCTAAGAAGTTTTATATAGAACCTAACTCAAGCATAGTTTGGGCAGGGGATCCGTATGAGGCTACAATGGATATCACAACCTCTTATGAACAGGTTGTCAATCTAGCAAACTTGGTAAATACAGAGCTTTTCCCTGAAGACGAAGAAGGAAATAAGAAAACACCAATTGAGCTAAGAAGAAAATATCCAACGAAAGTGAAATTGATGATGACAGGGCAAATGCTTTCACCAACTATTTCGTTTGATATTGATGTCTATGATTATCCAAAACAAATTCAATTGTCTGAAACTGGAGAAGTCGTTGATTTGGACATGTATGTAAATTACATGAAACAGAAAATCAATTCTGATGAAGCGGCTTTAAATGCTCAGGTCGTCAACTTGATGATATTCAAGCAATTTGTTCCGTTGGAGTCCAATGAAGCTATTGAAAATGACAACCTAGCAGGAAACCTAAGTGAGCTTATATCAAATCAGTTGAGTAGTTTGCTATCCAATCTTGATGAAAACATGCAGATTGATTTGAATCTCGGAGGATTTGATTCGGATGACCTTCAACAGATGCAATTAAGATTTGCTTATAGTTTCTTAGGAGGAAGGCTTAAGCTTATTCGTGATGGTGGTTTTGTAAACGAAGATAATAAAGCTGATGCTGCAAGTGTATTGGGTGACATTACCTTAGAGATGGAATTAACTCCACAAGGTAATTTGAGGGCTAAAGTCTATGTGAAACAGAACTTTAACAACTTCAATGATGTGACTCAAGGTCAAACAATGACGACTCAAGGCTTCAGTATAATGCATACAAAGAGTTTCAATAGTTTTAGTGATTTCTTTAAGCGAAAGAATACAGGAGCTTCCAAACGTTTGAAACGAATGCAACGAAAGGCAATTCGTGAAGCAAAGAGGAATGCCAAACAAAAGCAGCAACTTGCTTCAAAGCAAAAAGAAAATAATTTAGATACTCAAGCCTTATCCAATTAATTGATAAGGTTTTTTTGACATAACATTATCCTAAAGATGCTAACAAAGGAATTTATTGCAGATTGGTTCAAGGATTTACAAGATAGAATCTGTTTGGCTATCGAAGAAGTAGACGGGAAAGCTAAATTTCAACAAGACTTGTGGGAAAGAGAGGCCGGAGGTGGCGGAAGAACAAGAGTCTTGAATGGAGGTAATATATTGGAAAAGGCAGGGGTAAATTTCTCAGCAGTTCATGGAGAAACACCTGATAAGATTTTAGAAAAACTAAAATTAGAAAAGGCAGACTTTTTTGCTTCTGGAGTTTCAATTGTGATGCATCCTAAAAATCCGATGGTACCAATTATCCACATGAATGTGAGATACTTTGAAATGAGTAATGGTACATATTGGTTCGGTGGCGGAATTGATTTGACTCCTCATTATATCAATAAAGAAGATGCAAAATTCTTCCATCAGAAATTAAAAGATGTATGTGATCTTCATGAGGTATCATACTACCCAAAATTTAAAAACTGGGCGGACGATTATTTCTTTATAAAGCACAGAAACGAAACCAGAGGTATTGGAGGTATTTTCTTTGATCATCTGAATGAGCAATCAGAGAAGAAGTCTAAGGAAGAACTCTTCAAGTTTGTTCAAGATGTAGGAAATGCATTTATCGATATTTATCCTCATCTGATGACCAAAAACGCAGCACTTCCATTTGATGAGCGTGAGCTAGAATGGCAAAAGCTTCGAAGAGGAAGATATGTTGAGTTCAACCTTGTGTGGGACAAAGGAACTAAGTTTGGCTTAGATACAAATGGACGTACAGAATCTATTTTGATGAGTTTACCTCCGCAGGCTAATTGGGTCTATGATTTTCAGGCAGAAGAAGGCAGTCCTGAGGCTAAAACACTCGATTTACTCAAAAAAGGGATCGATTGGTTAGAATAATCAATAAGAATGTTGGAATCTTATCTTGATTACTTTTCATAAGGGCTGTAACTTAGAAAGAGGCAATACCAAGTTTAGTGGTACTGCCTCTTTTTATTTATGACAGAGCAAAATCAAGAACAAGATATACCTGAGAAAAAGAAAATTCCTCAATGGATTTTCTTTGTATTTATTCCCTTACTTCTCATTAGTCTGATCGGGATTGTATTTTGGTGGAATACAAGCAGTGTTTCTCCTGAAGAAGAAAGATTGATTACTTATCTGAAAGAAAATATCTATCTCGAATCACCTAAGGAAGTATTTCTGAATGAAGAAGCTAACTTTCAACTTGTTATCCCGATTACGAATATTCAAAAACTTCAAAAGCAAAAAGACTCTTTAAACCGTTTAATTCAAGAGTTAGAACTTCAAGCTGAAGAAGAACAAAATGAAGTAAAGAGTTTACTCACACCATATTTTCCCCAACTGCAAAATCTAAATACAAAGTTAGCATCTTACAAGAATGTTTACCAGAATGAAGATATTGTTCGGTTTGCTCATGAACACAAAACAGATTATGTCTTTAAAAAGCTTTATCTAGTGAGTCAAGAATACAAAAAGTTACTGACCCAAAATCAGATTTTTAGTGAGCAGTTTGAGCAGCAAATAGATGAAGGGAATAGTTCTAGTTCTGAGACTTTATTTGCGCTCAATAATTTGATCGAAACCCAGAGTCGTTTATTGGCATTGTCAATTCAATTAAAGAAAAAACTTTTTCTGTTCGAATATCAATATAATCAGCTTAGACACCCTTCTTCACCTGATTCTGTACTCACGATTCTCAATAATTCATTAGATGAAAGTTATGTCTTAACCCAAGACGCTCTCTACAAATATGCAATACTCAAAGATCAAGGCAGTCCCTTCATTCGATTATTGAGAAACCATCAGCGATTGACAAATGTGCTAAGAGATAAGCTTCAAAGTTTGGTTAGGAGTGCAGATACTTCGATACAGATGGATGAGTGGGAGCGTATTACTAAAAGGATAGAATCTAATATTATTAGCTTGAACAAGTTATCAGTAGCAGCTATAGATTATAAAATCATAGATATAAAAGTAACTGATGCGAACAAATTATTAGATTTTAGTAATCAGACTTGTAGTGAAATTGAAGACAAGCAAGTATGGGAAATCAATAGTAAAGCCAAGAAAAATGGAAAAACCTCTGTACAGTTTGAGGTAAATGGCGAATTATCTAATAAGAATGATGATAATAAAACTAGATTTAGTATAAAAGTCATTGAAAATTTGGTGAATATATCCGAAAATTGAGCTCTACTTTAAAATCAACAAAAAATCGTTTAAAGCATGGTAGTTCATACGGTACTAATGAAAATCAAAGAGGGTACTCCTCAAGAAAAGGTAGATGCTCTTATTCAGGCATTGAAAGACTTAAAAGGTAAGGTTCCTACATTAGTAGAAATGAATGCAGGATATAACTTTTCTGACCGTTCTCAAGGTTTTTCAGTAATGCTAAATTCAATTTTTGACGATAAAGAAGGCTTAGCTGTTTATGCTAGTCACCCAGATCATGTCGATGTTCTTGAAAATCATATTAAGCCAATTTTAGCTGAATTGGTTGTTGGAGATATTGAGTATTAACCAGTAATACTTCAGTCAATGGGGGCAATCTCCATTGACTTTTCTTTACTAACAAATAGATTGACACCCATCTCGAAGTAATAGTGCAATTATTTCACGTTTTTTTCTTTTTTGGCTTGAATTTAGCGGGTATCTGTTATCACGTTAATTGATTAAGTGTTGATCTAACGTTCATGAAGTTGACAATAATTATTCTAACGATTTATGGTCTAATTATTAAGCTTCTATTCATATTCGATAAAGCAATTTTTTGTAGTAATATAGAGGGCTAGGCTATGCTAAAATTTATAAAACTTGTTTTCTTTACGCTTCTACTTTGTGGTGCTTTTTCAGTTAATGCTCAGCAGCTGAAGTCGAAAAAGCAATTGAGAGTGGATAATTTAGTTTCTCAAGCTCAAAAAGCGATTGAAGAAAACCGTTTTTCAGATGCTAAAGAGTTGGGTACAGATGCCCAGTTTCTAGCAGAGGATATCAACTATCAGAAAGGTAATGCAGATGCGTTACTTTGTATTGCAAACGTTTTTCGTATCAAAAGAGAATTTGCACAAGCACTAGATTACGCACTTCGTGCAATGCAAATCATAGAAGGTCTTAATGGAGATAATAGAGAAAGCTTATTGAAAGTTTATTCTGAAATATCATTCTTGTACCAAGAGTGGGGATTGACAGAAAAGACGATTTCATTCCAACTGAAAGCACTTTCTATTGCTCACTCGTTAGGAGATAAGACAAGGGCAAACAACTTCAATTATTTGATAGCCATTTCATACCTTAAAATTGGAGAGAAAGATA
This sequence comes from Sediminitomix flava, assembly GCF_003149185.1. Taxonomy (NCBI): domain Bacteria; kingdom Pseudomonadati; phylum Bacteroidota; class Cytophagia; order Cytophagales; family Flammeovirgaceae; genus Sediminitomix; species Sediminitomix flava. The sequence goes on along the minus strand of NZ_QGDO01000001.1, from coordinate 1,062,453 downwards.
AAGCCCTAGTATTCTTCAATAAGTGTAAGGACTTTCACTTAAATCAGAAAGATTTTAATCAGTACGTTTCTATTCTTTACAGAATTTCCAATATCTATTCTAGTAAGAATGATAACAAGAGTGCTCTTGAGGTAAACTTGGAAATTTTAAAGGTAAAAGAAGAAAACGGAGAGAAAGATACTTTTATTAACCTCAACGATATTGGTGTTCATTACCAAAAACTTGGTGATGGTAAAAAGGCAATTGAATACTTTAAAAGAGCCGTTGAGGTAAATAAATCTCTAGGAAAACCAGAATCAGCAAATATTTCCCTCTACAAAAATATTGGTTCTATTTATCAGAGACGTCGTAACCCTGACGAAGCGATGCGTTACTACCGAAAGGTCTTTGATATTGTAAAGAAAAATAATGATACAAAAGGTCTAGCGAGTGCTCACCACTCTATTGGTCTTGTATTGTCTTCTCAAGGTCGTACGAGAGAAGCAGAAGAGGAATTATTGAAAGCCATCAATATTTCAAAATCGTTAGGAGATACCAAACAGCTTGAAAGAACTTATGATGTTCTGACAAAAATTTATGAAAGAGCAGGCCGTAACTTGAAAGCCGTTGAAGCTTACAAAGACTTACTGAAGGTTACCAAAGAAATTCTTAACCAAGAGTTAGATAGACAAAAGGCTCAGACAAGACGCTTGATGTCTGCGGAAAAGAAAGAGAGAGAGCTAGATGAATTGAAATCAGAGCAAGAACTTCAAAGTGCTCGTCAAGAACGTCTAGAGTTAGAGCTAATCAAGAAGGCGCAAGCATTTGAGTTGCTGAAGCAGAAAGAAGAAATCAACAATATGTCTTTCCAGCTTGAAGTTGAAGAAAAACGTAAGATTGAAGATCAGCTTTACCTTGCAGAACAAGAACTTTTACAAAGAGTGCAAGAAGAAGAGCTGTCTAAGGTGATGGAAGAGAAGAAGTATCAAGAACTTCTGAACAAACGTCAGGCAGATCAGATTGAAAAAGCACAACGTGAAAAGAATCTTCTTTCTTTGATGAAGAAAACAGAAGAGGAAAGAAATAAAATTTTGCAGGAGCAAAATGAGGCGAAAGAGAAGATGAATATCATTGCTGCCGTTATCATTGGAATTATCTTCATTTTCCTTATCGTAGCGATTGTTTTAGTTAGAAAAAATATCACTAAAAATAAGAGACTGAAAAGTCAGAATACTGAGATTACACAGCAAAAAGAAGAGATTGAGCAACAAAGAGATCAAGTTTCTAAAGCGAAAACACAAGCTGAAAGAGCGTTCAACAACATTCAAGTAATCTCGGAGTTTGGACAAGAAATTACATCTAAGCTAGATATAAAACAGATTGTTTCTCAAGCATACGATTATGTTGGGCAGATCACCGATGCTGATGTGTTTGGTGTAGGTTTGTTCAGAGAAGATCGTGATTGTTTGGAATACATCACTTTTATCGATAAAGGTGTTCCTAAGAAACGAGTGGTGATCCCAATGTCTTCAAGAGATAGTATGGGGGTATTGGCCGTGAAAAGTCAAGAAGAAATTGTAGTCAGCAATATGGATGTTGAATACAAAGATTACCTTGCTTCTTTCCCAATTCTGCATACAGATGAGGTGACTCAGTCGGTGATTTATTTGCCATTTAATATTGAGCAAACACTAGGTGTTGTAACCATTCAGAATTACAATAAGAGAGCGTTTGAACAAAAGGACGTTAACTTACTTCGTTCTTTTGCTTCATATATTTCAATTGCACTTTCAAATGCAAATGCATATAGCCAATTGAATGCGAAAAACCAGCATATTACAGATAGTATCCGTTATGCAGAGACCATTCAAAAGGCAATTCTTCCAACGAAAGAATACATTGAAAGTACAGGTTATGAGATTTTCTCTCTATTTAAACCAAAAGATATCGTATCTGGTGACTACTATTGGTTCACGCACTTGAAAGGTGATGATATTGATAGAACAGGAGTTTCAGATCCGTTTACTGACTCAATGATCTTCTTGGCCGTAGCTGACTGTACTGGTCACGGGGTTCCTGGTGGTTTCATGTCCATGATTGGTAACACACTACTTAATGAGATTGTGGTTCAGAAAAACATCTACGATGCAGGTGAAATTTTGAATGAACTTCATATCGGAATTCAGAAAGCACTTCAACAAGACAATGAAACAAGTACCAATGATGATGGTATGGATGTATGTCTTCTTGTACTTGAAAGAGGTGGTGGAGTTGTTGAGAGAGTAACTTTTGCAGGAGCAAAACGATCACTTTACTACATTGGCCCAGAGGATAATGAAGTTCAAATCCAGAAAGGAGATAACTTGGCTATCGGAGGTCTGAGAAGAAAGAAAAAGGATAAGCGATTTGAGTCTAAAGAAGTACATGTAGAAAAAGGAACTGTCATTTACCTAACTTCAGATGGATTGGTTGACCAAAATGATATCAATAGAGAAAAGTTTGGTACGATGAGGTTGCTTGAATTACTTCAAAATAACAAATCGAAATCTATGGAGATGCAAAGAGAGATTATCGAAAGAGAACTTCTTGCTCACCAAGGTAAAGCAGAACAACGAGATGATATCAGTATGATTGGTATCAAATTGTAATAAAATATAAACCTATGTGAGGTCACTCTTATTCATTAAGAGTGACCTTTTTTTATACATCATATGAAGAAATGATGTTCGTATATGAACACTTATGTATCAATTACGGATACTCTTTTTATGACTTATTTTGTGATATTAATTTTAAGAATCAGTAAATCAATAGGTTATGCGTGTTGGCATATTCTTGGAATTATAATTAACCGATTCAGTGATATTCATTATCAAACTATAGAAATAACATTATTCAGTGTCAGGTTATTTACTATTACTTTCAGTGTCAAAATTTAATCTTACTTTTTAAGTGTACATATTCATAAAGAAGTAGAATGAGGATTGTGGGGAGACAAAGAATTTCAGAGTGAATTCTAGTCTCAAGGATAGTTCAGAAAGTCAATAAGGTATTAAAAATAGTCTTAAGCATATCTAGAATTTATTTCACATTATCATCATAAAATATTGAGTATTGCAGTTGATCCGAACGGTAATACAAAGGAAATCTAAAGGGGAAGTTAGATAAGAGGTAATAACAGTTTTATCTTTAAAGCTATTACCTACTGAAAAAGTCCTAGAAAACACTCATATTAGAGTGTTTTCTTTTTTTATGTCTAAAAGTAAAAATGATTATTATGGATAAAACATATTTAAATATCAATAGAACATTGTGGGATCATAAGACTCCTGTTCATTTAGATTCTGAATTTTATGATCATAAGAGTTTTTTGGAAGGAAGAAGCTCCTTGAATGAAATAGAATTAGCTCTTTTACCTGAGCTTAAAGGAAAGAAAGTATTGCACTTGCAATGCCACTTTGGACAAGACACGCTTTCTTTGGCTAGAATGGGAGCTGAGGTTACAGGAGTAGATTTATCTCCTAAGGCAATAGAAGTGGCGCAGAAGACCGCTAGAGATTTGGAATTAGATGCTAAGTTCGTGTGCGGAGATGTTTTTGAGATTGATCAATTATTGGATGAGCAATACGACTTCGTTTTTACATCTTATGGGGTTATCGGTTGGTTGCCAGAATTAAATACTTGGGGTAAAGTTATTGAGAAGGTGATGAAGCCTAATGCGCAGTTATTATTGGTTGAGTTTCACCCTGTGATATGGATGTTTGATGAGCAGTTTGAAAAGGTAACATACGGATATTTTGACTGTGGAGCTATCATAGAGGAAACAGAGGGTACTTATACAGATAGAGATGCTGAGCTAAAAGATAAATCATATTCTTGGAATCATAGTTTAGAAGATGTTTTCCAAGGTTTAAGCAAGGCAGGATTAGAAATTACGAACCTGAGGGAATATGATTATTCTCCTTATGATTGCTTTAATAATACAGTGAAGTCTGAGAAAGGCTATCAGATTAAGGGCGTAGAAGGAAAACTGCCAATGGTTTATGCATTAGAGGCAAGAAAAAAATCTTAGTAACTCATAAAGCTAAAAAAGCACTAAACAGAAATCTGCTTAGTGCTTTTTTTATTTCAAGAAATTAAAATGCTTATCTCAATGGAACATTCACAGGATTGTTGAAACATGCACTAGGATAACTCATATCTAACCATGAAGCCACAGTTGGAGCAACTTCAGTGATTGTATGATATTCATGAGTTTCACCATGTTTTACATTCCAACCGTAGAAGATAATCGGAACATGAGTATCATAAACAAATGGAGAACCATGTGTCGTTCCTTTGTCGCGAACTTCCATATATCCAGCATCGTGAACTAAGATGACATCTGCTGTATTTTTAGGATTCATCTGATTTGTATACAGCTTTTTGTAACCTGTCTGATATTCGTTAAATCTTAACTGATAAGCTGTTAAAGCATCTTTTACTGTAGGCTTTTCGATCATGTAATCGGCAACAACTTGTTGAACAGTGTGAAGGTCTAATCTCTTATTCTGAATTTCTTCTCTGTTTAGGTAAACATATCCAGAATATAAAGATTTAACCCAACGGTTTTCAGAACGAGCTTTCCCATATTTTTGATCTAGGTAGTCATTCAATTGCCCTTTAAGTTCTTTCGAGTTGTAGTATCCTGCATTGATTTTTTCGTCCTTCAAATGATCAGAGTTGTATGCAGCCGCGTGATCTGCAGTTAAGAATACGACATACTCTCCTTTTCCAACTTTTTGATCTAAAGTGTTCAGAAGTTCCGCCAAATCCTGATCTAATCTTAAGTACGTATCTTCAACTTCAATTGAAGCAGGACCATAGGCATGTCCAACATAATCTGTAGATGAAAAACTGATAGCTAAAAGGTCCGTAAATTTATCTTGCCCTAGGTTTTCATTTTCAATAGCTTGAATGGCTAGACTTTTCACCATTGTATTTCCCCAAGGAGTACCTTTTAGTAGTCCATATTTTTTCTGGCTTACTTTTGACATTCTATCTGCAGCAATTGCTTTCTGAAGGTCATGAGGGAAGGTTGGAGTTGTTTCGCCATTAAATGTGGATTCATATGGAGTGTCATCGGCATGGCTTTCCGTATATTCTTCGATAGGTAGGAGAGTTTCCCAAGGTGTGTTGAAGAGTTGGTCTACTTCTCTATTTTCAGCAGTATTGATTTTTTCAACCCAAGTCGGTAAAGAATCTCTGTAGAATGTACTCGTAATCCAATTACCTGTTTTGTCATCTAACCAGTAAGATCCGTCAGCCATAAAACCTGCAGGTAAAACTGCTGAACGGTCTTTCATTGATATACTGATTACTTTAGATCTTTTGTTTGAGAATAACTTCAATTCATCTGATAGGGTAGTGGCCTGAAGTCTATGAGGTGACGCTTTTCCGTTTTTACTATCAGCACCCACTGTAGCAACAGAATCATCATAAACACAATACACACTTCTATCTGTAGCTCTATCAAACCAATAGTTCCCTACAATCCCATGATTGGAAGGTGTTGTCCCTGTATAAACAGATGCGTGACCAGGTCCAGTGGCTGTTGGTGCATAATTGAAGTGACCATTTTTTAAGAAGTAACCTTGGTTTACAAGGCGTTTGAAACCTCCATTGTCATCGTATTTATCCCAAAATCGGCTAATGTAATCATAGCGCATTTGGTCAACCATTATTCCTAAAACCAGTTTAGGTTTTTTCTCGTTTCTAGCTTGCTCTTTTGGCGTGCATGCAACAAGAGCAACTAATAAAATTGATATAATATGTTTCATCGTATTTTTATTTAACCGCCCTAAAAATCATCGTATTTTTTAGGAACATAAAAATAAACCCAGAAATACGAATTATTTCTGGGTTTTATATCAAATTGATTTTAATAAAGATTAATTTATCGAATTTTAAGACGCATTCCCGATTTCAAGTCTTGTGCACTCTTAAAATTATTTAATTTCATAAGCTCAGAAACTTTCACACCATACTTTCTACTGATGCTGTAAAGTGTTTCTCCTTTCGATACTAGATGGTATGAAGTATGTGTTTTTGGAGCTTCTTCAACTGATTTTTTCTGAACCTCTTTTCCTTTAAAAACAATAATTCGATCTCCTGCATTGATCGATGCTCCATTCATTTCATTCCATGCTTGTAGTTGCTTTGTAGATACTTTGTATTTTCTACTAATGCTGTAAAGTGTTTCTCCTTTTTGGATGGTATGCCATTTTGTATTTGCACCTTCGGCCACAACATAAGTACCATCATCATCTAACTTTACATCAGGAATGGCTTCAGAAGCAATTTCATCCTCTGTTTTTTCTTTAGAAGAACGAATCAGTAACTTTTGACCAGCCTTTATATCATCTACATTTTTAAGCTTATTGATAGCTACAATTTCCTTCGCAGAGATATTGTACTTTCTAGAAATAGCACTTAAAGTTTCACCACGTTTTACAATGTGGTAATTTGGTTTAGCTATTTCTTCAGTTTTAGGCTTAGTCACTTTTTCTCCTTGCTTTGTGAGGTAAACCTTAGAGCCAAGGCTCAATGAAGACGGATTCAAGTTAGGATTTAGCCTCATCAAATCTGCAGGCTTCTTATTGTACTTTCTTGCAATACCATAGAAGGTATCTCCTGTTTGTACAATATGGAAATCTTTTGCATTGACTTTTGGCTTTTCTACTACATTATTCTCCTCTTGCTTTGGTGCTGTTGTCTTTTCCCCTTCTTCGGCAATTGTTTCCTCTACTTTTTCTTTTGGCTCAGAAGCTGAAGGAATACTATTTGAACTCATTGGTTTTACGATGAGTTTATCTCCTTTTTTCACCTGTCGGCTTTGTAAGCTATTCCACATGATGATTTTAGAGCTTTTTACCTCGTAATGAGCTGCAATTGAATTCAAATCTTCACCATCTCTTACAATATGAATGATTGTGCCGTCAGCCAATACTTCATTCTCAACTTCTTCAATGAAGATAGCATTTCCCGTAGGCTCATCTTTTTGAAAATTCGATGGAGCTTTAACTCTAATTTTTTGCCCAACAGCAACACCGCCATCTTCGCCTAACTCGTCTTTATTCCAAGCTCTGAGGTCAATGATCGTGACATTGTAAAGTCTTGAGATAGAAAGAAGGTTTTCATCTGTTTTAACAGTGTGATAAGTTGCATTTAAGTCAACCTCTTCTACATCTTCTTCAACTCTAAGAATTGTATCTTCTTCTTTTTGGGAGTCATTTGAAGGTTCTTGTGTGATAACTTCTCCCTCAACCGTTTCTTCTTCAATTTCTTCATACTCAATTGGAGCACTAGATGGACGGCGTTTTTTCAACCAAAGAACTCTACCTTTCTTGATGAGTTCATGTGGTAGCATACGGTTATTTCTGACCAATTTCTTTTTACGAATACCCAATCGTTGAGAGACCATCCATAAGCCCTTGTCTTCTGTGACAGTGAAGAAGTCTGTAAGTCCTTTACGACGCTTACGCTTCAAATAATAAATTTGTCCTGCTTGTAGCTCATCAAACTTCTCCAATTCGTTGTACTTACGAAGTTTAGAAATTGAAACACCTACAGCTTTAGAGATATCTTGTAGTTTTTGTCCTTTTTGAGCAATGATAGCTGGTAAACCATTGGCAAATGCTCTTACAACTTGTATACCTCCTAGCTCAATAACTTCAACAGATTGTAGGTCTGGATATGCATCGCCTTCAAAAATATATTCGAAACCATCGTTAGTATTTTCTTCCACCTCATTGCTTACATAATAATCTTGAGAACGAGGAGTTCCAAAAATATCTGAAGCATCTAGTAGTTTATGCTTTTGTTTGTATTTAGCGATATCATTAACCTCTACGGGTAAAATGAAGTAGTAATCTTGATCTGAAGGTACTTTTCCCTTTAACAACCAATAGTTATGATCTCTAATCGTTGCTTCGTTGATCTTGGTCTCTTTGGCTATTGAACTAATAGACTTTCCAGAAACATTAGGGTAGATCAGAAGCTGTACTGTTGGCGTGTTTTCTCTTCTGCCAACATAATGCTCAAATGCAATCTTATGAGCTAAGAAATGAATGATGTATTGATGAGAGTTTTTATCTAAAGTGATATGTCTAGCAAGTAGTTCTTGTTCTCTTACTGTTCTTTTAGCTCCAGTTAGTCCTAGGTTATAAGAGAGTAAAGTATAAAGCCAGTTATCTAACACATTGTTGTTTTTTCTTAGGTAAGAAGCCGCTCCATAGGTTGCAGAGACGATATTTTTACGTTGATCAATGACATTATCGACACGCATACCATTCTCTAAAGCTGTAAAGTCTTTGAATTGCCAAAAACCTACCGCATTTGCTGAAGAAATTGCATAAGGTAAAAGCGCACTTTCTTGAAGAGCTAGGTATTTGAAATCGTCTGGAATGTTTTCTTCTGCAAAAATTGCTTCGATATATGGGAAGTAACGATCGCATCGGCTTACGTATTCCATAAAATGACGCTCGCTTTTCATTAAGGAGTTTACTTTATGGCTGATGCGTTCGCGTGCTCCAGGGCTTAAACTTAAAGTTACGTCAGCAAATTGAACAACAGGAGGTACTGGTACTGTTGGTAACTGTGCCCATGTTAGTGTTGCCCATAGAATAAAAGTAAGGGTCGATAAAAAACTTTTCATAAGAAGTTGTCCGCTTAAGATCTTAAATGGTTCGTTTTAGCTTTTATTACCTTTGGTAAAAGTAACAGATGCATTTACTTTTTACATGCAATCAGTAAGCCATCTCTGATTGGAAGGAAAACATTTTCAACACGAGGATCATCTTGAACTTTCTTGTTGAAGTCTCTGATGACTTGTGTTTTTTTGTCATTTGCATTTTCATCGTAAACTTTTCCTTTCCAAATCACATTGTCTGCAATAATCAGCCCACCTGTGCGGACTTTATCAATTACTAGTTCAAAGTATTTGTCGTAGTTTCCTTTATCTGCATCTATAAAAACAAGGTCAAGGGTATCGTCAATTTCAGGAAGAATGTCTAGGGCATTTCCGAAACGAAGGTCTAGCTTGTCAGAGAGTTTAGCTTCTTCAAAGTATTTACGAATCATTTCTTCCAATTCTTCATTGACTTCAAGAGTGTACAATTTTCCACCTTCTGATAATCCTCGTGCCAAGCAAATTCCAGAATAGCCCGTGAATGTACCAATTTCCAGAATGCGTTTTGCATTCATGCTCCTAGCTAAAATTGTAAGTAGTTGCCCTTGTAAGTGCCCAGAAACCATATGGGCTTGAGTTACTTTAAGATAGGTTTCTCTTTCTAACTTTCGAAGTACTTCATCTTGAAGCGATGTATGATCGTCTACATACTTTTCGAGTGCTTTGTTAGCAAGTGTATTCATAGGATGAATTGAATCGTAAACTGTTCTTGTTCTTACGTTATGAACTGCAATTTTACGAAAAATCGTGGCATTTATGGGTTTTCAGGCACTAGAACTTGTTAAATGAAATGAACATTGAGGCTTGGGAAATAAAAAAAGGCTCGCTTCCGGAGAAGTGAGCCTTTAATATTTTGATCTTTTTTCAGCTTATTCAGCGTCTTGTGTTGATTCCCCTGCTGGAGTTTCCTCACCAGTAGTTGGAACTTCCAAGCTAGTGGCTGGTGCTTCAACACTTTCAATAGTGTTAGAGACGTTTACGTTTCCGCTTTCAGTAGGATCGATAAACATGTTTACGCCTACAGAAAGAACCATCATAAGAGCAGCAAGCACCCAAGTTGCTTTTTCAATGCCGTCCATAGTTCTACGTGCTCCAATCATCTGAGTGGCACCACCCATACCGGTTAATCCACCGCCTTTAGAATCTTGAGCCAACACGACCAATACGAGTAAAACAGCAATTACAATAATTACTGCGATGATGAAAGTTGTCATATATATAATGTTAATCTAAAAAATTAACTTTCCTTTTTAATTTCTGATATACAGCTTGCAAAGTAAGACTTTTTATCGGGATTTTTCAAGATTAATTCCTCATAAATGTGTATAGCCTCTTTATATTTTCTTTGTTTAACTAAAATCTTTGCAAAATTTTCGGATGGATTAAACATAAAATGATTTGAAGTTTGACCAGCTAAGTCTTGAATGTCTTTTTTCAATTCATCTCTATCAATGTTAATCCTAGGTTTTTCATTAATGAAATTATTAATGATCACCTTTTTTTCTTCCATCTCCATTTTCTCCTCTTTTTCCTCTAATTCTTCCAAATGTTCAGGGAACATTTCTTTATGAAGTTCAAATGCCCACGAATCATCTGTGCTCAATTTTTTATGATCAACTGAACTCCCTTTACCAAATGGATTAAACAATGGAAGTTCTTCTTCACTTTCCTCAGAAAGTTGTTCTGTTTTAGTTTCCGTTCCGTTTATTTCTTTATCTACATCCTCAGACTGTTCCGCTTTGAGTTCTTCTCGCATCATTTCGAGACCTTTCAAGCGGTTGACCATATCTGAAGCCCAAATTTCTCCAATATCATCATCTTTGACAACGAGTTCATCATTTTCTTCTTCTACAGGACTAGGAGTAGAAGTCGGAATGTTTTCCTCGATTGCTTCAGGTTCTTGTTCTTCAAAAAGAGATGTTCGGATTTGTTCTGACTTTTCTTCCTCTTCTACATTTGAAAGTAAAAAGGCTAAAACACCACCTTCTTCAGAGGGTTCTGAAGCAGATGTTTGCTCCGAATGATTTTCACTTTCACGACTTGTAGTGGAAGACGCTTCTACATGTTCTTCTACCAGAGTAGTAACTTCTTTTTCTTGTACTGTACTTTCTTGGGTTTGTACTTTAGAATTGTCGGCCAATCTTTCGAATGCATTAATGCTTTCCGTCTGAATGTCCAGTTTTTGAACATTGTGAAGGTTTACATTTGCATTAAAATCTTCGTTGATAAGTGCCTTTAATGCCGAACGATTGACTGAGTAAGCAGCAGCTTTCTTGATCTGATCTGTATCAGTTCGGTCAGATAAAGCCAATAAAACTTGAGGGGCTTGAAAATAAGGGTATTTTTTAGTCAGTTTAACTAAATCTTCTTTATGTTCAAGTGATACATCCTGAGGATTCATCAGCAATTCTGAAAAAAGTAATCTGTCCACGAGCCAACCTATTTTAATAGTTTCTGAAGCGAAAGAAAGTACAAAATACTAAAATAGTAATTTTGTGAGATTCTTTTGCATAAAGAAATCTCAAAAATTACTACTTCAGTATCATGACTTGATAATAAAACAGTTACAATAAAGAAACAGTGTCTTCTTCGTTCGTTAATCTTACCAAGTAGCAACCGATGCGTTGAATACATCGAAGTAAATTTGCTCGAAGATTACGTCTAAGGCCTCTGCTTCAACCGATGTAATATTCTGACTTGCTTCAAAGTCGAAATAGAACGAGAAGTTTTGGTCAAAGTTTGCCTGATCGTCATAATTGTTGACAAAATTTACTTTTACTGTAATGGTCAAACGTTGAAAATCGGCATTTTCCAATTCACTCGCACCAGGAGAAATTGGTGTAATTCTGTAACCTGTTACTGTTCCTTCAAACTGAAGATCTCCTTGCTCGCCTTGTGGAACTAGGGTAAGTGGCGTATTTCTGGCCATATAATCCCTAAAACCATCTGAAAATACAATTCCCATGTTTGATGGTCCATCGGGTGCTCTGTTGTCAAAAGTCTCAACAGAAAATGTTTTTACGTTCGGGTCTAGGTTTACCCCAGAAAACGTGAATCGGAATCCTGTACAAGCATTGCACAGCAATAAAATTCCGATAAAGGTGAAGTATTTAAAAAAGTGGTTTAGCCTCTTCATCTTAATCCTCAATCTCATATTGTTTGATTTTTCTATATAGCGTACGTTCAGAGATACCAAGATCTCTAGCCGCATATTTTCGTTTGTTGTTATTCTTTCTTAGTGCTTTTACAATCATCTCTTTCTCTTGTTTCTGAAGAGAGAAAGATTCGTCCTCAGTTTCATGAATGATATCTTCAACTTTGTCGTAATCTACCGCTTTACGTGGTTCGATACGCTCTTCAGAAGGTTGAATCATGTAAGTTGAAGGAAGAGAAGGTGTCGTTGGTTGAACCGTTGGTACTTCTTCTATCAGATGATTTGAATCGTAAGCATCATCAGTCTCAATATCGTTGAAAAGGTGATGATTATCTTTAATCAGTTGTGGAGCCGCCTGTCCTCCTTCTTGCGCCATCTGCAATACCATCTTTTTAAGTTCTGTCATGTCTTTTCGCATATCAAACAGAACTTTGTATAGCAGGTCACGTTCATTGAGCCCTTTGTCTTCTTCCTTGTTTGGAACTAAGGCAGGCATCATTCTACGCGATTCACTCGGTAAGTATTTACTGATGGTAGTCGCATCTATATTTCTATCGATTTCGAGTACAGAAACTTGTTCAACTAAGTTTTTTAGCTGACGAATGTTTCCAGGAAATCTGAAGTTTAAAACTATTTCTTTTGCCTCGTCAGTCAGCATAATTGGCTTTACGCGATATCTTTCGGCAAAGTCACTAGCAAACTTTCTAAACAGTAATAATATATCGTTTTCTCGTTCTCTTAATGGAGGAACTATGATAGGTACAGTATTAAGTCGGTAGTAAAGGTCTTCTCTAAATTTCCCTTTTTCAACCTGTTCCATCAGATCACGGTTTGTGGCAGCAACCACACGTACATCTGTCTTTTGAACTTTTGAAGAACCGACACGAATGAATTCTTTATTTTCTAAAACCCTCAATAAACGTGTTTGCGTTTTGAGTGGCATTTCGCCTATTTCATCTAAGAAAATTGTACCGCCATTAGTTACCTCAAAATATCCTTTACGAGCTTCTTGAGCACCTGTAAATGCGCCTTTTTCATGTCCAAATAACTCTGAGTCTATTGTTCCTTCAGGAATAGCTCCACAGTTGATCGCGATAAATTGTCCATGTTTGCGCTGACCAAGCTGATGTATTATTTTGGAAAAGGATTCCTTACCACTACCATTTTCACCAGTGATGAGAACTGTAAGGTCAGTACTAGCCACTTGCACAGCTACTTGAATAGCATGATTGAGTTTGGGTGAGTTTCCGATAATTCCGAAACGCTGCTTAACGGATTGTATTTCTTGATCGTACACGGTTATTAATTTTGATCTGACTAAATGACACTGACAAATATGCAGATTTATAGTGATAATTCACAGAAAAAATAGCAAAGTGTCCATGCATTTTAAAGTATTTTAGCTGGGATTAATAATCATTGAAAATTTGACCCGAAATTCACTCAACTTTCAATGCATTTAAACATTCTCAAAAAAGTGATTTAGCCCAAATTCTTATGAAAGTTTTTGAAAAACCTTTGCCAACCTACATATCAGGATTTTTCCCGCAAGATTACGAAAAGGAACCTTTTGATCTAGATAAATTTCTTCAACAAGTATTTACAGATTCTAAAATTGATTTTTCAAAAGCTGTAATCGATCGGCAAAGCAGTGATCATACCTATATTTTGGTGAAGTTTAAGTATGATGATGTCGCTTTGTTGTTGTTGAGTCATAAATATTTTCCTGTGATGGCTATTTCCAAAAATAACTTTGGAAGTTTTGAGTTTTTGGATATTCCAGAGTTGGTGGAAGCATTTTTTCAGAAATCTGTAAAAGTACTTTCAAAAGCTACTCTTGAAACTCCCGTCAACGGACATCATCCTACTTGTGTTCAGTTAGTAAAAGATTTGGCTGATATCGAATTTGCCGAATTTGCATTTTATGAGCCAAAATACATTTCAGATATTGTTTTTAATCGTTGGAAAAAATAAGCCTTATGAAACAGACAACACTACATATTCTTAATGGAGATTCTACTGCTGAAATTTTCAAGCAAACAGCGATTGAAGGAGATATTTGTGTTTGTCGAGAAGTATTGTGCGATGGGCCATTGAGTAAAAAACTTTTTGATCGTCCATTTTGGGAAATGAGATCAAATTTCTTTCAAGATTACTTTGAGGTTGATGCACTAGAATATGTAGCAAAAAGCAGTGAGACATTTAAGAATCTGCATCATATAAATGATTATCAGCAGGTTTATTTATGGTTTGAGTATGATTTATTCTGTCAGATGAATATGCTAGCTGTTTTGGCTTTCATAGCTGAAAATTTAAAGGAGGGAGTAAGCCTTCAATTGATTTGTACGGGCTATGATGAATCAGAAAATAAATGGAAGACACTGAGTGATTTTTCTCCTAAAGCATATTCAAAATTAATGAGTAACAGCCTTGAAATTTCTATGGCTGACCTTCAGCTTATTTCAAGAGTTTGGAAGTATTATTTAGCACAAGACTATAAAGCTATTTTTAATTTAGAAAATGAGTGCAAGCTTAGTTTTCCATACTTAATTCCAGCGCTCAAACTTCAAATGAAGAGGTATCCATCGGTAGTTAATGGTTTAAGTGAGTTAGAAAATTCGATGCTGACTTTTGTTCAGAAACATAATGGAATACCCGATAGGAAAATTGTCCGAGAAATGCTTTTGACCAAAGATCAATATGGTTTAGGTGATCTTCAGTATTTCAATTATATGGATAAGTTAGCTGTGTTTTTTGATCAAAAAGATGAAGAGGTTTCTTTGAATGAGCTTGGTCTTAAAGTGTTGAATGGAGAGAAATTTATTTTCGATAAGATGAAAGATTACCCTTTTCCAGCCGATGACTATTCATACAATCCGATGACTGAGACTTTAGATAAATAACATGAGCTTACTTAAATGCTTTGACTAATTTAAAACTTTGCATTCCGATATTTTCACATCGTTGTTTTGCATAATCTGGCTGCATCGCAAGTTCTTTTGAACAAGGTTCTGTTTGAATGGAAAATAATGCTGTAAAATGTTGATTTAATCCTTCAATAGCATCAAGGTCAATTACCCCTCCAATTCCGATGACAGGTGTATTGTGTTTCATACAGATTTTAGCAATTCCGACAGGTACTTTACCTTGCAAGGTTTGTTTGTCTAATTTACCTTCTCCTGTGTAAACCAAATCTGCGTTTTTTATATGCTCTTCTAAGCCTATATTCTCAATAATTAGCTCAATTCCCGATTTGATCTTTGCATTGAGCAATGCGACTAATCCTCCTCCAACTCCACCAGCAGCGCCAGCACCTTCAATCGGATTAATGTCAATTCCAATTTCTTTTTTAATGACTTCTGAAAAAGAAACCAGACCTCGATCAAGTATTTCAACGTCTTCTCTTGTTGCACCTTTTTGAGGTGAAAAAATATATGCAGCACCATTTTTTCCACTGAAAGGGTTTTGAACATCACAAGCAAGTGTGAAAGTACATTCATCTAAATATTCAATCACTTGAGAATTATCTATGTAGCAAATGCTTTCCAAAATTTGCCCACCTTCTTTTTCGATGACTGATTTGTCATGATCTAGAAATTGAAACCCAAGAGCTTTCAATAAACCTGTAGCTGCATCATTTGTAGCACTTCCTCCTAAGCCAATGATAAAATTGCGATATCCTTCTTCTATTGCTTTTTTTAGGAGCAAACCTGTTCCAAAAGTAGAGGTAATCAGAGGGTTTTGTTCTTCTTTGGTAAGTAACTCCAAACCCGAAGCTTGTGCTAGTTCAATGATGACGGTGTTAGTTTTTAGAATTCCATATTCAGCATCGATTCTTCGTCCGAGAGGATCGAGTGTCGATAGCTTAACTCTGTTTTTTAAACTGTCATTAAACGCATTTAAAGTTCCTTCACCACCATCAGCTAAGCTTCTTTGGGTAATAGAAATACAGCTATCCACTTTAGAGATGCCTGTAGCAATAGCTTCTGATATTTCGGAAGAATTCAAACATTCCTTAAAGCTGTCTATGGCAATTAAGATATTCATGTTATTCTATTTAACTTGAGCTGAATATGACTTTTTATAAGTAATTTTTGAAGGATTTCGAAAAGCTTTTGGAAGATACTACTTATCAATATAATTTGTGGATTCATTTCTTAGTTATATACAGTAGAAGTATCTTAAATAATACTGATATTAAGAAAAAAGACTTTTTTGGGAAGCATGGGAGAGGTGAACTTCTAATGTTTATGTTTTTAAACATAATAAAGTATGAAGACTAATCAAGAGGATAAGAAAATTGTTAAAGGAAAAACCAATATTTTGATTCTACTAATTGCAGTATTATTACTCATTAATGGAATGCAATGGTTTTATAATGATTATCTTCAGTTAGAGGATGAAAAGATACTTGTAAACAAAGAGCTAGAGCTTGTTAACACCTATGATAAATTAGACTCTATCTCGAATGAACTTCATGCCAAAATCAGAGAAATTGAGGAACTTAATGGAAATGTGGATGCGCTGATGATGATTAAGGAAGATTTGGAGAAAGAAAAGCAAACCCTAAAAGTCTCACAAAACCTCACTTCTGAAGAATTTGAAAATATCAGGCTGAAAGTTCAGCACTACGAAGCCCTTCTATTGCAAAAAGAAAAAGATATCCTATCCTTAAATCATAGATTCCAGCAACTGACAGATGAGAATGATTCATTGAAAATTGCTCAAAGTAATATGAAGGCTCAAATCAAAGAGTTGGAATCTGAAAATAGTCATCTGACACAATTAGTAGAGGAAGCTTCTATTTTGAGAGCGACAGCTATTCAGTTTACGGGTAAAAATAACAAAGGCAGTTTCTTTGACGCAGATGTTTTCAACCCTAGAAAAACTGAACTGATCAAAATTCTATTTACACTCGAACAAAACCCACTGATTGATCAAGGGCCGAAAGAAATTATTCTCAGACTTATTGAGCCAGGAGGAGCTGTGATTTATCAGCAGAATTCATCTGGTAAATTTAAGGTGAAGGAGAAGGAGCTATTTTATACCGACAAGAAAAAAATTGAATATCCGAATACTTTGAATAATGAGTTTGGCCTTGACTGTACCCGAACATTATTAGTTAAAGGTAAATATACAGTTGAGCTTTATTCTAAAGAGTCTAAAATCGGAGAGTCCAATTTTATGGTTCAATAGCTTTCGAAAACACATGTATACGAAATTACTGTTTGTACTAAGTCTTTTCTCTTTTTTGGGTTGGGCTTGTCAAGAGCAAACAAAAAATAGAGCTACGGTAGAGGTCACTGACGAACGTGAGTCTGAGATTATTTGTGGAGCAGATCAGCTAGATGTTTATCTCCCTTCTCTTGAAGGAAAAAAGGTAGCTTTAGTTGTGAATCACACCTCAGTAGTGGATGGAACACATCTTGTCGATACTTTACTAAGTCGTGGAGTAAAAATCAAAACCATTTTTGCCCCAGAACATGGTTTTAGAGGAAAAGCTGATGCAGGTGCGAAAGTAAATGACAGTCTTGACCCTGAAACAGGTTTGCCTATTATTTCTCTTTATGGAAAGCTGAAAAAGCCTTCTATTGAGATGTTGAAAGATATTGATCTAGTCATCTTTGACATCCAAGATGTAGGAGTTCGATTCTATACTTACATAAGTACCATGTATTATGTAATGGAGGCTTGTGCCGAGCAAGGGAAAAAACTACTCATTTTAGACCGACCAAATCCATTAGGAGACTATACCGCAGGCCCTATTTTAAATCCCGATTTCAAATCTTTTGTAGGGATTGTACCCATACCTGTAGTACATGGGCTTACAGTTGGCGAGCTTGCGCAAATGATCAATGGGGAAAACTGGATGGAAACAGAAGCTAAATGTGACCTAGAAGTTGTAAAAGTCCAAAATTACGACCATCAGAAGCAATACATTCTTCCTATTAAACCTTCACCAAATCTTCCAAATCATCAATCGATCAGACTTTATCCGTCTTTGTGCTTTTTTGAGCCTACAGTGGTAAGTATTGGTAGAGGTACAAATTTCCCTTTTCAAGTTATTGGCTATCCCGATGAAAATCTTGGTGATTTTAGCTTTACACCTATTCCAATAAAAGGAGCGTCTATGTATCCGAAACTTCAAGATAAAAAGTGTTATGGGCTAGATCTTCGCAATTCTGGAGACGCTAAGTTTACGCTTTCTTATTTTATGGATTGGTATCAAAAAATGGATAGTCTAGGGCATGAGAAATTTATAGATCGTCCGAAGTTTATGGATTTATTAGCTGGTACAGATGTATTGAGGAAGCAAATAGAGTCGGGAACTTCTTTAAAAGAAATTGAAGATTCTTGGACTTCTGACCTTGCAGCTTACAATCAGATGAGAGAAAAATACCTTCTTTACCCTAATTAGTCCGACTTTTTAGAATTGACAAACAAACATAAAATACTTCTAATCTAATTTTTAATTATGGAGCTACAACAGATTTCACCAAGCTTAACCATTGGAGTGGTTGTATGTTATTTTTTATTTTTATTGGGGATTTCATACTGGACGAGTAGGTCTTCTGATGAAGCTACATTCTTTACAGGGAATCGAAAATCGCCTTGGTATTTGGTTGCTTTCGGGATGATTGGAGCTTCACTTTCGGGTGTAACCTTTATTTCGGTACCGGGTGAAGTCGGGAATTCGTCATGGCATTATTTACAATTTGTCATGGGTAATGTAGTTGGATATTGGCTTATTGCTTTGGTACTTATACCTATTTTTTACCGATTAGAATTGGTTTCTATTTATGAGTTTCTGAAAGAACGATTTGGCGTGTCTAGCTATAAAACAGGTTCTTTCTATTTTTTACTTTCCCAAACGATCGGAGCTTCTTTCCGACTTTTTCTTGCAGCTAGTGTACTTCAAATTGCCATTTCAGATCATTTTGGCATTCCTTTCTGGATGACCGTCTTAATGACATTGCTTTTGATTTGGTTGTATACTTACAAATCAGGAATAAAAACAATAGTCTGGACAGATACCCTTCAAACATTTTTTCTATTATCGGCAGTTGTATTAACCATTGTATTTTTAGCTTCTAAATTGGAATTGTCTGATCATTTATGGCAAAGCATTTCTTCAAGAGAAGAATCCACGATTTTCAATTGGGATTGGAGATCTAAGAACTTCTTTTGGAAGAAATTTATTGCAGGTGTTTTTATAGCAATTGCAATGAATGGCTTAGATCAGAATGTGATGCAAAAGAACTTGACATGTCGTTCTATGAAAGATGCCCAACGAAATATCATTTGGTTCTCTTTAGCCTTTTTTGTAGCAACTATTTTATTCTTGTCCTTAGGTGTACTCTTGTATCAATATGGTGATGCTTTTCAGATTCAATTGCCTACGAAAACAGACGAAATATACCCGTTTTTAGCCATGAATTACTTTGGAGAAAGTATTGCAATCCTCTTTTTACTTGGGATTACTGCTGCGGCTTTCTCTAGTGCGGATTCTGCATTGACAGCACTGACCACCTCTTTCTGTGTAGATTTCTTAAACCATAGCTATAAACCAAGTAAACATGAAGTGCAGGTACGCAGAATGGTTCATGTTGGTTTCTCCGCCTTGGTCTTTGCAGTGATTGTCATCTTTAGAATTCTACAAGATGATAGTGTGGTAACTACTGTATTTAAGGTGGCAGGTTATACCTACGGACCTTTGTTGGGCTTATTTGCATTCGGTTTGTCTAATAAACGAGTAATCAAAGATAAGTGGGTGCCTCTGATTTGTATTTTATCACCCTTACTTTCTTGGGTACTGAATACTTACTCACAAGAGTTGTTCTGGGGATACCAATTTGGTTTTGAAATATTGTTAGTAAATGCAGTCTTTACAATGATAGGACTTTGGATAGTGTCAAGTCGAAAAGAATTAAGGAGTTAACCAATTTAAGAGAACAGCAAAAATAAACCCCTTCTATTAGAAATACTTAAAGTTTCTGATAGAAGGTTTTTTTATATATACCTGATCAGTACTAGGACAAAAGAGAACGAGTGTAGCTATCCTTAGAGTTAACGAAGTGATCTAAGGATTTCTCGGTGAAAGCTGGAGTCTTTAGACTTCAAAATTGGCTAAAAATTTGAGTCTGAAGAACTGCTTCCGCCTCTCTATCCATTTGTGAGTTCTTAGAGAAAAAACTCTAAGAACAGTTAAGTTTTATCTCGAAATAGATGCCCACCTACTTGTGTTTAGCTTAATTCTTAGAAAGTTGATCTATAATTTCAATTGCTTTTAGCATACCTGTACTCGCTTTTTCTTCTATAAAATGAATCCCTAACACACCGCCTATATCGGGTTTGTTAGGATCCACTACAATGATTGGAGTCTCTTGTTTGGTAGAGTGAATCAAACCTGCGGCAGGATAAACAAGCATAGATGTGCCAACAATAAGAAATATGTCGGCTTCTTCTGTAATCTCTGCAGCTTTTTCGATCATTGGTACAGCTTCACCAAACCATACGATGTTTGGTCGTAGTTGTGAGCCTTTTTCACATTTATCTCCAATCAGAATATCCCCTTCTATATCATAAACCAGTCTTTCATCGAGTGTACTTCTGGCTTCAAATAAAGAGCCATGAAGATGAACTACTTTAGACGAACCAGCGCGTTCATGAAGATCATCTACATTCTGAGTAATGACAGTTACTTCGTGTTTTTTCTCTAATTCGGCTAAAAGTAAATGTCCTTTATTTGGAGCTGCTTGCTTCGCATTTTGCCTTCTCTCATTGTAGAATTGTAAGACAAGTTCTTTGTCCTTTCTCCAAGCGTCATAAGTTGCCACATCATTAATGTCATATCCTGCCCACAATCCATCAGACGCCCTAAAGGTAGGGATTCCACTTTCAGCACTTATGCCTGCTCCTGTTAAGACTACAATTTTCATATCAATAGAAATTAAAGAATTGAATAGTGAATGATTTGTCTATAAAAGATGTGTAATAGATAAAAAGAGACTATAAATAAAGTCAATAAAATTGAGCTTTTAGAGCTTAAATAAAAAAAGAGGCTAACTCATGAAATGAGATAGCCTCGCGATACTATTAAAAGTGGTGCTGAGTGGATTCGAACCACCGACTCACGGATTTTCAGTCCGATGCTCTACCAACTGAGCTACAGCACCTAGTAATTTGTGCGGATGGAGGGAGTCGAACCCCCACGCCTTGCGGCGCTAGATCCTAAGTCTAGTGCGTCTACCAATTTCGCCACATCCGCATCTTTACTAATGCTTCGCAGATTATGTTTTTAGTCTTAAGCTGCCAAAAGACTTGTGGTGCTGAGTGGATTCGAACCACCGACTCACGGATTTTCAGTCCGATGCTCTACCAACTGAGCTACAGCACCTAGTAATTTGTGCGGATGGAGGGAGTCGAACCCCCACGCCTTGCGGCGCTAGATCCTAAGTCTAGTGCGTCTACCAATTTCGCCACATCCGCATCTTTACTAATGCTTCGCAGATTATATTTTTAGTCTTAAGCTGCCAAAAAGACTTGTGGTGCTGAGTGGATTCGAACCACCGACTCACGGATTTTCAGTCCGATGCTCTACCAACTGAGCTACAGCACCTAGTAATTATGTGCGGATGGAGGGAGTCGAACCCCCACGCCTTGCGGCGCTAGATCCTAAGTCTAGTGCGTCTACCAATTTCGCCACATCCGCATCTTTACTAATGCTTCGCAGATTATGTTTTTAGTCTTAAGCTGCTAAAAAGACTTGTGGTGCTGAGTGGATTCGAACCACCGACTCACGGATTTTCAGTCCGATGCTCTACCAACTGAGCTACAGCACCTTTTAAAAGAATGCTTTTAATATGATGATCATCTTGTGGTGCTGAGTGGATTCGAACCACCGACTCACGGATTTTCAGTCCGATGCTCTACCAACTGAGCTACAGCACCTTTAAAAGTAATGCTTTTATATGATGACCATTTTGTGGTGCTGAGTGGATTCGAACCACCGACTCACGGATTTTCAGTCCGATGCTCTACCAACTGAGCTACAGCACCTTTAAAAGGCTGCTTTTTATGAAGACGATCATTTGTGGTGCTGAGTGGATTCGAACCACCGACTCACGGATTTTCAGTCCGATGCTCTACCAACTGAGCTACAGCACCTAGTAATTATGTGCGGATGGAGGGAGTCGAACCCCCACGCCTTGCGGCGCTAGATCCTAAGTCTAGTGCGTCTACCAATTTCGCCACATCCGCGTTGATCGCTTTCGTAAAAAGCGATGCAAAGGTGCGGATTTTTTTAATACTAGGCAAATGTATTTTTCTATTTTATTACTTGAAAATGTTCAATACAGGCCTAATGATTCATATTTTCGCAGACAACCACTCGGGCTAATGGATTGATTCTGAATAGGCTTTTTGAAGGGATTTCTTCACATAAAAAATATTTTCTGAGCTTGTGAATTTTTTTAAATATTCGCCCATTTTCCATTCTAAATATAGTCCCATCGTTCAATTCCTCTACATAATAAAGTTCTAAGCCTTCCAATGCAGGGTCTGGTTCTTCGTATTTTTCTAAAACTTTGAATAATTCAGCATCGGAAGCAGTAGATGCTTTTGGCTTTCTAATGTAATTGAGAAGAGCAGTTTTTATGTCAGAAGGAAAGATATCCATCTTTAAGAGAAGTCTGAGCAGTTCAGCAAATGTCTGTTGCCACTCTAGCCCATGAGGGAGAACACTGTTTCTATGATTATTCCAAACAATAAGATGAGCTACTTCATGTGTGAAGGTGATTAAGAAACTGTAAGGGTTTAAATCTCCATTTACTGAAATACGATGCCCTCTATTTTGGAATGGGTGTCGGTAATCTCCTCTTTTAGTACTACGAGGAGCAGCTACTTTTACCTGAATTTTATAATTGATCACCCAATCAGTGCATAATTCGACAGCTGAAGCTGGAAGATATTTAGCTAATTGTTCAGAAATTCGCGCTCTCATTAATACATAATCTATTTCACCGCTTAAATTTTAAAAAATTATCAATAAATAGGGATTATTTGTTGATATATTTAAAAATGTATCAAGCTAGTTTTTATCTTTGTTTCTTTACTAAGCGTGAATTTACGGGATTCATCGGCATTCTTAATTCAAAATAAGGGAAATTTAGGAGAAAAAGTATGGCAGATGCAAGATTAGAGGCTTTTGAGCGTCTATTGGATATCATGGATGAGTTGAGGGAGAAATGTCCTTGGGATCGAAAGCAGACAATGGAGTCACTTCGTCACTTGACATTGGAAGAAAGCTATGAACTTTCCGATGCTATACTAGACGGCGATTTGGAGGAGGTGAAAAAAGAACTCGGAGACTTAATGCTTCACCTTGTTTTTTACTCTAAAATAGGTTCTGAAAAAGAGGCTTTTACCATTACAGATGTATTGAATAGTATTTCTGACAAATTGGTAGAACGTCATCCTCACATTTATGGCGACGTAGAAGTTCAAGATGAAGAAGAGGTTAAAAGGAACTGGGAGTTGATAAAGCTCAAAGAGAAAGGAAACAAAAAAAAGAAAGTATTAGGAGGTGTTCCAAAATCTCAGCCAGCTCTTCTGAAAGCCATTAGAATTCAAGATAAAGCCAGCGGAGTGGGTTTTGATTGGGATAAAAGAAAAGATGTTTTCGATAAAGTAGTGGAAGAGATTAAAGAACTCGAACACGAAATAGAAGTAACAGGAAACACCGAGAAAACAGAAGAAGAATATGGCGATCTTCTTTTTGCTCTAATCAATTATGCCCGATTCATAGATGTAAATCCTGAAACAGCTTTAGAGAAAACGAATAAGAAGTTTATCAGACGTTTCAACTATGTGGAGGAACAGCTGATAGCACAAAATAAATCATTTGAAGATGTTTCTTTAGAAGATATGGATGCCTTGTGGAATGAGGCTAAGAAACTAGGTCTATAGAGAAACATATCTTCACTTTTGCTAAAGCTCTGCTTTAGTGTTCATTGTAATTTAGATAAATCGATAATTAACGTTGCGCTCAACTTAACGACTTTTTTATGAAATTATACAGTACCAATAAACAGGTTCCAGAAGTAGGTTTAAAAGAAGCACTTTTCCGTGGTCTTCCAGCAGACAATGGTTTGTATATGCCTACAGAAATTCCAAGTCTGCCAAGTTCTTTCTTTGAAAATATTGAAAACTTAAGCTTCAAAGAAATTGCTTTCGAGGTTGCAAAAACATTGCTTCAAAATGATATAGCAGAGGATAAGTTAAAAACCATTATTGATGATGCTGTAAATTTTGATGCACCAGTCGTAAAAGTAAAAGACAACAAACATGTCTTAGAGCTTTTCCATGGGCCAACACTTGCTTTTAAAGATTTTGGTGGGCGTTTCATGGGGCGCATCATGCAACATTATTTGGAAGAAGGTGAGCGAGTACATATTCTAGTGGCAACTTCTGGAGATACAGGTAGTGCCGTAGCTCAAGGTTTCTTAGGGATGGATGGCATTGATGTGACAATCCTTTATCCTAAAGGAAAAGTAAGTTTCATTCAAGAGCAGCAATTGACAACAAACGGTCAGAATATTAAAGCTCTTGAGATTGATGGTACCTTTGATGACTGTCAGCGAATGGTAAAAGAGGCATTCTTGGATAAAGAGTTGAATGCTCATTTACACTTGACTTCAGCCAACTCTATTAATATTTGTAGATTGATTCCTCAATCATTCTACTATTTCTATGCTTATGCACAAACAAAAGCATTGGGTAAGCCTGTCGTATTCTGTACACCAAGTGGAAACTTCGGAAACCTTTGTGGTGGATTGATTGCTGAAAGAATGGGATTACCTATACATCAGTTTATCGCATCTACAAATGCGAATGACATTGTTCCGACTTACTTAAAAACAAAGGAGTTTACTCCTCGTCCTTCCGTGAAGACACTTTCTAATGCAATGGATGTGGGTAACCCTAGTAACTTCCCTCGTTTGATGGCACTTCATGAAGACTCTTACGAAAAAGTATCTTCAAGAATCAAAGGTTATGCTTATAACGATGAGCAAACCTTAGAAAAAATGAAAGAGGTTTACCAAGAATCAGCATATGTAATGTGTCCACATACAGCCGTTGGGTACTACGGATTGGAAGATTACTTGAAAGAAACAAAAGAAGATGTAACAGGAATTGTGTTAGGAACAGCACACCCTGTGAAATTCAAAGATATAGTTGAAGATAACTTGAGCAAAGAAATTGAAATGCCTCAACGTTTGAAAGAATTGATTGAGCGTGAAAAGCAAGCAATTTCTATGGGAACAGAATTCTCTGAATTAAAAGAGTATCTTCTAGAAATGGCAATGAGCCAAAAATAGTCTCTAAGACGGTATGAAAAAATAAAGTCATCTCAAGTAAATTGGGATGACTTTTTCATTAAAGTTTAGCGGTTAATAACAAATTTCACTTCTTTGAAGTTGAAATAATCGATTTCATTGGTTCTTTGTACGGCTAACTGTCCTTTGTCATTTACCCCCAAAATATTTCCTTCAAAAGGTTCTGGTGGGTCTTTTCTCATATCAAGGTATTGTGCAAACACTTGGTAATTCAGTAGTTTACTCAAATAGTCTTGTTTGAGTAGGTCTTTTTTACCGTTGAGTAACTGAAAGTATCTTTTTTCAATCCCTTTCAGTAAATCTGCAATTACTTCTTCCAAATTGAACAGTTTCCCTGTAATTTGAGAAACAGAAATGGCTTCTGGATGGTTAAAATTACACTGGTTGATATTTATTCCCATACCAATAGTTGTGGTGTCAATCTTTGAACCTTTAATACAGTTTTCAATTAAGATACCACAAAGCTTTTGTTTCTTGAAATAGATATCGTTTGGCCATTTTAAAGTTAAGCCATCGCCAGTATAGTTGTATAAAACATCAAAAATGCCCAAAGAGATTGCTATATTAAGTTGAAATTGTTCGTAGGCAGTTAAGAATGACGGACGGAGAATCAGTGAGAGCATAATATTTTTATCTTCTTCCGACTCCCAATAATTTCCACGTTGACCACGACCTTTCGTTTGGTATGAGGTAATAACACATTGACCATCGATAGCTTCTCCTTTTTGGATGATCTCGGAAGCGATGTCATTGGTTGAATGACAAGTTGGCAGATAAGTTACTTTTTTGCCAATGAAATAAGTGTTGGTAAAGTTTTTATACAATTCTTAGTTTTGTATGAATAGGTAAAACAACTGACTATCTATCAGACAAAATTACACAATAGCTAGAAAGATTTCTAAAAAAATAGAATGGAAAGAAAAAATACTGAATTAGACTCGAAAGAGCTTGCCGAACTTGCGGTGAAAGGGATGCAGGAGAAAAAGGCCAAGGATATTGTTTTACTTGACTTGAGAAAGACAGGAAATGCAGTCGCAGACTTTTTTGTGATTGCTACGGGTAATACCGATACGCAAGTGGATGCAATTCAGAATAGTGTTGAGGAAATCATAAAAATTGCAAAAAACGAGCTTCCGCATCATAGAGAAGGCTATACGCAAAAACAATGGATTATATTAGATTATATTAACGTTGTAGTTCATATTTTTGAAAAAAGCCGTCGAGAATATTTTGGTTTGGAAGATTTATGGGGTGACGCCAAAGTCACTCGTTTTGAAAACCTAGATTAGGCTTTCTTTTTAATTGAAATTTCTTGAGATACACTTTAGATAGATACACATGACAGGAAATCCGAAAAAGAACAATAGGGTGAACCCCAATAGCGCACCAAAGGGCAACTTTCAAGTTTGGTTGTTATTGGCACTCATTGTCGGTGTACTTGGTATTACTTGGATGAATAGCCAAGGCTCCGCCTCTGATATTAGCCTATTTGAGTTCGAAAAGATGGTAAAAGAGGGAGACGTTAGAGAAATTACCATTGTAAACAAAGACTTTGTAGAAGTTACTCTTGATACAGAGGCATTCAAAAAGCCAATGTATAAGGATCAGTTAGATGATCGTCCTTTCTCAGGCGTTTATGGTCCTCATTTTACGTTTCAAATTGTAGATGCAAATCAGTTCTTAGAAAAACTAGATCAGATTCAAGCGGATGTTCCTGCAGACAAACAAGTAATTGTAAAGGCAGATAACAATCGTGGAGAATTAGGAAGCCAATTCTTGAGTTGGTCAATTATTATTGCATTCCTTTTCGGTTTCTGGTTCTTGATGCGTCGTATGGCTGGCGGTGGTACTGGCGGTCAGATTTTTAACATTGGGAAATCAAAAGCGGCACTGTTTGATGCTGAAAATAAAGTTAAGATAACCTTCAATGATGTAGCAGGTCTTGATGAGGCTAAAGAGGAAGTTGAAGAAATTGTTCAATTCCTTAAAAACCCATCGAAGTACACTAATCTTGGTGGTAAAATCCCTAAAGGAGTTCTACTAGTAGGCCCTCCGGGTACAGGTAAAACTCTTTTGGCAAAAGCAGTAGCAGGAGAAGCTGGAGTGCCTTTCTTCAGTCTTTCAGGTTCTGACTTTGTTGAAATGTTTGTAGGGGTAGGTGCTGCTCGTGTGAGAGACTTATTCAAGCAAGCAAAAGAAAAAGGTAGAGCAATTATCTTTATTGATGAGATCGATGCGATTGGTCGTTCAAGAGGAAAAGGGCAAATGCCAGGTTCTAACGATGAGAGAGAAAATACATTGAACTCTCTATTGGTAGAAATGGATGGTTTTGCGACTGACTCGGGTGTAATTATTCTTGCAGCGACTAACCGTCCTGATGTATTGGATAATGCACTTCTTCGTCCAGGGCGTTTTGACAGACAAATCAGTGTAGATAAACCAGATATTATTGGTAGAGAGCAAATCTTTAAGGTACACCTTATGCCAATCAAGTTGGCTGAAGGCGTAAAACCAAAAGAGCTTGCGGCTCAAACACCAGGTTTTGCGGGTGCTGAGATTGCCAACGTTTGTAACGAAGCAGCTCTTATTGCAGCTCGTAAAGAGAAAAATGCGGTTGAAATGGAAGACTTCCAAGCTGCGATCGATCGTGTGATCGGTGGTCTTGAGAAGAAAAATAAAATCATTTCTCCAGATGAAAAGAAAATTGTGGCTTACCATGAGGCTGGTCACGCTGTAGCAGGTTGGTTCTTGGAGCATGCCGATCCATTGGTAAAAGTAAGTATTGTACCAAGAGGTGTTGCAGCATTAGGATATGCCCAATACTTGCCAAAAGAACAGTTCTTGCACACTACAGAGCAAATGCTAGACGAAATTTGTATGACACTTGGTGGTCGTGCAGCTGAAGAAATTGTCTTCGGGAAGATTTCTACAGGAGCTTTAAGTGACTTGGAAAGAACGACTAAAATGGCTTACAGCATGATCTCTATCTATGGTATGAACAAAGAGATTGGTCATGTCTCATTCTATGATCCTAACCGTAGCGAATTCGGTTCTCGTCCTTATTCTGAAGCAACAGCTGAAAAGATTGACGAAGAGGTGAAGAAGTTCATTCAAGACGCTTACGCTAGAACGATTGATCTTTTGAACAGCAAGAGACAAGAGCTTGAAATTTTGGCACAGCAACTATTGGATAAAGAAATTCTTTATCAATCAGACCTTGAGAAGTTAATCGGACAACGCCCTTTTGAGCAAAAGACAACTTACCAAAAGTTTACTGAAGCTAAAGAGCAAAAAGAAGCTACTCAAAGTGCTGAGACAGTAGAAGAAGTAAAAGAGGATGTGAAAAAAGAAGAATCTAAAGAAACTGATTCGGAATAATCACAAGCTGAAATAAAATTTTAAAAGAGCTTAAACCATATTATGGTTTAAGCTCTTTTTATATATCATACATAGGTGAGGTTAGAAAGATTGGCTATTAGTTATTGATACCTTTGGGGAATTGGGATACTAAACCTAGGTCGATAAGCCTATTTTTGACAACATTAAATGTCTTAGAGACTAGTCAAAAGTCTAATATATATCATGAAGAAGAATCAATTCAAAACCATACAAAATTATAATGAATATGCAGGTTTAATACCCAATAAAAACACTGTAATTGATGTAGGAAGATATCAAGATTCGGAGCAGCTGCGTTTGACTTCCCCGCCTGTATATTTAGACTTTTATAGAATTTCCTTAAAGCACAACTTTAGTAATCCAAGTCAATTTGGCGCTCAGCCAGAGGAGGAAAACCAAGGATTTATGTATTTCACAAGTCCAAATCAGGTATTGGAATGGGATACCGAAGAGGATTATACCGGCTATTACCTTCAAATATTACCTTCAGTAATTGAGGAAAATCCGCATTTGAAATACTCATTCCTTTATTATGGAAACCATGAGGCTTTGTTTTTAAAGGAAGTTGAACAACTTAGGATAACAACCCTTTTTGAGCAGATGCATGCTGAGTATAAAAATTCACCAGCAGATACAGAGATTATCATTAGCTATTCCAATCTACTGTTTAATTATATTGATCGATTTTATGAAAGACAGTTCAATCAAAGGAAACTACAGTATAATGCTATCGTAGAAAAATTTCATCACTTATTGAAAACCTATTATATCAATAATCAAGAAGTAGTACAGCTGCCACAGGTGAATGATTTCGCTGATCAACTGAGTATAACCCCCGACTATTTGAGTGATTTATTAAAGACCTATACCTCTAAAACGGCTAAAAAACATATACAAGAACATATTATAGCGACGGCTAAACAATTGCTTAAAAATAGTAATCAATCGGTATCAGATATTGCTTACAGTCTTGGGTTTGAATACCCTAACTATTTTGCAAAGGTATTTAAAGCTGAAACGGACTTAAGCCCAAGCCAATACCGAAAATCTTAGTAATCTCTAATTTTTACCCATAATCTCCGAAAAAGTATCTTTTCAAGATTCAGCTACACTATAGTTTTGCAGAAACAAATTTTAAAAAAGTAGCAATGAAGAATTTTGGAATCAAATACTCCACAGCATTAAAGGCTGGAAAAAATCCAGTTTGGTTTATGAGTGAAGGCTATAAGTTACAAGGTAATTTATTCACTCCAGCAAATTTTGATGCAACGAAAAAGTATACGACTATCGTGACTGCAACACCAGCAGGAGCAGTAAAAGAGCAATCGACAGGTTTATATGCTGAAAGGCTCGCTAGCCTAGGGTATATCGCGCTATCATTTGACCACAGAACTTTTGGAGAAAGTGAAGGAACGCCTAGATACCGTGAAGACCCTTTCATGAAGGTTTATGATATTAAAAATGCAGTGACTTTTTTAAGCTGTCTTCAGAGTGTGGATGAAGATAACATTGTAGGATTAGGGATTTGTTCTGGGGCAGGCTATGTAGCTTATGCTGCCGCTTTTGATCCACGAATCAAAAAAGTCGCCACGGTATCAGGAATTTTTGATTTTGCGGGCTGGGTAACTACTGCAGGCGCATTACCCTTTGATGAAATGCTGGAGACGTCCATTAAAGCACGTAAGCATTATTACCTTACTAATGAGGAGCAATATGTAGATGCTTGGTATGGTGAAACGGATTTTGCAGAAGATCAAAGCCAATGGGAAACAAGAAATCAATTTTGGAAGCAAGCCAGTCACTATTACAGAGAAGGTGGTAATCGTGGATGGTATAAAGTGACCAATGGTGATTACAGAGACGCACAATCCATAGACATTCGATATATGATGAATGTGAATCCGATGCTAAAATACCTGAATGATCGTCCATTACTTGCTATCAGGGGTGAAATCGCACTGACTGGTCCACTTAGTGACGAAGCGATTAGCTACACCAATGAAGGAAGAGGTGAGTTATTCATCGTAGAGGGTGCATCGCATATCGATTTATATCATGTTGAGGAAGCAGTAAGCATAGCTATTGATAAAATTCATCAATTATTTAATGAAAGCCTTTAAAATACTGATTATGATTTTTCCTCTGTCAATACTGATGGGGGAATTTTCTTATGCACAGCAAAACAAGATCCATAGTATTGCAGATCAAGACTATGTAGATCTTATAAATTGTATTAATGCCACACCCATTACCACCATCAGACAGGGTGACACCCACCCATTTATTGACATGTGGATGGTCGTTGTAGACGATAGAATTTTTTCAAGGTCATGGCTAGGCGATCCAAAGGGTTGGTATTATAAGTTTTTGGAAGATAAAAAGGGAGCGATACAATGTGGCGATAAGTTCTATCAAATTGAAGGTATAATACCTGATGATCTCGATGCTATCAATGAGAAAATCAATACAGCTTATATACAAAAGTATGGAGATGGAGATCATCCCGAAATTGCCAAACAAATGATCGAAGCAGAAAGGATGGCGCGGACACTGGAGTTGAAGGTAATAGCAACTAGACCATAGCTAATTCTTAAAGGGAATGAACATGACAAAGAATGAAATCCTAAATTTGGTTCATGAGACCAAAACTCCTCAAATTAAGGCAGGGGAAATACATAGATTCAATGATATTTGGCTAGTGGTGGCTTATAATAGAATATTCTGTAGGCAGTACGCTTTTGCTGAACGAAGCTGGTATACCAGCTTTCAAAATGATCCAAAGGGGCATATCAAATGTGGGCAAATTGAGATTCGAGTAAAAGGAATTATTCCTGATGATCTAGAAGCTTTGGGAGAGGAAATCAATAGGGCGTATATCGAAAAATATGATACACGTCTGAATCATTATCCTGAAATTGCTCATAAAATGACAGGAAAACGTTTTATGGAAAGAACTATGGAACTTGTCCCTGTACTGGATTAATGAACAAGCAGAAATATGGTGTTGTTAATGCACATAGATATGATCAAACGTGGCTTGATTTGAGTAATATAAAGTATTGTTTTAGACAGTGAAAAAGAAAGTGATTTACATTCTCCTCGGACTAATTGGAACATTATTGTTATCCCTTGTTGGTTTTGCAGTATTCGTTGTAAGTACTGAACATAAGCAATATAAGGACAATGCGCTTTTCCCCTTTCAAGAAAATACAAACGGTTCAAAAACTGTTGTCGCTTATTTTAGTCGATCCAAGAATACAGAGGTAGCAGCCAAGACTATTGCAAAGCATAAAAAAGCAATGCTTCTTCCTATTGAAGCTGAAAACTATAAGATTGGACTCAATGGTTGGATAAATGCCAATCAAGATGCACGAAAGCAAAAAGCGGAAATTAATTACAATCCTGTTGATTTCAATACAATAGACACGCTTTATATAGGATCCCCTATTTGGTGGTATAGTCCCGCACCACCTATTTGGGAGTTCATTAGATCAAATGATTTGAGAGGAACCAAGGTCATATTATTCAATACTTACAATAGTAAATTTGAGCAACAGTATATTGACGATTTTGCAGATTCAGTTCGAGCAAAAGGAGGAGTGTTTATGGGGCATATAGCAGTGAACAGAGGACGAATGGGACAACAGATAGACACGCAAGAATTAGAAAAGCAAATATTGGAACAATTGGTTCAGTTGAGCATCTCAACAGACTTGTAGAATGACTAAAGGCATTTTCAAAAATTAATATCCCAAGTTAAACCTATAGGATTCAAAGCTGCAGTTTGGCGTTCTAGCACTAATTGAGTGATCAAGATGAGGAATAATCAACTCTCTAAACTTCGTAATGTTAGCCCTACTATAACGTCACAGATTTATACTAGGGTGAAATTTATTAGCATTGGGCTTTTGTAGCTTGATGCTTTTTTAGTTTTACACGTTTTTTTGATTAATGAACTTTATAGGTGAATAGAAGTCCATTTAGTTAAAATTGAAGATCAAATACAATTCGTGAGCAAATGCAAAAAAGAAACTAAGCTCAAAAAGATGAAGGTTTTCTAAGTTAGAATTAACCTCTTGAGGCTGCAAAATTGAAGCATTTTCAATTTCCGATCATAGGTGTAGTGACTTTTCCAATTGAGCAATTAAAAAAATGGGAGAATAGGATTAAGCAGCTGTATTTTTTTGGATAAAGTTTATAGGAGTGAAGGCTTTTGTACTTGAAACAAAAGTTGAGTTGGATGTTAGATGGGGTAGAAATGAACTGTAAAGTACATCAATGATTGTTGGGAAGTTCCAACCTTCATGATAATAGAGTAAGGCGAATAATGCGAAATCGTTGTAGAAATGGAATACTTTCTTTGAAAGTATAACCTGATACGCACTTCCCCATTTTAAAGGAGTAAGAAAAGTGTTTTTAGGTTTTCTTCCTTCTGTCGTGTCCGAAAACCATTTTATCAAACGACGATCAGCATAAAGTGTATAAGCTTTCTTTTTTGTCTGTACAGACTTTTTCTTGGCAATGCTTCCTACCCGTTTTTTACGGGCTAATGCTAATTTGTGGGCATATTTTGGATCGTAAGTACCAGATTTACGGGTGTTTCGGTTCAATTCTCGGTAGATGGTAGTCACAGAGACCTTCAAGGTGTCTGCAATCTCAGCTTTGCTTAATTTTAGCTTGAGTCCTTCTGCAATGATTTTTCGATCTATATATCTGAGATTTTTGGACAAGTAATAGTGATTTGATGAACCTTTAGATGTCGTAAGTATAGAGAGATGTTTCTTGTAGTGCTAATTTCAGTCTATTTATCTTAGAATATAGTTTGATTTGTTTTACTCGGAGTAGAAATAATGCAATGGCAAATAAAAAAAGCCCTACAATGATTTGTAAGGCTCTTTGTTTTAGAAGTCTAAGGTCTATTATTTACCTTCTTTCTTCACTTTTGGAATTGCCATTTCATTAGCTTCTGAAATGATCACATTTATCTTATTCAAATTATTCTTTTGTAACTTCTTAGTTTTTAATCCAGCTTCTGGAGAAACTTTATTACCTTTCCAAGCTTTTACAAAATAACTCTTTGGTGCAAGACCTTTGAATGTGGCTTTCCCTTTATCGTTAGTCGTTCCTTCTACGACTACATTATCATCAAATTGAAAGTCAGTCAAAGATTCATATAATCTGATCTTAGCATTTTTTTGAGTATTACCCGTCTCATCTAAAACGGTAACTTTCAACAATACAACAGGTTTGTCAAAAGAGTCGATAGGAGTATAGGCACTCAATAAAATAAAACTAATGAAAGAAATAATGCTTACTAATTTTTTCATAGACTAAATATATGAGGAAATGAGAAACAAAAAAGCGGTAAGGTAAATTAAGATATCACATACCTTCCTTTAGCAAAAGTAAGATAATCTTAGAGTGAGATTCAAAGAGTTAGTTATAAATATTTCATAACAAATTTTTAAGATTTAGAGAAATCACCTATTATTTGATGGAACTGTTTTTTTAAAATCACTATTTTTTAATTTCAAGAAGAAACCAATCCTTATCATGCTTGATATAGAAGCTATAGATCCTAATTATTACAATGCTAAGAATACCCCGGAATTTATTTCCTTTGATAAAAAATTATACCTGAGTATCAATGGAATTGGTGAGCCTGACCATAATGAATTTCAATCAAAATCTAAATTGCTTCTAGAATTTGCACAGGAATTTGCAAACTACGCCCTCAAAGAACATCAGATTTCATTTAGTATCCCAAGGCTAGAGACTCTTTGGGAGTTAGATCAGAGTGCTAAAGATAAAAGTCAACTCCATACGCGTTGGGCATGGAAACTACTTTTACGAATTCCTCTAAAATTTAAAGATTCTCTTATTTCTTTATTTCAGAGCTATCATAGCGATGGGAATACTTCTTCTGTAAATGGGATCAGTATTTTTGAATATGAAGATGGTGATTGTGTTCAGATGTTAGGTAAAGGGCATATGTCTAGTAATACAGATATTCCGATAGGAGAAATGTTTCGTTACATCCGTCAATTGGGACGACGACCAAAGGAATTTCACCATGAAATCTATTTGGGAAAGACGCCATCTGACAAAACTGTGATTATTCGACAACCATTGCACTAAAATTCTAAGAATAACTTCCTTTCTATCAAGAAATCAGATACATGATTATATCCTTTTGCTTTAAGTTTTGTTTATAAACTGAGTATCAGATACCTTGAAATCATGTACCTAAAAGGAAAAAAAATCAATAAACATCCTCAAAAAGTAGAGATTCTGTCAGAAGAAACCGTCTATGACGATTTTCTTAAGATCAGAAAAGGGACGCTTCGTCATGAGAAGTTTGATGGAGGGATGACAGATACCATAACTCGTATTTTTAACGATAGAGGAGAAGCCGTAACCGCAATTCTTTGGCACAAGGATTTACAGAAAGTGGTTTTGGTAAGGCAATTTCGTTTCCCAATCATGCAAAGTGGAAATGCTTGGCTTACAGAAACCGTAGCTGGAATTTTGGATAAAGGAGAAAGTAAATTTGAAGCCATTGAACGAGAAGTCTTGGAAGAAACTGGGTATAAAGCTCAGAAGACGGAGTTCATTTGTTCTTTCTTTTCTACACCAGGCAATACTTATGAGAAAGTCCATTTATTCTATATAGAAGTAGACAATGCATCTAAAATAGAAGAAGGCGGTGGATTGGATTGTGAATATGAAGATATTGCCTTGGAATTTTATGATAAAAAGACCCTTTATAAAATGCTTGAAGAAGGGCAAATACACGATGCCAAGACAATTATCGGATTGCAGTGGCTTCAAACGCAAGATTTGATCTCACAAAACATTCCTAAAATCTAATCACTTAGAAGTTATTTCTTTCTTTGAAATAATTAACTTTGCCCTCAAATTCATTTGATCGACTTTATAAATTCTTAAATAATGATTGTAGTAACGGGAGCAGCAGGCTTCATTGGGAGCTGTATGGTCAGCCGCTTGAATGAGGATAACTTCAACCACGTGGTTGCAGTTGATGATTTCTCTAATCCAGAAAAAAATAAAAATCTGGATGGCAAAAGAATTATTGAAAAAGTAGATCGTGAAGATTTCTTTGATTGGTTAGATAAAAATCACCTAGAGGTTGAATTTATCTTCCACATGGGGGCTCGTACAAACACGGCTGAGTTCGATATGGACGTGTTGAACCACCTAAATACAGAATACACGAAAAAAGTTTGGAAAGCATGTTGTGAACATGCCATTCCTGTGGTATATGCTTCTTCGGCTGCAACCTATGGATTAGGTGAGCATGGTTACGTTGACAGTGAGGACATCATTGAGCAATTACAACCATTAAACCCTTATGGTGTCTCTAAGAATGATTTTGATAAGTGGGCAATGAAAGAAGAGAAGAAACCTTTCTTCTGGGCAGGCTTGAAGTTCTTTAATGTATACGGACCTAATGAGTACCATAAAGGACGTATGGCATCTGTGATTATGCACGCTCACAAACAAATCGGAGAGACTGAAGGAATGCAATTGTTCCGTTCGCACAAAGAAGGAATTGCAGATGGACATCAGTCAAGAGACTTTGTTTATGTAAAAGATGTAGTGGAAGTGATGATGTTCTTGATGCATCACCGTAAGAACTCAGGACTTTACAACTTGGGTACAGGAACAGCACGTACGTTCTTAGACCTTACAAAAGCTACTTTTGCAGCAATGGATAAAGCAGAGAATATTTCATTTAGAGATACTCCTGAAGATATTCGTGACAAATACCAATATTTCACTGAGGCAGATATGTCTAAGTTAAGAAGTATCGGATACGATAAAGCCTTCCATACTTTGGAGGAAGGAGTCACAGATTATGTGAAAAATTACCTTTCTGAAAAGAAATATTACTAGAAATAAAAAAGAGATTGTTTCCGTTTTGGGAACAATCTCTTTCTGTTTTTTGATTGCATCAGTATAGGTACAATCAAAACAACATGAAATCAACAGCACTTATTCCTTCAGAATTTCCAATCTGGTTAGAGTTTCCTGTCATTTGGGGAGATTTGAATGCACACCAACATCTCAATCATTCAACCTACATTAAATGGTTTGAGACAGCCCAACAAGAATATTTTAGAAGACTCCAAACTTCCGATGAAGAACACAAAAACCAAGGTTTGATGGTGGCTTCTATGGAATCAAACTTTGTCTATCCTGTCACTTTTCCAGATCAGGTGAAAGTAGGGATTAAAGTAAAGGAGTTTGATGATCAGAGAATTAAGATGATCTCCAAATTTTATAGTACCAAGTTCAATACTTTGGTCGCTTTCTTTAGTTCTTCAATCATCCATTACGATTTTAATTTGGGGGAAACTGTCACCGTGCCTCAGTTAATGTGGGATAATATTATCCGTTTAGAAAAGAGTGTTCCTTCAGAGAATTAGTAAAATACTTGTATTCTGTGGATTTAAGTTTTAACTTATTGTAATAAGTTACTATTCAGCTTGAGGAGGCTGTCAATAGAGACTCAAAAACCACAAACAACAACATGCTAGATAAACACGGAATTGCTAAACGAATAGCGAAAGAGCTTGAGGATGGCTTTTATGTCAATTTAGGTATTGGTATCCCGACTCTTGTAGCAAACTATATCCCATCTGATATTGATGTCGTATTACAATCTGAAAATGGATTGTTAGGCATCGGTCCTTTTCCCACAGAAGATGAAGTTGATGCTGATTTGATCAACGCAGGAAAGCAAACAGTAAGTATGTTGGCTGGCTCTAGCCTATTTAGTTCTGCTGAAAGCTTTGCGATGATTAGAGGGGGACATATTGATCTGACCATTTTAGGCGCAATGGAAGTTTCTGAGAATGGAGATATTGCCAATTGGAAAATCCCTGGGAAGATGGTGAAAGGTATGGGAGGAGCTATGGACTTGGTTGCTTCTGCTGACAATATTATAGTTGCTATGCAGCATTGTAGCAAATCAGGTCAATCAAAATTATTGCCTAAATGCACCCTTCCAATCACAGGAGTAAACTGTGTAAAGAAAATCGTGACAAATCTTGCGGTACTTGATGTATTACCTGAAGGAGGTTTTAAGCTCTTGGAAAGAGCACCAGGTGTGAGTGTGGAAGAAATTAAAGAAGTAACAGCAGGTAAGCTTATTGTAGAAGGAGAAATCCCTGAAATGCAACTTGATTAGATATCATAAACCAATTCAATTATACGACCAGATTTGCCAGACTTGAGTATTCGAGTCTGGCTTTCTTTTTATAATTCAAACAATAGTTATCTTTGTGAGTTCTTTCTGCTAGGAGAGTTGAATAAGACCAAGAGAATATGACTATTGCACTTTTTATCGTTCTTCCGTTTATCCTTACATTCGCACTTTTTGGAGTTTATGCAGAGCGTAAAGTTTCTGCCTTTATTCAGAATCGTGTCGGACCGATGGTAACAGGTCCTTACGGATTACTACAAACGTTGGCGGATATCGTCAAGCTTTTGACAAAAGAGGATACTAGACCTGCGGCAGCTGACAAACCCTTGTTTCAGTTAGCGCCCGTAGTTGTTTTTACTTCTATTTTCGCAGGTTTCGCGATTATCCCTTTTGCACCAAACTTTGTTGGATCAGCTGCCGCTGTTGGTGTTTTTTACATGATGGCAATCATCTCAATGGATGTGATTGGTATTTTGATGGCAGGTTGGGGTTCTAATAACAAATATGGATTGTATGGCGCAATGCGTTCTGCCGCTCAAATGATTTCATATGAAGTACCACTGAGTTTAACGATTTTATGTCCTGTGATGATTTCTCAGACCTTGGATCTACAAGAGATGAGTATGCAACAAGGTATATTCTCAGCTCAATTATTGAATGCCGATCCTAATTATTTATTCGGATTAAAGTTTTTAAATATAAATGTGACTGAAGTTGGAGGATTTTTGACATGGAACATTTTCCGTTCTCCATTCCTCTTTTTCGCTTTTGTCATTTTCTTCGTAGCATCTTTAGCGGAAGCTAATCGTACACCATTCGATTTACCTGAATCAGAATCAGAGTTGATTGCAGGTTATATCGTAGAATACTCAGGAATGCGTTTTGCCTTCTTGATGCTTTCAGAATATGGAATGATGTTGTTGGCAAGTTTGCTGGCTAGTATTCTTTTCTTAGGAAGTTGGAATACGCCTTTGCCCAATATTGGTTCTGTTCGTTTGGCAGATTGGACAAGTGGAGTTGTCGGTGAAGTAAGTGGGTATGCTTGGGGAGCATTTTGGCTAATCTCAAAAGCATTTACTTTGGTGTTTTTCCAAATGCTAGCTCGTTGGACTTATCCACGTTTGCGTATTGATCAGTTAATGGCATTATGTTGGAAATACCTGACACCAATGGCACTTGTATTAGTACTTATTAGTGCTGTTTGGAGATTGATGATGATCTAGGTGAAGACTGATCTAAATGGTATGAATAGAGCGGAAGTTGTACAGAAACAACTTCCGTTTTTTAGTTTCAAGAGTTACGCTATCTTTGCGGGCTGAATTTTTAATATGATTACGGATTAATGGATTGGGTAGAATTTTGGGAGAGCGTTTGGAGTACTGCTAAAGCTTTACAGTGGTTTGAGGTAGTAGCTTTCGCGACAGGTTTGATGAGTGTTTGGTATGAACGTAAAAATCATATTGCAGTTTATCCTTTAGGCTTAATCAGTGTGGGCATTTTTGTGTATATGGGCTATACTTCTGCTTTATATGCTGAAATGGGTATCAATGCATATTATGTGATGATGAGTGTGTATGGTTGGTACATGTGGACTCGTAGAGATTCGAATCATGCTGTATTGCCAATCACTTTCAATGACTTCAAAGAGAATTTAATAAGTATAAGTTTCGCTCTTTTGAGCTTTATAGCCTTGGGCTTTTTTCTCGATCATTTTACTGATACGAATGTCCCTTGGTGGGATGCCTCTAGTACTGCCCCTGCTTTCGTAGCGATGTGGCTTGTGGCAAAGCGTAAAGTTGAAAATTGGCATTTTTGGATTTTGGCAAACCTTCTAGCCATTCCATTATATTTTTATAAAGGCTGGTACTTGAGTAGCCTACTTTATTTCTTCTACCTATTGTTAGCTATTTGGGGATATTTCTCTTGGAAAAAGAAAGCACAAGAAGCATGTCAAAAACTTACCGTATAGCCATTACAGGTCCAGAGTCTAGTGGGAAGAGTACTTTAGCTGAACTTTTAGCAAAGCATTATCAGACGGTATGGGTTCCTGAGTTTGCTCGGACTTATATCGAAAAACTGGATAGACCATATGAAGAAAAAGACCTTCTTCTCATTGCTAAAGGTCAATTAGCAGCAGAAGAGCAGCTGATTCCAATGGCAAATCAAATCCTTTTTGTAGATACAGAAATGACAGTACTCAAAGTTTGGGGGGATGTGAAGTATGGACGATCGGATGCTTGGATTGTTGATCAACTACAAAAACAGCAGTATGATCTTATTTTTTTGATGAAACCAGATTTACCTTGGGAAGCTGATCCTCAGCGAGAACACCCGCATTTCAGAAATGAGTTATTTGAAATGTACCAAAAAGAACTAAACAAACTAAGTAGTAATGTCATTATAATAGGCGGACTGAAGGAAGAGCGAATTGAGAAGGCGATAAATAATATAGAACTACTTCTAAATTCGAAATAAATTCTTACTTTTGCATCCGTTTTTTATAAACATTTGTAATCACGTAACATTCACAACTAGGGGTGCCTCAATACAACGGGCTGAGAGTATACCCATACAACCCGATTAGGTAATGCTAATTCGGGGATAGTTGAAACGAAGACGTTTCCTAGTCTTCAGATTTTAAACAACTTCAAATGAAACAATTATTATCTGGCTTACTGGTATGGCTATTACCAGTGTGTGCTTTTGCGCAATTTAGTATTACTGGAAAAGTAACTTCAGCTAACGACAATCAAACATTAATTGCAGCCAATGTTCAATTGCTTGGAACAAAGTACAGAACAATTACGGATGCAGACGGAAACTTTGCTTTCGATAACATTCCTGCTGAAAGCTATGACCTGAAGGTTAGTATTCTTGGTTATCAGACTTTTACTCAAAAGCTAACGCTCAAGCAAAATACAACGATCGAGATTGCTTTGGAGGAAAAAGTAATCATGACAGAACAAGTTATTGTCAATGCACTTAGGGCAACAGACAAAACGGCAATGACATTTACCAATTTGGATAAAGAGGTTATTGAGAAACAAAACTTTGGACAAGATATGCCTTTCCTTTTAGCGCAAACCCCCTCAATGGTTGTTACTTCAGATGCGGGTGCAGGGGTTGGTTATACAGGGATGCGTATCAGAGGTAGCGATGCTACACGAATCAATGTGACGGTAAACGGAATCCCTTTGAATGATTCGGAATCTCATAATGTGTTTTGGGTGAATATGCCCGATTTTGCTTCTTCGGTAGATCAACTTCAAGTACAAAGAGGTGTCGGGACATCAACCAACGGAGCCGCAGCATTTGGAGCATCAGTAAATATTCAGACTGAAAATGTAAACCCTGATGCTTATGCTGAAATCAATAATGCTTACGGTACATTCAATACGATGAAGAACACCGTGAAATTAGGTACTGGGCTGATCGATGATAAATTTGCTTTTGACGTCAGACTATCAAATATTACTTCAGATGGTTATGTAGATAGGGCTTTTTCTGATCTTAAGTCACTTTGGGTGTCTGGAGGATACTACGGAGAGTCTACCATGATTAAGTTGAATGCTTGGACAGGAAAAGAAAAAACATACCAATCTTGGTGGGGAGTACCAGAATACCTATTGGAAGAAGACCGAACTTATAACTATTATACTTACGAAAATCAAACAGATAATTATCAACAAGACCATTATCAGTTGATTTTGGCGCAAGATTTATCTGATAACTGGACATTGAATGGTGCTTTGCATTACACAAAAGGTCGTGGGTATTATGAAGAGTATAAAGAAGGTGAAGACCCTGCTCATTACCAATTGGTGTCGGAATCTGGTGCAGAAACAGATTTGATTCGTCAGAGATGGTTAGATAATGATTTTTATGGTTTTACGCTAAGTCTTAATTATGCTTCTGATCGATTGAGTTTAAATATTGGCGGAGCAGCTAATGAGTATGTGGGCGATCACTTTGGAGAAGTGATTTGGGCTGAAACAGCGAGTCCTGCAAAATGGGGAGACCGCTATTACTTCAATGAAGGAAAAAAGCAAGAAGCAAATACCTATGTAAAGGCTTCTTATCAGTTGTCTGACAAACTCAATTTATACGGAGATCTTCAATATCGCTACATTCATTACCGTACAGAAGGAAATGATAATGACCTTGTAGATATCAATACGGGAGGAACTTATAATTTCGTAAACCCTAAGTTTGGAATCAACTACCAAATGACACCAAATTCATCTTTATATGCTTCGTATAGTATTGGGAATAGAGAGCCTGTACGTTCTGACTTTGTAGATGCGCTAGATGGTGTAACACCAAAACATGAAACTCTTCGCGACTTTGAGTTAGGATACCGTTTCAGAAATAGTAATACACAATTGAATGTGAATTATTATTTGATGGATTATACTAACCAACTTGTAGTGACAGGTGAATTGAATGATGTAGGTTCAAATATCAGAACAAACGTAGATGATAGTTACCGAATGGGTATTGAACTTGATGGTAGCTATGCTTTCAATTCAAAGTTAAGTATTGCAGCCAATTTGGCTTTGAGCATCAATAAAATTGCTGAGTTTACAGAGGTTGTTTATGATTACACAGAGGGTACTGATGAGTTTGTAAGATATAATACCTATGAAGATACAGATATTGCATTTAGTCCAAGTGTAGTAGGTGGTGCGCAATTGAATTACCGTCCATTTAAAAACTTTGAGGTGAGTTTTATCTCTAAATATGTAGGCGACCAATATTTGGATAATACATCGAATGAAAACCGTAAGTTAGATGCTTACTTTGTGAATGATCTGAGGTTTT
Organism: Sediminitomix flava; assembly: GCF_003149185.1. Lineage (NCBI taxonomy): Bacteria > Pseudomonadati > Bacteroidota > Cytophagia > Cytophagales > Flammeovirgaceae > Sediminitomix > Sediminitomix flava. The sequence continues at coordinate 1,019,746 of NZ_QGDO01000001.1, read as the reverse complement.
CATACAGTATCAAACCTCGATTCATGAAGTCTATTGATCTAGCTTGTCAGATTAATAATATCTTTAATCATACTTACGAGGCGAATGGTTATACCTTTAGTTATTATTGGGATAATGAGTTGATCACTGAGAATTATTATTACCCACAGGCAGGAACAAATGTGATGTTCTCTGTATCTATGAAATTATAATTTTCAATAGTGTTTATATAAAAAAACACCTCAAGCATTTTGTTTGCTTGAGGTGTTTTTCTTTAGATGATATCTTGGTTTTTCAATCTATCAGCAATGTCTCTTGCACTACCAAAGTTATTCCAGTCTATACGAATAAGCGGAGTGTTATACGTTCTACAGATTTGAGGTAAAGCTGCTTCATGATAATTATGAAGGTCCAAGATATACTCAAATGGAGTACCAGCCTCAGCATTTCTACCTCTTCTAAGCAAGCGTTCATAACTCACTTTAGGGTCTGCTTGCAAATATACAATAGCATCTACTTGAGGGTAATCCTTCAAAGCGTCAATGATGTCGTAGTAGTAGCTCAAATACTTTCCATCAGGGCGTTCCATACCCAACATATTCACTTGAGAGAAAATGAGGTCTGAAAATAGCGAACGCTCAATCAGATAATTTCCTTCAGGAATATTGTTAAGTAACTTAGCTCTGGTTTCTGTAATGTATTTTTGAAAGGTAAGACGTTTCTCAGTATCATGAGGATTGTCTGTAAAATCTTTCAGAAGCTTGGTAAACATTGGGTCATCAACATCTTCTTTAATTGGAGTAAAACCAATTTCATCTGCTAGTTTCGGTAGAAGTGTGCTTTTTCCTACCCCTATATTCGCTTCAACAGCTATTAATTTCATTCTTTTTTCTTCTTTCTCTAAATATTCCCCTCTACACAAAGGTATGTGTTGATCTGTTTATGAAGTAACAGAAGTGCATTACCTAATGAAAAAGTCATTACGATCTCTTATCAAAATGAAGATCAAAGAAAGTACAAGTACGCTTTTTCGAGCGCAAGATATTGGTTTTCGAGGACTTTATAAAATGCAATAAAAAATCTCCAAAATCACATCGATGAATTTGGAGATTTTTAAATAGGAAATATTTCTATGCTTTTTTCACTAAAATGTTCTCTTCAACCCACTGAAGCATATAATTCATCACTTCTTCTTGGTTCGTTTCATTGTGAAGTTCATGCCTTGCTTCATCCCATTCTTTGAATAGAAGATTTTCATTTGCTTTATCTGCTAACTGCTGAGATGATTTGTGAGATGTTACGGTATCATGATTTCCATGCATAAGAAGCATGGGAAGGGAGAAATTAGCTCCTTTTTCTATTATAGATTTTCCTGTAGCAGATACTCCTGTGAATAATTGAGTACCCATTACGCCATGTACATAAGGGTCAGCTTTGTAGGCTTGAGCTACCGTTAAATCACGAGACAAACCTTCTTCGTCTAATTTACTTTGCACAGTGAAGTTAGGGAAAATACTACCTATAAATTTTGCGATAGAAACAACAAAAGAAGGGGGCGGGCTAGCAAGGCTTAGCCAAGGACTCGTGATAATAGCCCCTTCAAATTCGTTTGATTTTGCCAATAAATAATTCAATGCAAGGTTACCACCCATACTGTGTCCGTACAAAATATAAGATGAGTCTGGGAATTCATTTTTTACCTGCTGAATAAAAAATGAAATATCATCCATTAATTGATCGTATGAACTGACTATCCCTCTTTTACCTTCAGTACGTCCATGCCCTCTAAGGTCAAAACCTACAAGTGCAATTTGATGGTCTACAAAAAACTTGGCCACGTGTTCGTAACGATGGATGTGTTCTCCAAAACCATGTACCAAGCAAAGAACAGCTTTGGGTTTCTGTTCGGGGCTCCATTGGTAAGCATAAAAGGCCTGTCCATCTGGAGTATTGTATGAGATTTCTTTTTGCTGCATGAATTTTTTCTTTAAAAAAATACGATTTCAGATTAGACTTAACATCCAAGCTTAGATTCTGAGGAATAATGTGTTACTTAAGTTGGTAAACACACAGTCTAGTATTCAAAAGGTCGGGAATCTTAAGAAGATAGAAAAGAATTCTGTATTTATTACAAAAAATCTTAGGATAAAGAAATCAGATAGGCGATCAAATTCATTAAGTTTATTAGATTTGCACGGTATTGACATAGATAAAATTAAGATAGTACAAGATGGCATCATCACTGAAAAACTTAAGCGAGTACGTAAAAAATAAAGATATTGATATTTCGAACAAGCGTTTTGCGATTGTAGTGTCTGATTATTACACTGACATCACAGAATCATTGTTCAATGGTGTAGTTGAAACTTTACTAAAAGAAGGTGCAAAAGAAGAAAATATCTTCAAAGAGTATGCTCCTGGTACTTATGAGTTGACTTTGGCTTCTCAGTATATGGCACAACTTGACGAGGTAGATGCAGTAATCTGCTTAGGTTGTGTGATTCAAGGAGAAACAAAACACTTTGACTTTATCTGTCATGCTGTAGCACAAGGCTTAACCAATGTTTCTTTGAAATATGATAAACCTGTGATTTTTGGAGTTCTTACACCAAACACAATGCAACAAGCATTGGATCGTGCAGGAGGAAAGCATGGTAACAAAGGTGTTGAAGCAGCAATGGCAGCCGTAAAAATGCTAGGCTTTAATCAATAAAAGTTGAAAGCCCCCAAGAGTTGGGGGTTATTTTTTGGGTGAAGATTAACAAAAGAGGGTTGTCTTTCTAGTTTTAATTATGTGGACAAAATTTACAAGAGTCGTTCTCCGAAATCGCTTATTTATTATCATTTCTCTCTTGCTGTTTACCGTTTTTATGGGATGGCAAGGGCGAAAGGCTGAAATGTCCTATGAATTCTTACGTATCATTCCCGATACAGATCCCGAAATGGTTTATTACAACCAATTTTTGGAAACATTTGGAGAGGATGCCAATGCATTGATTTTAGGTTTCGAAGACGATAAGATCTTTGAGTTTGAGAATTACAAAGCTTTTGAAGGCTTTACTAAAAAGGTTGAAGGGATTAGTGGTGTTAACAGTGTTATTAGTGTAGCCAACCTTCCACAATTAGTAGTAAACAGAGACGAAAAGAAATTTGAACTGAAGCCTGTCTTTGACAAGTCGCCTCAGTCGCAAGCTGAATTGGATAGTTTGAGAGGACTGTTCAGCCAGCAAAAGTTTTATGAGAATAAAGTATTTAATGCCGAAACGGGGGCTTCATTAGTCGTTATAGCTTTTGAGAGTGACTACCTGAACTCTGAAAAACGATTCCCGATGATGGATGAGATTTTTCAGGAATGTGATCGTTTTGAAGAAGAAACAGGATTACACATTCGCAGGTCGGGATTGCCTTTTATCCGCTATATCACATCTACGAAGGTGAAGAAAGAGATGAGCCTTTTCTTGGGTATCTCAATCGGTGTTACTGTACTAGTAATGTTCCTATTCTTCCGATCATTTACACCTGTGATCGTGGCACTAATGATGATCGGTATTCTGATCGTTTGGGTGACAGGAACATTAGGGCTCATAGGCTATAAAATTACGATTCTGACAGGATTGCTACCACCAATATTGGTGGTCATAGGTATACCAAACAGTATTTATCTGATCAATAAATTCCATCAAGAATACAGTCACCATCAGAATAAGATCAAGGCGATTACAAGAATGATTAAGAAAATCGGTTTTGTAACGCTAATTACCAATACAACAACGGCTATTGGTTTTATGGTATTGATCTTCACAGGTATTCAAGGAATGATGGAGTTCGGTATTGTAGCAGGGATTAACATCTTCGCTACTTTCGTGATCAGTGTGACTTACATTCCTGCAGTGCTTTCATATTTGCCAGACCCAACGACAAAGCAGCTAAAGCACTTAGAATTTACACCTACTGGTAAGTTAATCAATGGTATTGACCAAGTAGTAACAACCAAAAGGACTTGGGTATACGCTACCACTTTTGTGATTGTAATCGCAAGTATTGTAGGACTGATGAAAGTGAAATCTAATTCTTACATGGTAGATGACCTTCCAGAAGGTTTTAGTGTAAGACAAGATTTGGCATTTTTTGAAGATAATTTTAGTGGTGTAATGCCATTAGAAATTATAGTAGATACAGGCAGTAAGAAAGGGTATAGAAGAAAAGGTACTTTTGAAAAAATAGAGGAGATAAGTGATTTTGTATCTTCTATTGACGAGGTTTCACCTGCTATTTCTATGGCTACTTTCTTAAAAGCAGCCAATCAAGCTTATAACGGAGGAGATACGATAGATTATCGATTGCCTTCAAAAATGGAGTTAGCAACAATCAATAAATACTTCAAGAATTCTGGTGAAAATGGCGGTTCTGACCTGTCTAAAAACTTTGTAGATTCAACAGGACGTTATTTGAGAATATCAATGCGTATGGCTGATATTGGTTCTATCAAGATGGATTCATTGATTGATACGAAAATTAGGCCTGGGCTTGATGAAATTACTGAGGATTCTCGTTTGAGTGCCGCTATTACAGGTACGACAAGAGTATTTATCAAGGGTAATGATTTCTTGATTGAGAATTTGAAGAACAGTATGTTCTTAGCATTCTTCTTGATTGCGATAATCATGGGACTTCTTTTTGGGAATTTGAGAATGATCTTGATTTCTTTGATTCCTAATATGATTCCGCTCTTGATTACGGCAGGGATTATGGGCTATCTTGATATCCCTTTAAAGCCAAGTACTGCACTTGTATTTAGTATTGCATTTGGTATATCTGTAGATGACTCTATTCACTTCTTGGCGAAATACAGACAAGAATTGGTAATGCACCGATACAATCCTATAAATGCAATTCATATCAGTATCAGAGAAACAGGTACGAGTATGTTCTATACTTCTATTGTACTGTTCTTTGGTTTCGTGATTTTCACAGCATCTGATTTTGGTGGTACAGTAGCTTTAGGTCTTTTGACTTCTATTACACTGCTGATTGCCATGTTGACCAACTTAGTTCTTCTTCCTTGTTTGCTTTATACTTTTGAAGTAAGAAGGCAACAAATGAGGTTTACACCAATTTTTGAGGTAGTAGAAGATTTCTATTTGGAAGACGAAGACGAGGAAATAGACCTCAATCAGATTCGTGCAGAAAAAAGAAGAGATAATGAGTAATCATTATTTCCATTTATAAATGAAACGGCTAATCTCCTACCAAAGATTAGCCGTTTTTTTGTTTTAATACCGAATTTCAGAAGAGAATTAAGTTAAAGGAAAAGTACTATTAGCACATTTTTGAGCTGTATTCTCAGAACTTGTGCTATGAAATGAAAAATGCAATGATTTGAGTCGTTTAAAGGCGGTTTATAGCTTGAAAATATGCAGTTAAAATTGTACCTTTAGCCGTATTTATTTGAAATAATCCTATGGCAGAGAATAAAGAATATTCAGCAGGCAATATTCAGGTACTGGAAGGTCTTGAAGCAGTTCGAAAGCGTCCAGCCATGTATATTGGTGATGTTGGAGTTAAAGGTTTACACCATCTGATTTGGGAGGTTGTCGATAACTCTATTGACGAAGCTCTTGCAGGTTACTGTAAGAACATTGAAGTGACAATTCATGAGGATAACTCGATTTCCGTAACAGATGACGGTCGTGGTATCCCTACAGATATGCACCCTAAAGAAAAAAGATCTGCTTTGGAGGTCGTTTTGACGGTACTTCACGCAGGGGGTAAATTCGATAAAGATACTTATAAAGTATCAGGTGGTTTGCACGGTGTGGGTGTATCTTGTGTGAATGCCTTATCTAAAGATTTGAAAGTTACAGTACACCGTAATGGTGAACTTTGGCAACAAGAATATAAAATCGGTAAACCGCAATATCCTGCTAAGGTAATCGGTGACACTGATATTCACGGTACAACGGTTCATTTCTGGCCTGATACTGATATTTTCACGGCAAGTGTATACAACTACGAAACTGTAGCAACACGTCTTCGTGAGTTGGCATACTTGAATGCAGGTATCAGAATCAAGTTGAAAGACCTTCGTGAAATGGATGAAGAAGGAAATCCAATTTCGGATGAATTCTACTCTGAAGGTGGTTTGAGAGAGTTTGTAGCTTATTTGGACTCTACTCGTCACAAACTGATTCCTGAGCCAATCTATATGGAAGGTGAGAAATCTGGTATCCAAGTTCAAGTTGCGATGTTGTACAATGACTCATACTCTGAGCATGTTTACTCATATGTAAACAACATCAACACTTATGAAGGTGGTACACACGTTTCTGGTTTCCGTAGAGCTTTGACACGTACGTTGAAGTCTTATGCAGATCGTTCGGGTATGCTTGAAAAAGCAAAAGTGGACATTTCTGGAGATGACTTCCGTGAAGGTTTGACAGCAATTGTTTCTGTGAAAGTACCAGAACCGCAATTTGAAGGTCAGACAAAAACAAAATTGGGTAACTCTGAAGCAACAGGAGCTGTAGATTCATCAATGTCTGAGACACTTGCTACGTTCTTGGAAGAGCATCCAAAAGAAGCGAAGCAAATCATTTCTAAAGTAGTTTTGGCTGCGCAAGCACGTCATGCAGCTCGTAAAGCGAGAGAAATGGTTCAGCGTAAAAACGTCTTAACTACGACTAGTTTGCCAGGTAAATTGGCTGACTGTTCTGAAAAAGACCCTGCTCAATGTGAAGTATACCTAGTGGAGGGTGACTCTGCGGGTGGTTCGGCAAAACAAGGTCGTGACCGTAACTTCCAAGCGATCTTGCCATTGAAGGGTAAAATCTTGAATGTTGAGAAAGCACAAGAGCATAAAATTTACGATAACGAGGAAATCAAGAATATTATCACTGCTCTTGGTGTATCTTTCGGTACAGAAGAGGATGAAAAAGCCTTAAACCTTGAAAAACTTCGTTACCACAAGATCATAATCATGACCGATGCCGATGTGGATGGTAGCCACATTCGTACATTGATCTTGACATTCTTCTTCCGTTATATGAAGTCGTTGATCGAAAAAGGTTATGTATATATCGCTCAGCCTCCTTTCTATTTAGTGAAGAAAGGTAAGCAAGAACGCTATTGCTGGACTGAAGAAGATCGTATCAATGCAATTGCAGAGTTTGGTGGAGAAGAAGGAAAAGTAAACGTACAACGATACAAAGGTCTTGGAGAAATGAACCCTGAGCAGCTTTGGAGTACGACAATGGATCCTGAGTTCCGTCGTCTAAACAAAGTAGAGATTGAGTCAGCAGCAGAAGCTGATCACTTGTTCTCTATGCTAATGGGAGATGAAGTAGGACCTCGTCGTGAATTCATCGAGAAAAACTCTAAATACGCTAATGTTGATGCTTAATCAACTTCGTATTTAATTAGATATTGACGGGATAACTCATTAGAGTTATCCCGTTTTTTTATTCTACTATAATCTTTTGGATATGCCTTTTTCCAAGCTGATCGATAGTATGAATAAGGTAAAAGCCATTTTGTAAAGGAATATCAAGATGTATTTTAAAAATGTTCTCAGTAAATTTTCTGTAGTAAATGAGTTGACCAAATAAGTTGTAAATCTCAGTTTCTTGAAGTGCTACAGAGGGACTTTGAATATGAATGAGCTGGCCACTTTCTATCTGTGATGGGTAAACTAAAATATTAGCCTTTTGAGTGTTGGTAAGTGGAAGAATATCTGTGTAGGAATATTGATGATCGGATTCTTTAATCTTGAGTCTAGCATATTTGGGGTTACTAGGAAATACGTTTTTTCTCCATTGGTATTTTTGAATAGCAGCTTCAAAACCATTTGCATTTACTCTGTCTATTGACATCCAATTTATTCCGTTTTCCGAAGTCTCAATATCAAAGGATTTGATATTTACTTCAGAGACTGTCGCCCAATTCAAAGACAAATTGTAGTTCTCTATTTCTCCCTTAAAGGAAATCAATTGAATAGGAAGTGTGATATTTTCATCATCAATGATAGAGAGTGATACAGTCTCAACAGGAGAAATATATGGGAGTGTTTCAGCTTCTTTTATTTGAATTGAAAGATGGATGGTTTCATTGCTTTCAAGTTCAGTATCTCCATGAATTGGGATATTGATTGCTTTTTCACCTCCTTCACCATTCGAGAAAATTATTTCTATTGGGAATTCGCTATTGTCATAATCAATCCCTAAATCAGGATTATTTCCTCCAGTGGCGTCACCGCTTTCTAAGTCATGTATTTCAATTGTTAGAGCGCCAGAAAGGTCTCCATCTCTTTTCACTTTTACGATATTGTTAGTTTCAAATAACTCAGAGTTCGATTCTGTAACTTCAAAAGTATCAGCTGTAAATGAAATAGATGGACAATTATTATCTGCAAAAGGAGTGAGATCCGTTTGAACGCCAGGAGAAAAGTAGTCTTCACTAATGGATAAATGTGTTGAAAAAGTCTTTCCGAGTGCATCTCTTTGTCTTGTGATGGATTGATCTGAGTTCGCATCACTTCCGTAAGTGACTTGATCAATTAAATTCCCATTTTCATCTTTGATACTAATGATATCACCGGTATTGTTCAAGCCTAAAAAGCCATTTGATGAAATTACATATTGAGCACAACCAAAATTTGCATTTGGGTTTCCCCCTCCAAAAACAATAATTGCTTCTCCTGCCTTTAAGGTGGTTCCATCTTCAAAAACATGCCTCTCAAGTTCAGCATCTGTAACTGTCCAATTAGAAATATCAAGATCAATAGGAGTGGGGTTAACAAATTCGATAAACTCATCATCATAAGCATCTCGAATGCCATCTATATTGCTATCTCCAAAGGAAAGAGAGTTGTGAGGATCGGCTAATATTTCATTGATAAGAACTTTGGGAGTGATATCAAAAGAAAAAGAAATATCCTCATCCATAAACTGAGTTGGGTTATCAGCATTCGCAATTTTATTTGCATATAAGTTTACTGTAATGGATTGTCCATAATCAAAACTTTCTTGAGGGCTGAGTGTAAAGCTTTTTTGATCAGAGGTAGAAGCTTCACATAGAATTGTTCCTTGGCTACTTCCTAGAAGCTCAAACCAACCATCCGTAAGTGTTACTTCATTGTAGAATGTGAGTGTGATTTCAGTTTCAGCTTGGTAATAAATAGCTGTTTCATTTGGGCTGTACTCTTGTATTCTAGGAGTCGCATTAAGGTTTTGCCCGACTGCGCTATTTTCAGTTCCTAAAGAAGCAGCTGAAGGAGTGGTCCATGTGGCATCAGTTCCAATCCCTGTTCTTTGGAGTGAGTAATTGGAGGGAGTTGTATTGGATTCCTCGACTCCTATATCAGTAGATGAAATATCAGTGAATCCCGCTACAGAAATGTTGTTCAAACTCCCTTCGTAGCTGATAAAGTCTAGAAGAATATCATTGTAGGTGAGCAATACACCATCGGGGCTACCATTTTGGATACCAGATTTTTCCCAAGTCAGAATAGTGTACGCTCCATTTGTAGAGATTGAACTATAATTGACTCCTATGTCTACAGAAGCATAAATCTGATTATCTGCTCCATTTATTAGGTGTAGATTGAGAAGGTTATAGTCTGAAATAGAGCTTGTAAGTACGGCTATTTCAATGTTTTCGTTACTATCGCTACCATTGTTGTCGTAATGAATTTCATTAACCCATCCCACTTGAGCTGAAATATTCTGTAATGAGATGAAGAATAAAAGGCTTAAGAATAGCGTTTTGGCTTGAAGTATAATTTTTGGAGTCAAAATAATTGATATTGGGTGAATAATGGGTTAAAAAGGGAAGTATAAAATAGACGATAGAGGTTAATCAATTAAGCATTGTACTTATTTAAAGTGACTTTTCTTAGTAAAGTGATGTATTATCGCCTATGTATGAAAATGCCTGAACTTAGAAAATGTATTATGCTAGTAAAAGGTAACTGTGTGAGATACAGTTGCGAATTGACATTTTTTCAAATGTGTTTTTTTACATCTTTCAATACTTTAAGCCAGATGATTCTTTGGTGATATTCAAACCGTCAATTGATAGTTGTATGAAACCACAATTACCTAAACTTATTCTTTTTCTCTGTTTATTAGTTTTCGCTATACCATATTCTATTGCTCAAAAAGTTCAGTGGGCTAGTGAAGTGGTAGGCGTTTCTACTGAGTATAAATTAAAAGGAAAGATTAATACCCAATATAAAGCAACACAAGCTTTAGGCGAACCTAATAAATTACCTGCAATAGGAAATTCTAGTTGCGCTTGGTCGCCAGCTTCTCCTTCTTCAAGTTTTCCCGAATGGATTCATGTACGTTTTGCTGAAGCGCAAGCAGTAAAACAAGTATTGGTTGCAGAAACGTATAACCCAGGAGCTGTATCTAAAATCATGTTTATCGATGAAGGGAATGGATATCATGTTGTTTATACAAAAGACGAGTTCAAAAATTCAAAAACAAAAGGAGGATTATATTCTTATATGTTGCCCGAACTCACCGATTATAAAGTAAAAGAAGTGAAGGTTCTCCTGTCAACTTCAAAGGTGAAAGGTTTTAATCATATTGATGCCATAGGAATTTCTGATAGTGAGGTGAAGCCTAAAATTGTTGTTTATGAGGGGAAAGAGTTGATGGAGTTTAAGGTAGAGAAAGTAAAGGGCGCTTTAAATACATCATTCGATGAAATCAACCCAGTCATTAGTCCTGACGGGAATAGATTGTACTTTGTACGAAGAGGTCATCCTAAAAATTATGGTGACAAAAAAATGGATGATATTTGGTATGTTGACCGAAAAGGAAACTATTGGGGTACACCTAAATTATTAAGTCCTCCGATTAATAATACAGGGAATAATTATGTCTGTGCAATTGATCTCAATGGGAATATGCTATTGGGTAATGTGTATTTAGAGAATGGAGAAATGGCGAAAGGACTTTCTATAGCAAATGAAAACTCAGATCGATTACCTGTTCCTCTTGAAATTCCAGATTTTCAGAATAATTCAAATATTGGAGACTTCTATTTAGCAACGAATAATCGGGTGATGATTATGTCTATTCAACAAACAGATTATTCGTTTGGCGAAAGAGATCTTTATGTGAGTTTTAGAGGTGAAGGTGGAAAGTGGTCAGCTCCTTTAAATCTTGGCAGTTCGATCAATACAGCATCTCATGAAATGACACCTTTCTTGGCCCCTGATGGAGAAACACTATACTTTTCTTCTACAGGTTATAGCGGCTACGGACAGGCTGATATTTATATGAGTAAGCGTTTGGATGAGACATGGGAGAATTGGTCTAAACCAGTGAATTTAGGAAAGAAAGTCAATAATGAAGGTTCTCAGGTTTCATTCTGTATGGATGCGAAAGGGAAACAAGGCTTTTATGTGAGCTTAGATACAGAAGGGAAAGGAGCTGATATCTATACGTTTAATGTACCTAAAAATTTAGCCCCAAAGAAAGTAGTAGAAGTGCGTGGAAGAATTTATGATGCAGAAACAAATGAAAATATCTTTGCTCAAGTCATGTATCAGAACCGTGAAGGTAAGACAGAGGGTTTTTTCACTCCTAATCTGAAAACGGGAGAGTTTAAGGTGATTTTACCTGCTTCTCAAAGTTTTACTTTCAAGTCTGATGTGAAAGGATATTACCTTTCTGAGCAAAAAGTGGAGCTTTCTGGTGAGAGTTCGTATGCTCAGATTGACCTTGTGTTGCACCCACTGAAAATTGGACAACGAATTAATTTAAAGGATTTGATTTTTGTGCAAAGTAAAGCGGAGGTAATGTATGAGTCAGTGACGGAATTACAACGATTGTTGGCTGTTCTAGAAGGAAATCCGACCTTGAAAATCTTATTGGAAGGACATACGGATTTAGATGGTGATCCTGAAATTAATTTAGCGCTTTCGGAACAAAGAGTTCAGACGGTGAAGAAATACCTTAAAGATAATGGTATTGAAGAGAATCGTATTCAGACACAGGCTTTTGGAAGTACAAAGCCACTTACCCAAAAACGAGATTATAAGTCAAAAAAGATGAATAGAAGGGTTGAATTTAAGGTTTTAGAGATTTAAAGACTATAGTTTTCCTCATTCAAAAAAAGGTCAATAGAAACTTAAATTCTATTGACCTTTTCTATTCATAATATGTTGGAAATTATTTTTTCGTTCCAGAAAGTTGGTCAACCATAATAGAAATTGCACCATCTCCTGTGACATTACAAGCTGTACCGAAACTATCTTGAGCCATATAAAGAGCAATCATCAGAGAAGTTAAGGTAGGCGGGAAACCTAACATGGTTTCGAGCAAGCCAAGTGCAGCCACTACAGCACCACCAGGAACACCCGGAGCTGCAATCATGGTCACACCTAGCATCATTATAAAACCGAAGATAGCCCCAAATTCTGTAGGCATACCGTTAAGCATCATAATAGCCATTGCACAACTTGTAAGTGTAATCGTACTACCAGACAAATGAATTGTGGCACATAATGGAACCGTAAAGTCTGCTATATCTTCTCTTACATTATTCTTGATGACTTGTCGAAGCGTAACAGGAATAGTCGCTGCCGAAGATTGTGTACCAATGGCCGTAAAATATGCAGGAAGCATCGTCTTTAATAGTTTTAGAGGCGATTGTTTACTTAAGATTCCAGCAATGGTATATTGGATAGAAAGCATTATAAAGTGAAGTGCAAAAATCACTAGAAATACTTTGATAAATACGGATAAGACTAAAGTGGATTGACCAGTGTAAGTCATCTGGGCGAAAATACCAGCAATGTGAAACGGAAGTAGAGGAATGATAATTAGTGTAATTATTTTCTCTATAATCAATTGGAACTCATTTGCTATGTTTTTTAATGCATTCCCTTTCTGAATAGTGATCCCGAGTCCAAGTGTAAATGCTAATAACAAAGCCGACATTACTCCCATAAGTGGAGGCATTTCAACAGTGAAATAAGGAGTAATGCCGCCTTCTGAGGTTGAGAAAGACTCTAATGAAAAGGAACCTGTTTCCAATAAATTGGGTAAGACCACCGAATTCACACCATAAGCTATAGCACCTGCCGTGATTGTGGATAAGTACGCTAAACCAGCGGTAAGGGCTAGTAGTTTCCCTGCTCCACTTCCTAAATCTCCAATTCCTGGTACAATGAATCCGATAATGATTAGTGGAATCATGAAGCCTAGGTAATTCCCGAAAATCTCATTGAAAGTAGCCAAGAGGCGAATGATCCAGAAATAATCTAAGTTACCTAAGCCGATTCCTATAAATATTGCAATGATGAGCTTGGGGAGAAGCCCAAGTTTTATCCCTTTAAGTTTTGCCATAAGTATTTTGTGATTTTTATATCGAGGTGTATTTACTACATCAACGAAAGTAATACTTATAGAACAACAAGATTTGCAAATTAGCTTATGTTTGAGCTTGTTAGGATACGATCACGTTTTATTGAGAACCTAAAAAAGTAACTACTTCTGGGAAAAACATCACGATACTAAGTACCAATAATTGGATTAGGATAAAAGGGATGATACCTCTGTACAGGTGAGACGTTCGAACCGATGGCGGCGCAACGCCTTTTAAATAAAACAATGAAAATCCGAATGGAGGAGTCAGAAATGAGGTTTGCAAATTCAGAGAAACCAAGATGGCTACCCAAACTAAATTCATGTCATAAGCTTGGAAAATAGGGGTGACTACAGGCATGAAAATAAAAACGATTTCTATGAAGTCGATAAAGAAGCCAAGAATGAACATCCCCAGCATGACAATGAGTAAAAATCCTATTGGTGATAATTCTGAAGAATGAATAAACGAAATTAAAATTTCATCCCCACCAATACCTCTAAAAACAAGACCAAAAGAAGTTGCCCCTACTAGAATCAGAAATACCATACTCGTGAGAAATGTAGTTTCTCGCATGACTTCTTTTAGAATGTTGAGATTTAATTTTTTCTCAAATGCAGTCAGTAAAGTCGCAACAAAAGCACCAACTCCAGCAGCCTCAGTAGGAGAGGCAATACCTGTGAAAATGGAGCCTAATACCGCTAAGACAAGTAAGAACGGAAGAACAAAAGCACTGATAATAGTTTTTACAAAGCCTTCTTGATTTTTGAATTCAGTTAAAGCATCGGTTGAGATTGATGGGATATCTTTTGGTCGGACAATGCTCAAAATAAAAATATAAGCGATATAAAGTCCGACTAGCAAAATGCCAGGAATGACAGCACCTATAAATAAATCTCCGACAGAAACATTCATAACACTTCCTAGAAGAACAAGTACAATACTTGGAGGTATGATTTGCCCGAGTGTCCCCGATGAAGCAATCACGCCTGTTGCTATCTCAGGTCTGTATCCTTTTTTCAGCATAATAGGCAGACTGAGCAAACCCATAGTAACGACTGTCGCGCCTACTATTCCTGTGGAAGCAGCGAGCATCGTTCCTACCAAAATGACTGAAATAGCGAGTCCCCCTCTCAAACGCCCAAGCAAAAGGCTCATAATATTCAGTAGTCGTTCTGCTATACCGGATTTCTCAAGCATTACCCCCATAAATACAAATAGCGGAACAGCCATCAGTAACTGATTACTCATCGTACCGAAAATACGTAATGGAAGAAGGTAGAAAAGGTCTATCCCAAAAACGAAATATCCGAAAATAATAGAAACACCTGCTAATGTAAAAGCAACAGGATAGCCAAAAAGTAAGGCAATGAATAAGGTAGCAAAAAGTAAAAGGACAATCATGATTTAGTAAAGTTAGCTTGATGTGATGTGTTTAATCTTCTTGATTCCAAATGACTAACATGGAGTTGATGATTAGAGAAAATCCCTGAAGGAGCAATAGTGTAAAACCAATAAAAATACTTGATTTGATCAGGTAACGAGCAGGTAATCCACCTGGGTCAGTAGAGCTTTCGTTGATGGCGTAAGATGCTTCAATATATGGAATACTAGCCTTGAGTATAATCCACGCAAATGGAAAGAGAAAAAGAATAGTACCAAAGATATTTACGAGTGCTTTGTTTTTAGGTGAAAAACGATTGTAAAACACATCTACTCGAACATGTTTATCGTGTTTTAAGGTGTAAGCCGCTCCAATAAGAAAAAGAATTGCAAATAAGTGCCACTCAAGTTCAGCAATAGCAGGTGTGGAGTAACTCAGAACGTAGCGCTGAAATACATCTAGACAGATTAGTAAAACTAAAAGAAGAGCAAGCCAAGAGATCGCTTTTCCAATATGTTCATTCAGCTTTTGGATAGTATGTGAAAAGTATAAAATTGATTTTTTCAGCATATTAAAGATTGTTTATTGGAAATTGTGTTGGTATTGAACAATTATTAGCTTTTTTGTAAATAAATATAATACAATTTCCTCAGCATATAGCTTTTTTAATAGCTTGACTAAAGCTAAACCATATAAATTCACTGTTTACAGAATTGAAAAGAGGAAGCTTTTTATCACTAAAAACCAAAGGCCGATAGTTTTAAATGAATAGCTTGAGTTTCAAAAGCTCTAAAAAAATAATACTGCTGATTATTCTGTTGTTTGAAACACTTTTAGGTTTTGCTCAAGACGATTCCCTAAAGGTTTATCAGACAATTCGAGTGAGAGCATATCAGTCTATCGTAATCGGGGATAGTGTCTACTCTTTTGAGCGAGATACTGTGTTAGAAGTCCCTGTAGATATGGAGTACAGTTTTGACTCTTTGGATGTGGAACGAACAGAGCAGTTTTTAGATTCTTTGAAGATTAAAGCGGATCAGAGTAGAGTTGGAAGACAGTTGTATTCTTGGTTTTTTGATCGAAGTAATAACAAACCGGCTAAAGTTCGAGATTCTCGGAGGGAAGAATATTGGACTGCATATGAAGGAAAAATTATTAAAGATGTTGAGATTATACGGCTTCCCCCTTTTGGTACAAGTGTAGATGGCTATAGTAGGGCAAGTGTCGATCGTTTTGAGGCTTGGGCTAATAAAATTCATACGCTAACGCGAAGGCATGTTGTCCGAAATAACTTGATCGTAAAAAAAGGTGAAAAGGTCGTTGCTGCTAAAATGTATGACAGTGAGCGTCTTATCCGTCAATTGTCATTTATTAAAGATGCCCGTATCAACCTTTTTCCTACCCAATCAGAAGATTCTGTGTCTTTACAAATTGTGACAAAAGATCAATGGGCTATTATTCCTGTTGGCTCTTACGGCTCTACTTCTAGGTTTGATTTCGGATTGAGACATGGCAATATTGCAGGTTTAGGACACCGCCTTACACTCGAAGGAGTTTATAGAGGAGATGAACCACCAAATTTAGGCGTAGATATTGAGTATGAAATTGTAAATATTGGAGGTTCATTTATCAGACTAGAAGGTGATTATGAGTCGCATGCAGATCGGGAATTGCAAGGGATTCGCTTAGAAAGAGAGTTTTTCTCTCCACTCACTAAATATGCAGGAGGTGTTGGAGGACGCTATGAATTGCGAAGACGGGCCTTAGAAATTGATACTTTAGGTAATCGGATGGATACTGAAGGTACCTTTGCAGATGCATGGTTTGGTAGAGCATATAAACTTAGCAATGAATATAATTATCGCTTGATCACTTCAGTTGGTTTTAATCGGCAGAATTATACGATTAGACCTGCTGTTGAGGAAAACCTCAATTACAATTATCATAATTATGATCAGTATTTGGCAAATATTGGTGTGTCTGATCGTAAATTCTATGTCACTTCTTTAGTACGTGGATTTGGTAGAACAGAGGATATTCCACTCGGGCACCTTCTTCAATTTACAGGCGGATATGAAAATGGAGAATTTGAAGACCGCTATTATGGTGCTGTAACTGTTGCTTCTGGTCAAAAAAATAAGAAAGGGGGGTATTATCGGGCAGAACTCAATTTAGGAAGTTTTATAGATAGTGCTCGTTTAGATCAAGGGGTGATCAATGTAGAGCTTGTTCACTTCTCTAGACTTTTTAGAAAAGGAGACTGGAATTTTCGCTACTTCATCAATCTCAATTATTTAAATGGAATTAATCGCTTTGAAAGTGATTCTGTCATTTTGAACAGAGATGTAGGTTTGAATAATGTGAGATCACGTGAACTTTTTGGAAAAAAAAGAGCTGTAGTTGAGCCTGAAATTGTATTCTTCAGCCCTTATCAGTTTTATGGCTTTAAGATTGCGTTTTTTGGATTTTGGAGTGTTGGTACGATTGCACAAAATACATCTGACAGTATTTTTAAATCTCCTAGGTACCATAGTCTTGGCTTCGGACTTCGGACACTAAATGAAAACTTGTCAATTAATATTTTGGAGTTAGAAATAGGCTATATACCCAATGATATACCCGAACAGTCGAAGTTTAGTATACGGCTGAGTACTAGTATCCCTTTTGAGATTAAAGGTTTTGAAAGTAGGCGTCCAGAAATAATCCCATATAGGTAAATCAAAATTATCTTTTGCAGTTAAATCTTCTTAAATGAAAGAAAAGGTTTGTGAAAACTGAAACATTGTAACTTTGGATTTATAAATTTCGAATAAACGTGAATAAATTTTTATTAAGAAATTATTGATAGATCAAGGCGAAATGAAGGAACTATTTTGTGAAACTAACTTATAAGACTATTTTTGTTGATCATTAGCAAAATGTGTAAGCATTAACTAAGACTGTAGTATAAATGAAAGAGAAGATTGATCTGACAAATATCCCGGAGCATATAGCCGTAATCATGGATGGGAATGGACGATGGGCTAAAAAACAAGGCGCTAGACGTGTTTTTGGTCATCAGAGTGCTATTAAAGCGGTCAGAGAAGTAACAGAGGGGTGTGGTGAACTAGGGGTGAAATACCTTACACTATTTGCATTTTCTACAGAAAATTGGAATCGTCCTAAATTGGAAGTAGATGCCTTAATGCAACTGTTAGTTAAAACTATAGATAAAGAAATCAGTAGCCTTCACGAGAATAAAGTCAAATTATCAGTTATTGGTGATCTTGAGGCCATGCCAAGGAATTGTCAAAAATCCTTAAAAGAAGCCATGTCAATGACTGCTAATAACACAGGACTCAACCTCATTCTTGCTTTGAATTATAGTGGGAAGTGGGACATGCTCAATGCAATCAAAAATATTTCTAAAAAGGTTGCAGCAGGTTTGATTGAGGAAGATGCGATTGACCTTGACACTATCACCGAAAATTTAAGTACTCGTAATATACCTGATCCAGAATTATTGATTCGTACCAGTGGGGAACAACGTATTAGTAATTTCATGCTTTGGCAATTAGCCTACTCTGAATTATATTTCACTGAGACCCTATGGCCTGATTTTCGTAAGCACACGCTGCACGAAGCACTGTATGCTTATCAAAATCGAGAAAGACGATTTGGGATGACAAGCGAACAAGTGAGTAGTTAATAGAATCATTTTTTTGGATCCTACAGAATAGATGTAAAAGTTACAGTGTTGGGAATAATGAATCAAAACGGTTTGAGACTTTTTAAGTATCTTTTATTACCGCTGCTTCTTGCTTTGGTATCCGGCAATGCCTTTGCCCAATTTGGTCTAGATACCAAATCTTATAGAAGCGATTATGGAATTAGCTATGCCGCTCCCGTTGAATATACGATTGCAGGTGTGAATGTTGTTGGAGCTCAATTCAATGACAAAAACGCTTTGATCAATATTGCAGGGTTTAAAGTAGGAGACAAAATAAAGATACCGGGAGAAGATATATCAAATGCCATTAAAAAGCTTTGGCGTCTTGGTATTGTGGGAGATGTATCCATCTCTGTATCAGAAATTAAAGGATCTGATGTTTACCTTCAGATTGAACTTAGTGAACGTCCGAAACTTTCAAAGTATTCTTTTGAAGGCATTCCAAAAGGACAAGCCAGTACACTTGAAGACAAAATCAACTTGATGAGAGGTCGTATTGTGACTGATCCAATGTTGAAAAACTCAGTAAATATTATCCAGAAGCACTATGCTGAAAAAGGATTTAAAAATTGTGAGGTAAAAGTCATTAAGGAGAAAGATCCAGTACTTTCAAATAGTATTATTCTAAAGTTTGTAGTCAATAAGAAAAAGAAAGTAAAAATTGATGAAATCAAACTGGATGGCGTAGAGCAAATTGAAGAGAAGGTTGTAAAACGTAAGATGAAGAAGACAAAGGAAAAGCGCTTCTACAGAATCTTTACACCTTCAAAGTTCATTCTTGAAGAATACGAAACAGATAAAGCCAATGTTATTGATTTCTATAACGAAGAAGGATATAGAAATGCCCAAATCGTTAGAGATACAGTAATTGATATTATTGTAGACGAAAAAGAAATGGTACGTGTAGAAATGGAGATCGATGAAGGTCAACGTTTCTATATCAGAGATATTAACTGGGTTGGTAACTATAAGTATACAGATGAGCAACTTGCAGCTGTATTAGGTTTCAAAAAAGGGGATGTATATAATAAGAGTGAGCTAGAGACTCGTCTTACATTTAACCCTCAAGGAAGAGACGTATCAGCATTGTATATGGATGATGGTTATTTGTTCTCAAGAATTACTCCTGTAGAGGTATTGGTTGAAGAAGATTCAATTGATATTGAAATGAGAGTTTCAGAAGGGGAGCAAACATCAATCAGTAAGATTTTAGTATCGGGTAATACAAAGACAAGTGACCACGTTATTCACCGTGAAGTGAGAACACTTCCTGGTGATAAGTTCAACCGTTCTTTATTGATTCGTACACAACGTGAATTGATGCAAATGGGGTACTTTAACCCTGAGACAATTGGTATCAATCCACTTCCAAACATGTCAACAGGTACTGTAGATATTGCTTATAGTTTGGAAGAAAAACCAAATGACCAGATTGAACTTTCTGGTGGTTGGGGAGGTTTCTACGGATTTGTAGGTACAGTAGGTCTTGTATTTAATAACTTCTCTCTAAGAAATGTAGGTGACTTTAGTAAGTGGAGACCACTTCCTTCAGGTGATGGTCAGCAGCTTTCATTGAGAGTTCAAGCAAACGGTAAAGTTTACCAAACATATTCTTTGAGTTTTGTAGAGCCTTGGTTAGGAGGTAGAAAACCAAACTCATTGTCTGTGAGTTTCCAGTATTCAGTTGAGAGATTGTTTGACGCAAGTAACAATGTAACAGGATCTCTTGGAATTGGAGGTATTACAGTTGGTTTAGGTAGACGTCTGACATGGCCAGATGACTGGTTTACGATGAGTAACTCGATCAGTTACCGTATCTACAACTTGGATAACTTCCGAGCTACAGGATTTGGTTCTTATGATACAGGACGTTCGTACAACTTAGCATTCAATACAACATTTGCACGTAACTCTGTAGATAACCCAACTTATCCAAGACAAGGTTCTCAGATGCAATTGCAAATCAGTTTGACTCCTCCATATTCTGTATTCTCTGATAAAGATTTTAGCGATCCAGAGATTACAAATGATGACCGATTCAAACTAGTTGAGTACCATAAGTGGATGTTTGATAACTTCTGGTATCAAAAGCTAGTGGGTGATTTGGTATTGGCAACTCGTGCACACCTTGGTTTCCTAGGTTCTTATAACGATGAAAAAGGCTTAGGTCCATTTGAAAGATTCATTTTGGGTGGTGACGGTATTACTTACCAAAACTATTTGTTAGGTACAGAGACTATCGGTTTGAGAGGTTATCCTAACGGTTCGATTATTCCTCCATCAACAAATGGAGAAGGTGGTACCGTTTATAACAAATATGTACTTGAATTACGTTACCCTGTTTCTCTAAACCCTTCAGCTACTATTTATGTACAAGGTTTTGCTGAGGCAGGAAACAACTGGGCGACATTTAATGAGTTCAATCCATTTGACTTGAAGCGCTCGGCAGGTTTTGGTGCTCGTATCTTTATGCCTGCATTTGGTATGCTGGGGATTGACTGGGGATACGGATTTGATGATGTTCCTGGAACAGGGAATATCGGAGGAAGCCAGTTCCACTTTACAATTGGTCAGACTTTCAGATAGACTTAGAAATATTATATATAGCCCCTCTATTGAGGGGCTTTTTTATTGCTTTATCATAAATTTTCCAAAAATTCAGTTTTCACTTATACGATCATTCTTATATCTGAATTTTTTTTGTTAAAATGCTTCTCGATCAATATTAAAAAAGATATGAAATCTTTATTTCTTCTCCTTTTTACCTTTTCGATTTCAATTTCTGCTTATGCTCAGAAGTTCGGATATATTGATACGCAAGTGATCATGGATCAAATGCCCGAATATCAGGAAGCTCAGAAGATGCTTGATGAGTTTGCGAGTGAGTGGAAACAAGAAATTAAAGATCGTAGAAAGAAGATCGATGACATGGAACGTGAGTACCTCCAAGATGAGATTCTACTCACTGAAGAAATGAAAGAAGAGCGATTAGCCGAAATAGCCACTGTTAAAGATGAGCTTTATAAGTATCAGAACAATGCCTTTGGCTATGAAGGACTCCTCTTTTTGAAGCGCCAAGAACTAGTAAAACCAATACAAGATCAGATTGCGAAAGCAGCAGAAACTGTTTGTAAGAAAAAAAAGCTACAATTTTTATTTGATAAATCTGCTGATCTTATCATGATCTATTCTGATCCTAAGCACAATTACACAGATTTTGTATTGGAAGAGTTAGATTTAGGTGACCCTGAAGACACAACGAAATAAAAGAAGTAGTTGTCTTAAAAAAAGTGGGAAGTTATAATTCATAATTAGTATTTTCGTAGCGCTAATTCGAATTTTTAGGAGGAAGGATTTAACCAATTAAGTTTTTTATAAGCATGAAAAAAGTTTTATACAGCTTTTTTGCTGTAATGATCATGAGCATTACTGTTTCTTTTGCTCAAACGCAAAAAGCAGTTTATGTAAACATGGACAGCATCAAGGTAGCGATGCCAGAGTTTAAAAATTCGCAGAAAAGATTAGAAGTATATAAAAAGCAATTCCAAGGTCGTATAGATGTTAAAGTAAAGGAGTTTCAGCAAAAGCAGCAGAATCTTCAAGTGCAACAACAATCTATGACGCCTCAACAACTTCAAGAGGAAATTGGAGGACTTCAAGCTCTAGAGCAAGAGATTTACCAATTGCAACAAGAAGCTCAACTTCAAGTATTGAAAAAAGAGCAAGAGTTATTGAAGCCTATCAAAGAAAAGATGGATGCAAGTATCAAAACTGTAGCAGAAGCTGAAGGTATTGATGTGGTGCTTCCTTCTACGATTCTTTTATACGGATCTGATGTGGAGGATTATACACAGAAGATTATCGATAAAATGCTTAACTAAGCCAATATTATTTCGAAATATTTAAAAGACTATATACAATGAAACTTAGATTTATTTTTGCTTTAGTAGCTTTCTTGGCAGTGGGTATGGGTTCTGCTTCTGCACAAACAAAATTTGGTTATGTAGATTTGGATAGTGTAATCAGAGCAATGCCTGAGTACCAAACACAAATGACTCAATTAGAGAGTTACGGTAAGCAATTGGAAGCTTCATTTATCAATAAACAAAAAGAGTTTGAAGCAAAGTATAAAGAATACGTTGCAAACAGAGAGACTTGGGTACCTTTAGTTCTTCAAGAAAAAGAAAGAGAGTTACAACAATTGGATGCAAGCTTGAAAGAGTTCCAACAAAAGTCGCAACAAGATATGATGCAAAGAGAGCAAGCAGCGCTTATTCCAATGCAACAAAAAGCTGTAAAAGGTATTGAGGATGTCGCTAAAGAAGCGGGATACTCTCAAGTATTACCAATTACAATGCTTCTTTTCAATAATGGAAAAGACGATATCACTGGTAAAGTGATTGAGAAAGTGAAAGTAGCTAAATAATATTTTTGCAATATTCAATATGAAGCCTGTCATCAACACTGATGACAGGTTTTTTTTGAACTAACTATTTTAATTCAAGATGAAACAACCCAGTTTTTTAAAAAAAGGCGATACAATTGCGATTATTGCCCCGTCTAGTCCTGCGCCATTAAACAAAATTGAGGCCGGTTTTTCTTATTTAGAATCTTGGGGGCTTAATGTACTGGAGGGTAAGTATATCCGAGATAGTTATGGTTCTCTTGCCGCTACAGATGAACAACGACTTGAAGATATTCAGTGGGCATTTGACCATCCTGAGGTAAAAGCTGTTTTATGTACAAGAGGTGGTTATGGGCTAACTAGAATTTTGGATCAAATTGATATGACCAAATTTGTAGAGAACCCAAAGTGGCTTATTGGTTTTAGCGATATTACTGCCCTACATTATAAAATCAATAGCGAAAATGTACAGAGTTTGCATGCTTGTATGTTAGCTCAAATGGGTTTAGAAGATTCTCTTCCTTCTAGGGAAAATCTAAAGCAATTTTTATTTGGTGAAGGTTTAGAGCCTCTTTTAGCCGAAGCTTCTCCGTTGAACAGAATTGGAAGTGCACAAGGAGTAGTTGTCGGTGGAAATTTAGCCCTTGTAAATGATCAAGTAGGTTCTTTGGTAGACATTGATATGAAAGGCAAAATTCTCTTTATTGAAGAAATAGGGGAATACCGTTACACCATAGATCGGATGATGACACATTTGAAGCGTTGTGGGAAACTAGATCATTTGGCGGCTTTAGTAATTGGTCAGATTACTGATACGAGAAAGAACGATGAGAATGAGTTTCCACTTACTCCAGAAGAAATTATTACTGAAAAAGTAAAGGAATTTGATTATCCTGTAGCTTTCAACTTTGCAATAGGACACGAACAGCCTAATTATCCTTTGGTATTGGGCTGTGAAATTAGTATTGAAGTCAACGAAAGTGGGAGTATTCTGAGTCACTTATCTTAATAGCGATTCTCGAATATCAGTGAATGAATTGTAAGCCCTCTGAAATTATTTCCTTAACTTACGAATTGTCTGAAAATAAATGCGTAATAATTAACTGTTATGGTATCGGAAATTGATGATTTGAAAGTGACAAAACGATTAAGGAAATCTGTATGGAATGCAATTGCAGATTATTCTTTGATTGAGGATGGAGATAAAGTGATGGTTTGTCTTTCGGGAGGAAAGGATAGTTATACTATGCTTGATATCTTGATGCACATTCAGAAAACGGGAAAGTATAAGTTTGAGATCATTGCCGTAAACTTAGATCAAAAACAGCCAGGTTTTCCTGAAGATGTTTTGCCAAACTATCTTGACAGCATCAATGTCAATTATCATATATTGGAGAAAGATACCTACAGTATTGTTGTAGACAAGGTTCCAGAAGGTAAAACGATGTGTAGTCTTTGTTCTCGTTTGAGAAGAGGAACACTCTATACTTTTGCTGAAGAGCAAGGTGTAACTAAGATTGCCTTAGGACATCATAGAGATGATATTATTGAGACATTGTTCTTGAACATGATGTTCAGTGGTAAATTGGAAGCGATGCCACCAAAGTATAGAACGGATGATGAAAAGCATGTTGTCATTCGTCCGTTGGCTTATTGTAAGGAGAAGGACATTGAGGAATTTGCTGAGATTAAGCAGTTCCCGATTATTCCTTGTAATCTTTGTGGTTCGCAGGAAGGTTTACAGCGTCAGAATATCAAACAGATGCTTCAAGAATGGGAAGAAAAGAATCCGAATAGATTGGAAGTGATCTTTAATTCGATCAAGAATGTATCACCTTCTCATTTGATGGATAGAGAGCTTTATGACTTTGATAATTTAGAATCTAAGATTCCTGAAGAGGGACTTATGATTTCTTAGATTTCAGCGTATTTAGATAAAGAAAAAGGTCTTGATAAGAGTATTTCTACTTTTATCAAGACCTTTTTTATTGTTAGGTTATTTGAACCTTAGTTTTCCAAAATCAAGATATTTTCAGCAACCTGTTTAGAAACTATTTTTCGGCTACGGGCATCAATATCTAATTCTAAAGAACCATCATACTCAATTTTATCTAAAACCTCGACTTTGCTACCAATACCTACTCCTATTTTATCCAGGTATTGAAGCAATGCTTTCTCTGTATCTTTTACAGCTACGACCTTATAGCCTTTTTTGAGTGTAGCTTCACACAGTAAAATTGTTTGTTGTTCTTGGAAGTTTCCATCAGCATCAGGAATCGGATCGCCGTGTGGGTCAAATTTAGGAAAGCCTAAAAACTCGTCTAAGCGTTCAATCATTCGAGTAGATTTGATATGCTCTAGCTGTTCGGCTACATCATGAACTTCATCCCAACTGAAATGCAGTTTTTCAACCAAGAAAACTTCCCAAAGTCGATGCTTTCGAATAATCCAAAGTGCAACTTTACGGCCTTCTTCCGTTAGTGAAACACCTTTATATTTTACATAATTGAGCACTTCCTTTTGAGAAAGTTTTTTCAACATATCTGAAACCGAAGCAGGTTTTGTTTTCAAAACATCAGCAATAGCATTGGTCGATACATTTTGCTCTTGTTCTGATAAATGAAATATGGTTTTGATATAATTCTCTTCGGAATGACTGAAGTCGTGCTTAATCATGGTCAAATTTTTTATACAAACGGTTTGCAATTAGCGTATTTCTCTCATGACTTTCAATAATTTTTTCTCCTCATTTTCCCAATAAGCTTCTTTCACAATACCGTTGGGGTAAAAAGATTGTTCCAGAAATGTATTAACGATTTGAGTGTTAGTAGAATGGAAGTCGATCATAAGTCCTGCCTGGTGTTTCTTAATGATTGTTTCCCACAGTTTATTTTTTTGAATTAACATAGGAATCCCCAAAGCCATAGCTTCGTAGAGCTTCGTTGGAATACAGTTTTCCGTACTTTTGTTTGGAAGGTAAGGAAGAAGTATTGCATCAGCTTTTTTCATTTCATTTATAATTTGCTGATGAGCTACGAGTTGGTCAATACCTTCAATTGTGATATAATCTAGTTTCTCTGCTTTTTCCTTGATCTCAGAAATTAAATCTTCTTCAACTCCTTTTCCAATTATTTTAAGCTGAACCAAAGTTGATTCTTGGTTTAGACGTTCAACAAATTCAATGGCTCTTTCTGCTCCAAAAACTTTAGAAATTGTACCACACAAAAGCAGTTTAAGGACTTTAGGTTTTAAGGGTTCTTTGATTTTATCTTTTTCAGAAGGATAGAGACTCTTGTATTTATTTTCAAGAACGAGCGCTTTCTTTTTTATAAATGGAATTTCATTGGGGTAGCACTTTTCGGCACAGAAGATTTTTTGAAGAAATGGTAGTGATAAATATTCCAGAGTTCTAAAGCCTATACCAAGTATGGTTTTTATGCCTTTGGGATACAGATTTTGATAATGGAAATTCCGAAAATAATTCTCTTGCATATCATAAAATAAACAAACACTAGGGTGCTTGATTTTATAGGCGAGAGAGACAGGCAATAATTCGGGATGATGAACGATGATATAGTCTGGTTTTTGAGTGTGAAGACTTTTCCAAAACTCTTTATACCATTGTAAACGTTGAGTGGTGTGAAGGCAGATAAATTCAATCTCGGGAACATTAGGGACAGGTGCATTCCATCCAAAAACGCTTAGTCGGAAATGTTGAGAGAGCGATAAAGCAAATTTCTCAAACATTCTACTATCATTGATAGGTTTTTGTGTAGAAGCTAAAAAAATAGATTTCTTGTTCATCTGATACCCTGATCGAATTCGTGCTGTTGTACAAAGGTAAGCTAGTTTGATAGCTTTTAAAATAGGAATTTTTCCTTCATTCACTTTAATCATGAATATGAGAAGGAAATAGAATAATATGAATGTGTTGATTACTATTCTTAAACTATCTTAAAAATCCTTTCTCAAACAAAAAGACATTTTACTAAAGATATCCGAAGTCGTATATTCCACATTAGTATACAGTCCGAAATATGGTCTATACATCGTACTGTCAATCATTTTTATTCTTTTTAAATCATGAAGCACTTACTTGCTATCTTACTTTTGACAATGCTAGGGTCTGTTGATCCTACTAAGATTGCTCGTATTAATGAGTATAAAGAAGCTGCCAAAGAAGCTTTTCTCGCCTCAGATTATAATACTGCCATAGAAAAATACAAACATCTGGTTTACACTGAAGAAGTGGAAGATGCGGCTGTACTTTTAAATTTAGCTCATGCTTATTACAAAGCAGGGCAAAAGGATAGTGCAAAACCGCTTTATGAGCAGTTGAGTAGGAATAATGATAATATGGTGAAGTCGGCGGCTTATCACCAATTGGGAATGATGGCTGTGGAAGGTGAAAAACCAGATCTGGAAAGATCTATTTTTTCATTTAAAGAAGCTTTGAAGGCTGACCCAACGAATGAGGTCACTCGCCAAAATTATGAGATTGTCAAGAAAATGAAGGAGGAGCAAGATCAGCAACAGCAAAATCAGCAGAACCAAGACGATCAAAATAAAGACGAAAAAGGAGACCAAGACGAGCAGAATAAAGAACAGGAGAATAAGGAGAATTCCGATCAGGATAAAGAAAATGAAGACTCAGATGAATCTAAAGAAAAAGAGGAATCTGAGAAAGAGAATAAAGAACAGGAGTCTGATAAGTCTGATGACGAAAAAGACGCCGAAGAGAAGGAAAATCAGGATCAGGAAGGAAAAGAATCTGAAAGCGAAAAAGAGCAACAACCTGAGCAATCTGAAGAGGAAAAAGCGGAAGAAGAAAAACAACAGCGTATGCAGCAAAAGCAGCAGCGTATGGAAGAGATACAGATGTCTGAAGATCAGGCTAAAATGATATTGGAAGCTTTGAAAAATAAAGAGCAACAGTATTATCAGCAATTGAAGCGTAAGTCTAAGAAACCACAAAATTCTGACCGACCAGATTGGTAAGATTTTTCAATACATATTTAGAGGTTCAAGCCCTAGAAAGCATTATGTCTTTTTAGGGCTTTTTTATTTGAAAGTGAAATAATTACTGTGATAAATGATTTCGGGTATTCTATTCGAAGAGTTAATGAAGTGGTCTTCGAATTAAGAAATGGAAATTAGAGGCTTTAGACTCCAAAGTTTGCTAAAATGTCGAGTCTGAAGAACTGTGTTCGTCTCCTTCTTTCATTTATGAGTTTTTAGAGTTTCTCAAAGAACAATATTTTTTTAAACCCAAAATCACTTATTCAACTACTTAGGCTTAACAATCATTATGTGAAGCTAAGCTTTAAATTTTGCACCTTGTCCTTTGGTATTTTTTAACATTAGATTATTTGAATGATACCAAATTTCTGAAATTTTAATTAAACAGATGTTTTTAGAGTTTTACTTAGATTTCATACACCTTCTGCTAAGTAACCACCAATTCTCTAAAAATGATGATGAAATAAAGGATACAGGAATTTTTGAGGAGTGAATTTAATGGGTTGATATTTAGTATTTTATAGCTAAATTCTACCTATCATCTTAAATGTGTATTTCTGTTTATCCTTATTTTCAGTGAGGATTTTAAATCTCATAAGTGTCAATTTCACATCGTGGATAAGGAATACAACTGATATGATTACATCCTTTGATCTATAAAACCACGAGATAACATTTTTTGTAAACAGTAATTTTTGGATATGAGGTTACTAAAGGTTTCACTCTTTGGGATGATCGCATTGTTCTGCTCTACCTTGACATTTGCTCAGGAAAGAACAATTAGCGGTGTCGTCCGAGATGCATCAGACAAAACTGCAGTCATTGGTGCAAACATTGTTGTAAAGGGTACTTCAAATGGTACAATCACCAATTTTGACGGAGCATTCACATTGCTCGTACCAGAAGGAAAAACAGCCCTATTGATTACTTATGTGGGCTATAAGCCGCAAGAAGTAGAGATCGGTACTGAGTCTGAGGTGGAAGTATTCATGGAAATTGATGCTGAAGAACTTCAGGAAGTTGTAGTAACTGCTTTTGGGGTAAAGCAAGAAAAGAAAGCTTTGAACTATGCTGTACAAGAAGTGAATGCTGCAGAACTTGTACAATCTAAGCAGTCTAACATGGTTAATGCGCTACAAGGTAAAGTAGCAGGGGTTCAGATTACTTCAGGTGGAGGTATGCCAGGTGCATCTTCTCAGATTATGATTCGTGGAGCCAATTCACTTACAGGAGATAACCAACCACTTTTTGTCATTGATGGTATTCCGATCGATAACTCATCTCAAAATGGTGGGGTAAACAGGGCCGCCGATATCAACCCAAATGATATTGAAAGCATGACTGTTTTGAAAGGTCCTGCAGCTGCAGCGCTTTACGGTATGGATGGTGCCAACGGAGCAATTATTATCACAACTAAAAGTGGTAAAGCAGGTGAAACACAAGTGACATTTTCTAGCTCGGTAGATATTGATAAAGTAGGAAGGTTACCAGAGCAACAAAAAAAATATTCACAGGGTAGTCTTGGTCTTGCAAACGATGAAACCATGATGATGTGGGGACCGCTTCTTAGACCCGATGAAAAGACATATAATAATCCTGAGAATTTTTACCAAACAGCGGCAGCGTTTACCAACAGTGCAACAATTTCTGGAGGAACTGAAAATACAACGGCGTATGCATCTATCAATAATCTTACACAAGATGGGGTAGTACCTATGACAGGTTATGATAAAACAAGTATACTATTAAAAGGTACTTTCAAACTTAGAGATAATCTAAGAGTAGGAGCATCAGCCAACTACATCAATTCTACAAACATACGTGGTGCTTTAAATTATTCAGGTGGTTTTGCAAGAAATGTAATGCTTTGGCCGTCTACAAAAGACATTACTCATTACAAGGAAGCAAATGGAGAAAAGGTTTGGGCACTTCCTAGTCTAGTGACTGATACAGAAGCAGGTCCTCAATTTGATAACAAGCTTTGGGTTTTAGATCATAACCCTGTAGAGGAGCAAAACAATCGTTTGATCGTAAATACGAATCTGAACTGGCAACCTTTTGAATCACTCAATATCTCATACCGACTCGGACGTGACGAGTACACAAACAAATATGAGAGAAAGATGGCCTATTCTACTGTCGGTTATTTCCAAGGGGGAATGGACAGAGTGATGTCAATGAGTTCTATTACAACTTCAACGATAACTGCATCTTTCAACAAGACTTTTAATCAAAGTTTTACATTGAGTGCTTTGGTTGGTAATAACGTTGAAATGTATGAAAGCTATGGAGCCATTCAAGAAGGTAGAGGACTACTGAATAAAGATTTGATCTCTATCAATAATATGGAAGAGGTATTTTCGAAACAATCAACACGAAAAAGAAATAGAGTTGGTGTATTCGGAGATGTGAAGTTGGACTATAAAGGTGTGGCTTATGTAAACGTTACAGGTCGTAATGACTGGTCTTCTACCATGCCAGTAAACAACAGGTCATTCTTCTATCCAGCAGTTTCTGGAGGTATTGTGTTCGGAGAACTTCTACCAGAAAATAATATTCTATCATACGGTAAGTTGCATGTCTCTTATGCACAAGTAGGTAAGGATGCTCCTATTCAGAAGTTGTATCCAACATTGACTCCTTACTTGGGTGCGAATGGCGGATTTGTCAACTACCATACAGCGGGTAACCCGAACTTGAAACCTGAAAGAACAGAGTCTAGAGAAATAGGTATTGATATGGCCTTCTTGGATGGTCGTTTGAGAGTAGAAGGAGCTGTTTATAACCAAGTGTCTCATGATCAGATTATCACGGCCCGTATTTCTCCAGTAACTGGTTATATCATTCAGACATTTAACTCAGGTACAATTGATAACTCAGGTTGGGAATTAATGATTGATGCAGATATTATCAAGAAAGCGGATTTCACATGGAATTCAACTTTGAACCTATCTCAATCAAAATCTACTCTTGAAGAGTTACCAAGTTTCGTGTCAGAATATGTGATTGCACAGGCTCAAGTGATGGGGAATACCGCATACGGTAGCTCATTTGTGGGAGAAACAGTATTTGGTGTAACAGGCACTGATTATGCAAGAACACCTGATGGACAAATGATTATTGGTGAGAATGGTTATCCTGTTGTTGATACACAAAGAAAAAATATAGGAGATAGAATGCCTGACTTGATTGCAGGTTGGACAAACAGCTTTACTTATAAAAACTTCGGTCTTTCATTCTTATTTGATTGCAGTCTTGGAGGCGATGTCTTGAATGCCAATAGTTATCACATGATTACTTACGGTCAAGATAAGATGCTAGAGAATTATAGAGATGCAACAATTGTCTTTGACGGAGTAGTACCAGTAACCGATGAAGCAGGAAATACAACTTATAAAAAGAATGAGAAGGAAGTTGTGATGGACTACGACTACTACAGAGATAACTACCAACAAGTAGGAACCAACTTTGTAGAAGATGTGAATTGGTTGAGACTTCGTTATGTGACGTTTAGCTACAGACTTCCAAATTCGTTGTTAGACAAATGGAAAATCAAAGATGTGGAGTTCTCAGCAACAGGTCGTAACCTACTTCTTTTCACCAACTATTCAGGTGGAGATCCTGAGGTGAACTCTACAGGTTCATCTACGGCTGGTGCGGGTACAATGGGGATTGACTACTTCGGGGTACCTCCAACAAAAGGTTTCACATTTGGTGTAAATGCTAAATTCTAAGAACATGAAAAGATTTAATTTAACATATAAATTATGGACATTCTTGTTGGTTCTTTTAGTAGGAACAACAAGCTGTGACATGGATAGCTTTTTGGATGTAAACCAACCAGAAGATGATCCTGTAACCACTACTCCAAACTTCTTATTACCAGGAGTTGAAGGAATGCTTTCAATTTCTTTCTATCAGCATACACTTCGAGATTCATATACAACTCAGTACAGAACGACATTGTGGGGAACGAGTTCATTTCATGATAAGTGGGATTACAGAAACCCTTATCGTATTGGAGAATGGAGACGTCATTATTTTGATGTAGGAGGAAATGTGAATAACCTGATTCTTCGTGCAGAAAAAGATGAAAACTACAATTATGTAGCCGTCGGTAAAACGATTATGGCATACAGTACGATGCTTGCCACAGACCACTTTGGTGATATGCCCGTTTATGAAGCTTTTCAAGGAGTAATTGATCCGCATTACGATGCTCAAGAAGAGGTGTATAAATACATTGAAAACTTATTGGCAGAAGCTGATGTAGCATACGAAAAGGCAGGGACGGCGAAGGATTTACCAATGGGTAATGGGGAAGACCTTATTTATGGAGGAGATATCAGAAAGTGGGAAGGGCTAAACAAAGCCTTAAGAGCTAAAATGCATTTGCACCTTACCGCAATTCAGCCAGATAGATACGCGAAAGTTTTAGAAGCTGTTTCAGAAGCAGAACAAGTTGGTTTTGAAGGAGCACTTTATAGATATGACGGTTCTGGAACTTGGTCTACAAGCCCAATGGGACCTTCTAAGTCTAGACCGCAGTGGGATCACGTTACAAATGATTTAGATACGAGTTTGCCAACAACATTCTTTATGTCAAAAGTAAAGTCCGCATCTTTTGAGGATCCTCGTTTAGCAAAACTGATGACTGCAGCAGCTAATGCAGGTCAAGGTGGAGTAGAAAACTTTAATGGAATTATTGTATCGGAAGGGCTAGGAACAGCGAGTGCCAATGATTACCCAACACTTTATGGCGGTCACTGGACTTTAGATTTATCCTCTCAGCCTCTTTTCCTAGATGAAGAATTACAGTTCATCAAAGCAGAAGCAGCATTCCAAACAGGAGATAAATCAACAGCATTTGCCGCTTACCAAGAAGGTATTCGCTTGAATCTTGCAAGGTTGGGTGTTGAAACTTCTGAAGTTGAAGACTTAATGGATTCCGATTTAGTAGCTGAATCTGTAGATGCACTAACGTTGGCAGATATCATGGAGCAAAAATATGTAGCACTTTACCTTGCTCCTGAGTCTTGGACGGATATGCGTAGATACAATTTTGACCCAACGGTGTTCAGAGGAATGACTTATCCTTCACAGGTGCTTCCTGAAATGCATGGGGATTGGTTCAACCGTCTTCCTTATGATCCAGAAACGGAGTATATCTACAATCTTCCAGAAATCGAGAGATTGGGTGCAAAAGCAGAAGACTGGATTACTAAAAAAATGTGGTGGCAAAAATAACCTATCATCTTTTTTTAACCTTAAAAATAGAAATCATGACAAGATTGACATATACCATACTTTTAGTACTTGCAGTCCTATTTTTTACGGGCTGTGAGGAAAACGATCCTTTAGCCGATCAAGGGACTGTAACAGGTGATGCTCCAACAATTACAATGGATAGGGTTAAGGCTTCAGCTGCAGGGAAAGAGTTTGATCTGAGAGTTAGATATTGGGGACAAGATGATAACATTGAAAGTGTAGAAATCAATGCTTGGATACTTCAATCTTATACATTGACATATTCGATTACTTCAGGGGAAGAGACTTATGCCTACAATAAGAAAGTAGATGATGAAGCCTTAGGTGAGAAAGGAAATATTTTCACTAAATCAGAAAACTTCATTGAAGACTGGCAAACAGCGCAGAGTGCTTATATCACAGACCATGCACATCTTATTCTTCCAGAATATGCGCCTGTAAAAGAAGAGGATTTAAGCTACTTAAGCTCTATTGAATCTGTTCTCATCAATGAAATTGCAAACGAGATTGTACCTGAACTCTCTCATGAGTTTTTACAATCAGTATTTGTAGATGATTTAGCCATTTATGATTTGGAAACCTTCATGACATTCTTTGAAGAAGTTGTCGTAGAAGAATCAGAAGGAGATGAGCCTCCTATCACAGAATGGGTACTAACAGAAGTTGGTGCTACAGAGCTAGTAAGTCAATCAGATGCCTCAGTACTTGAAGTAATTGCTAAATCAGCTGATGGTTCTAAGTTCGTATTCACTTCAGAGAATGAGATGTTCTTTGAAGCCAAAGCAACAAATACGAAAGGGATTTCAAGAATCTACAACAGAGAGATCAGTGCAATGATCCAATAAGTAGGTACTAAACTAGAATACTTGAATAGATATTTTTTGGTTTTAAATCTATCTCAAAAATGAAAAAGAGCGTATTAAATAGATTGAAGTTTGCAGGCATTTTTGCGTTAGCTATAGGCATGGGTGCTTGTCAGACAGAAGACTCAGAGAGTCTACCAATTACGGCAGGTTTGAAATTAGCCAATGAAGTTACTGTTGAAAATCCACTTGAAGCACCTGCTAATGTTGTCGTAATAAATGCTTCAAAAAATGCAGTGTCTCACGAATGGTCATTTCCAGAAGGTTATTTAAAAAATGATTTGAATAAAGCGGATAGTTATTCAGGTTTAACTCCAGATACCATCCGTTACGATTTACCAGGTAGTTATACCATTAACTTGGATGTCACGGATGCAAATGGTGTCAAAGAAAGCACATCTTTAGATATCAATGTGGTAAAACCAATGCCAAAGCTTCTGATGGATAAAGAGGCAATCGAAATGCAAGATTCTGTGACTTTCAGTGCTAAGGTTTTTACTTATGAAGGCAAAGATGTGAGCTACTCATGGGATTTCGGGAATGGAGAAACATTTACGGAATCATCTGTGAAAATGGCTTGGGAAGAAGCAGGTATGTATCATATTCTTCTTACTGTCAATGACGGAGAAGAGGTGTTGAATTCTACTTTTGAAGTGGAGGTGAAACCAGAGTTAGCACAAGGTTTATATTTCCATGATTTAGCAACAGGGAAAATTTTCAGAAAGCCGCTAACAGTCAGAACAGAAACAGAGGCGATGGCTACAGAGTTTTCTGCGGCACATGCTATGGACTTGGAGGTTGCTGACGGAAAAGTTTATGTTTTTGATGCTGGTGAAGGTTCGTTCTTCTTAGGCTCGGGTACAGCTGGACAATTATACGCTTTTGATGTTGTGTCAAAAGAAATGAAAGTCATCTTAGATGCTATTTCTGCAAATAATGTTCCCTATGCAGGTACAGTAGAAGGTAACAATGTCTATTATCTAGATCGTAGAGAAGGTTTTCGTTCAATTAATAAGTTTACTGAAAACTTAGCAGAAGCAGATTTACCAGCTCATTTTGTGAAAAATAATACACTAACCGCTTTTTATAATTCAACAGCTCAACCTGGTGAGCCAGGTGGAATTGGATGGGGTAATATGAATGGTGATGGTCAGTTGGTAGGAGATAAGTTCTATTGGTCGAAAGCGAATAATGGACAAAGTATCTATACTTTCAGTAGAGATGGTAAAACTGCTCACGATCGTCTCCTAGCAGGTGTTTCTGTGAAAACATTCAAGGTGTATAAGGATAAAATCTATTTTGCAGTGAATGTACCAAGTACTGATCCAAATACATCTGCAATGCTAAAAACAGGCTTGTATATGTGTGATTTGAATGGTACAAATGTTCAAGAAATTGAAAGCTACGAAGCTTCAGAATTTGATCAATTTGGTAACCTAGAAGGTTTGTCTTACTCTTGTTTGGTGGGGATCACAGGTATCGCTATAGACGAGATGAATGATAAAATTTACTGGAGTTACAGATCAGCAGATCAAGCCCCAGAAACCTCTGGTGTCAAAAGAGCAAACCTAGACGGAAGTGAAGTAGAAATGTATCTTTCTGGTTATGCGCCAATGGGAATGGCAATCGATCCAGTAAGACGTTAATCGTTTGTTTTAGAGAAGCCCAATTTATTCTAAGCCTGACTTTCTGCATATGACTTTATATGAAGGAAAGTCAGGTTTTAGTGGTTTTTAGAATATTATTGTTTAATATGTTATCAATTTTTTAGCTAGAATATTGATATGAAAAAATTTTACATTCTCTTTTTAAGCCTATTTATCACTTCCTCTGCTTTTTCACAAACAACCTACGATCGGGAGTTTAGAGCAGTATGGATTGCTACCGTTTTTGGACTTGACTGGCCTAATAAATATGATACGGCTGAAGCTCAAAAAGAAAAACTAATTCTAATGCTTGATGAGCTAGAGCGTTTGAATTTTAATGCAGTTTTTTTGCAAGTAAGAACAGAATGCGATGCGTTTTATAGTTCAGCTTACGAACCTTGGTCGAGGTATTTGACTGGAAATGTAGGCGGAGAGCCAGAATATGACCCTCTTGCTTTTGCAATTGAAGAGGCTCATAAAAGAGGTATAGAGTTACATGCTTGGTTGAATCCATACCGTGTAAATGCATCTACGAGTTATACTTATCCTGAAGAGCACGTTTCTAAAAAACATCCCGAATGGATTTTGAAATATGCTGATGGTAAGAAAATCTTAGACCCAGGTATCCCAGCAGTCTCTGAATACATTTCAGATGTTGTAGCAGATGTTGTAGCTAATTATGACGTAGATGGAATTCATTTTGATGATTACTTCTACTCTTACAATGGAACGACAAGTGAAGATAAAGACACATTTGAAACTTATGGAGCTGATTATACTAACATCGGAGATTGGAGAAGAAATAATATCACCCAAATGTTAGGGAAGGTCAACCGACGAATCAAAGAGTTAAAGCCTTCTGTAAGGTTCGGAATCAGTCCTTTTGGAATATGGAAGCCAAATTATCCACAAGGAATCGTTGGGATGAATGCCTACAATCAGATTTATGCTGATGCACTTTCTTGGTTGGGAGTAGATGTAAATTCGGATACTCCTGTAGGAATTCCAGTTGTGGATTATTTAACACCTCAGTTGTATTGGCCAATTGGAGGTGGACAAGATTATACGAGTTTGGTAAGTTGGTGGGCAGATCAGTGTAAAAAAGCTGAACGTCATTTGTACAGCGGTCATGAGCTAAAATACTTAGATCAAGATGTGGCAACGGCGGCTACAGCTCGTCAATCTGAAGAATATCCTCAAGATTTACATGAGTTGAAAGCTTATATGAACCTTTCAAATTTGGAAGCAAATTCAAGACTACAAGTTCAAAATACTGTATCATCAGAAAATGAAATTGCTAGACAAATACAGGAAGATCGAAAAGAGGAAAATAGAAATAAGAATTCACTTGGTAGTGTGTTTTTCAGAGCACAACAGGTCATGAATGGTATAAATACAGAGGATGTATTTGGAGAAGCTTACGCAGAAGTTGCGTTACCTCCAGCAATGCCTTGGTTGGAAACCGTTGTTCCTAATGCTCCTTCTGATTTAGCGATTGTAGGAGATAGTTTGATTTGGACTGACAATTCGAAAGAGATACCGAATAAGAAATTTGTAGTTTATTATGGTGAAACGGCAAATGCGGAAGCAGTTGTTATCGGTCTAACTTATGGTACTTCAATACATATTTCAAATGTTGATCTTTCGAATTACGAAGTAAAAGTGCTTTCGGAAAATAACATGTGGGAAGAATCTGAACTTGTAAAACCAAATGCTCCTGTAGTGACAAATCCGACACAACTAGAAAATGAAGTACTAGAAGCTGAGGTTCGTATTGATTGGACTTTAGAAGAAGGCTCACTTGGGGTTGAATACCAATGGGCAACTACAAAAGATTTTGATGAAGGAAGTATTGTAGAAAATAGAGGAACTGTAGATACTTCAGTTACTTTCTCAGATTTGATACTTGGAGCAGACTATTATTTCAGAGTTCGTTCTTATAATTCATTAGCGGGTTATGGAGATTGGACAGAAGAAGTTTATCACTTTTACCTCAAAAAGGATTTACCAATGGCACCAAGTCTTTTAGACTTAGATGAAAGTAATGAATTAGATATCGACCATGTCCAAATCACTTGGGAATATCCGATGGGTGTGAATTCAGCAAA
The DNA here is from genome assembly GCF_003149185.1 of Sediminitomix flava. Lineage (NCBI taxonomy): Bacteria > Pseudomonadati > Bacteroidota > Cytophagia > Cytophagales > Flammeovirgaceae > Sediminitomix > Sediminitomix flava. Next base: position 981,988 of record NZ_QGDO01000001.1, on the reverse strand, counting down.
TTACCAATGGGCAACGACATCCGATTTTGCAGAAGAGAGCATCCTACTTGATGAAGAATCAGAGGTAACAACTAAGTCATTTAGTGAACTCAAAATCGGTCAGAAGTATTATTTCCGAATCAGATCAAATAGCTTGTTGGGGTATGGAGAATGGTCTAATACATATCTATTTTACATGGATGATGCTCTTCTGGTTTCTCCTCAAATTTTGAAACCTACAGATACAGAAAATGAATTGTTGGATGTTGGTACAATAGAAATTACATGGGAATATCCTCTCGGTACTTCATCGGGGCAGTATCAGTGGGCGACATCGTCTGCATTTGAAGAGAGCACAATACTTGAAAGTACAGAGACTCAAGAAACGGACTTTAGTTATACCCTAGACGAAGGAATTAATTATTACTTCCGTATTCGATCAAATGCGGTAGGTAGTCAAAGTGAATGGTCAGCTATTTATCATTTCTATGTAAAAGAAAAAATACCTACGGGTACAGACGATGATAAATTGAACCGAGCTCTGAAGCAGAATTACCCAAACCCGGCTTCAGATATGACTACGGTTGCATTTGAACTAGAAAAACGTTCGGAGGTACAATTGCTTGTTCATGATATAATTGGAAATAGAGTCTACTTGAAGAAAGAAGGGACTCTTGAGGCAGGGAGTCATAAGCTTTCATTAGATGTCTCTAAATGGACTTCTGGAATTTATTTTTACTCCATCATTATTGATGATATTCAGTACACTAAAAAAATGGTAATTGAGTAGTCGTTTCTGGCTAACCAAATCTACTGAAGAGGTTCTCAAAAAAAGGGAACCTCTTTTTGCTAGTGAAAAATAGAAATCCCCATAATTGGTGAATTTTTAAAGCTATAATTATTCTAGTTTTACACTAAATAAATACAATCGTTACGATTTTGATATTTGGGTTGATTAATTGCGAAACGTATGAAAAAGATATTTCAGATAGTAATGGCATTACTGATGACAAACCAAGTAATTGCCTCTGATGGAAATCCTCCAAAAAGAGAATTAAGAGCTTGTTGGATTGCAACCGTAGCAAATATTGACTGGCCAAGTAAGAAAGGACTTTCCGTTCAGCAACAAAAAGAAGAATTTGTCAAACTATTGGATGAGCAAAAGTCTCTAGGGATGAATGCTGTAGTGGTACAGGTTAGACCTGTGGCAGATACTTTTTATCCTTCTCAAAGAGAGCCTTGGTCAAGATTTATTACAGGAGAGCAAGGTGTGCAACCTGCTTATAATCCGTTAGCATTTATGCTAGAAGAGGCACATAAAAGAAACTTGGAATTTCATGCTTGGTTCAACCCATATAGAGCAAAAAATTCGGAAAAAGTTGAGCTTTCAGAGCAGCACCCTGTAAATAAATACCCAGAGTGGTTTGTGGAGTATGGTAAGAAAATGTACTACAACCCTGGCATTCCTGAGGCAAAAGAATATGTGTTGGAGAATATCATGGAGGTCGTGAGAACTTACGATATCGATGCGGTTCACATGGATGATTATTTTTATCCTTACAAAGTACCTGGTGAAGATTTTCCAGATTCATTGACTTATGAGCAATTCGGAAAAGACAAGTTTGACAATATTGAAGATTGGAGAAGAGACAATGTTTCATCTTTTGTGAAAGAATTGAATACACGTATCAAGGCAGAAAAACCTTATGTAAAATATGGTATTAGCCCATTTGGTGTGTGGAGAAATCAAGATAAAGATCCTACAGGTTCAGCAACTAAAGCAGGTCAAACCAATTATGATGACTTGTATGCAGACGTTTTATTGTGGGTGAAAGAAGGTTGGGTAGATTACATTACTCCTCAGTTATATTGGGAAATTGGTAAGAAAGTAGCCGATTACGAGATTTTGGTGAACTGGTGGAAACAACATGGCTATGGTAAGCATATTTATGTAGGTCAAGCACCATATCGAGTAGGAAAAAAGGGAGCGTGGGAAGATTTATCTGAGCTTCCGAGACAGTTGAATTTGAACAGAACGATTAAGGAAATAAATGGAAGTATGTACTTCAGTGCTAAATCTTTTGGTTCAAATGCTGTGGCAGTAGCAGATACCTTACGAAATGATCATTACAGAAAACCAGCTTTGGTTCCTCAAATGCCTTGGTTGAATATTGAAAAACCAGCACAAGCTGAAATCAAGAAAGTAGAGAAGCAAGGAGATGAAGTAGTTGTGAAGATTACGACCCCAACAGAAAGTAATGCAGACTACTTTGTTGTGTATCGTTTTGAAGGAGAAAAGGCAGGGGAGATGTCTACTGCAGGAAACCTTTTAGGAACATTGAAAAGAGCACCTTATGCTGAAACTACTTTTGTAGATAAATCAGCTGAGAAAGGAAAAGTTTATACTTATATCGTGACGGCTTGTAATCGAGTTCATGATGAAGGAGAAGCAGGAAATGCTGTTTCTGTTAAAGTGAAGAAATCTAAAATCAAGCAGATTTAATGCATATACACTTTTAAGCGTTCATAAAATTAGCCCATCTCATACTGTTTTTGAGATGGGCTTGCTTATTTATTCATCCATGCCTAACAATTGCTTTTTGTAGGCAATATTGACAAGCTCAGCCGTATTTTTTGCTTTCAGTTTGTATAGCAAGTTTTTTCGATGTGTTTCCACTGTATTTTTTGAAATCGATAACATTTCTGAAATGACTTGTGTGGTTAGTCCTTCCGAAATTTTGACCAAGACTTCCATTTCTCTTTTAGATACTTTTTCTGATAAGGTCTGTTTCTTTTTCACAAATCCACTAAGAAGCACTTTTGAAGCTTCACCTGAAATATAGGTTTCGCCATTGGCTACATTTTGAATAGCATGTAAAAGTTCAAACTTACTTGTGTTTTTCAGAACGTAACCCAATGCACCCGCCTTCAAAATTCCCGATATAAATTCTCTTTCGTTGTGCATAGAAAGCGCTAAAACATTGATGTTGGGAAAGTTTTTCATCAGATGTTTTGTGGTTTCAATACCGTCCATAATAGGCATGTTGATATCCATCAAAACAACGTTTGGGTGTTCTTCCTCTTTTTCTAAGGCATTCACGAAAGCCTTTCCATTATTAAATACACCATATATTTCTAAATCCTCCTCAGGTTCTATGAGTAGGCGTATACCATCAGCAATGATGCTGTAGTCGTCTACTATGGCTACTTTGATCGTTTGTGTTTGTATCATGTTAATTTATTTAGTGGTATTTCGATGTTTATTTCTGTACCTCTTCCTTGTGTAGAGTCCAATGTCCAAGTACCGTCGAGAGATATAATTCGAGATTCGATGTTGAGCAGCCCGATACCTTTTGCAGTGGTGTTTGTATCAAAGCCGCAACCATCATCTGAAATAAAAATAGATAATGCATCGTCTCTTGCGATTAATTGGATACAGACTTCAGTACAGCCTGCATATTTTTGAATATTCTGTAAAGCCTCTTGTATGATTCTGAAAACCGAAATTTCAATATCTTGACTTAAAGGTGTTTCATTTAAACCCATTATTGAAAAGTCAATCTCAAACTTATCAAGGGTTTCGTATTGGTCAATTAATTTTTCTAAAGAAACACTTAACCCAAACCTTGTCAGTGCACTTGGTAGCATATTATGCGAAATGCGTCTGATATCTTGACAGACTTCATCTATTTGCTCTAAGATTGGAGAAATTCTTTGAGTATCAGATTCAGGTTCAATCACATTCTGAATATTCAGTTTCACAGCTCCAAGCATAGCTCCAACGCTGTCGTGAAGGTCTTGCGCAATACGTAATCGCTCTTTTTCTTGCCCCTCAATTGTAGCTTTTAGCCAAGTTTTATTTTGCGCTTTAATTTCTTGATTTAGTAAATCTTTCTTTTTGACTTCTTCAATCAATTGTTGATTTAAAAACCTTTCTTTTTCAGAGCTTAAGATTTGTCTGATTTTAGACGAGATGAGTCTTGTAAATAGTTGAAGTTGATTTTCCAAATCTTCATTTAGCTGCTCATCTAAATTTTCTAATAAAATTGTACCTATAAAGTCTCCGCTGTTCATTGGTATGCTATAGAAGTTGTGAAGAGTAGTGGGGACTTTAAGATGATCTGTTGATTTATGACTGATGATTTGTTGTTCAATTTTGGTTTGGTAGGCAATATTTAGTTGATAAGCTTGCCCTTTTACATTCATTTCTGGTGAATAGGTAAAACAGTTGAAAGGGAAATTGTGCGCTTTATTGATTAAAATAAAATGATCTTTTTGATAGAGATAGACACTTCCATTATTGGCTGAACTCAGTAAAAACAGATACTTTAAAGCAAAGCTACTGACCTCTTCTATACTAGAAAGTTCTTCAAGTAAATTCTGAAATTCGAGATATACTTTGAAGGTGTCTAGTTGTTTATATTCGCTGTCTTTTCTAAACTTTCTATATGCTTGGTTTAGGGTATTAGCCTTATAATCCGCTCCCCATAATTTGTAGTTTTCTATTGCTTTTTCTAGGGTGGACTTATCCTCTTTTTGATTTTTAAGCTGATGATTGAATTTAAGCTCATAACCTAGTGCTTTAAATCCTTGGGGTGTATTTTGATTATTGACAAAACGATCAAAGAAAAACTCTGCTGTTGCATTTTCATTTTTTGAAGAATAGAAAACAGCTTTCAGTAATGTAGAAAAAGTAAAGATTTGAGAGCTTGTAGAAGTTTCTTTTTCATACCGCTCTAATTCTGAAATCAATTGTAACAGATATTCTTCTTTATGATTTGAGTTCTGATGTTCTGCTAGAGAAATACCTAGAAACATTAGATTAATGTTGTAAAGAATAGAACCTCTTTGCAATACTGAGTGTGCATAAGCTTTTTCAAATTCTATTGCCGCAAAAGCATACAAACCAATTGTAAATAAGCCGACTCCTTTAGAAAAGCTTTGAAAGAAAAGTGTCTCATTTTTACTGTAAACAGTCGTTGAGTGAATTGACTGATAAGCCTTTGGTAAGCTATTTAATTTTCCACTCAAAAATTTGATCAGATGATTTAGAGCCGAAACACTGTAGGCTATCGGACTATTTTGATTACTTAGCTGTTCACCTAAATCTGTTACATCTTCTAAATGATTTCCTAAAAGAACTTGGAGTGTATAGGCATGTGTTTGAAGAATGGATTGTAGGTAAAAATCTTTTTCTTTTTTAGCGATAGAAGCTCCTTGGTCAAGGTATTTAAGGTTTTCATGTAGCGTTCTTTTCCATGGTAAGGTGTAGAAAGTGAAAATTCCGTAAGCTCTAGCTAGATACAGTTTATTTTCAAGAGATTCAGCTATTTTAAGTCCTAACTGACCAAAGCTAATTGCGCGTTCAATATCTTGTTGCTGTGTAAATAGGAAACGTCCATACACACAACAAGCAACCGCTAGTTCACCTGTTTTTTTATACTTCAATCCATCTGTAATAATAGATAGATTCGATAATAGCATTTCTTCTTCAGATGTATGATGAATCGCTATCCCTGCATTGTATAAAAGCGTATTTTTATGGACGAAATGAGATGGCATTTCATCTAAGTCATCATGGTCTAAAGAAGCTAAGAAAAGTTTGACTTTAGAATCAATATCTGTTTGAAGTCTTTTAATTTTTTGTGGGGCAGTCTCAAAGAAGTTTTTAAAACCCAATGCACTTAATCCATCTAATAGAACATCTCTAGCAGTGGTATATCTGCCTAGGTGGTTATTGAGTTTTATCTTTTTGACATAAACATTAATTCGGTCTTCAAGTGGGTAATGTGGTACTAAAAGATCATCAAGTCTGAGGTTCGCATAATCATAATTTTTAAGAAGATATTCAAGCTGCGCTCTTTGGGTGATGATCTGATAATAGAGTTTGTATTTTTGAAGTGATCCATCAAAATTGAGATGCATTTCTGCCATTCGAAAATAATGTCTTCCTTCTTGAAAAATGCCCGATTTTAGTGCTTGTTCTCCAGCCTTTAAATTAGCCTTTGCGAGTAACTCATGTTTGTTGTTTTTTAGTGCGTATTGGCTTCCTCTATTGAGGTGATGAACTGCTGAAAAGATTCGATGACGTTCTTTTGCTTCTTGTAAAACACTAAACCCTATCTTAAAATGAGTCTTATTTCTTTCTGGAGCGGGAATAAGCTCATAGAGAAGTTTAGTTCGATATAACTCTTCTAGTTCAAATTCACCTTGATCATTGAGATTGATAAATTGCTTTTCTACAAGGGACAGCAGTTCTTGCTGAAGTTGACTATTAGATAATGCTAATAAATGGCAAAGCAACTCTATATCACATTCTTGGGCAATTACAATATGGTTGAGAATGGATAATTCTAAAGCTGAAAGTCTTTTTAACTGATCCTTTAATAGACTCTCAGCAGATTGTGGTTTTAGGTGTTTTCTTAAGGCAAATATATCCGTACACCAAAGTCCATCTAATAGCCAAATGAGCCTTTTACTTTCTAGCCAACTCAGAATAGATGAAAGGTATTGTATATTTCCTCCAGTTAATCGGTACAATTCATTTCGGACACTTTTACTGACAATGTTTGGAGCTAGTTTAACTTCCAAAGCTTTTTCAAAATCAGTTTTTGAGATAATGCTTATGAGAAATGTAGCTGAACTATGCGCTTTAACAATATTCAAGAAGTTATTAGAATGCCCTTCATTTTCGTTTAGTGAACTCAGGAATATGAAAAGCGCTTTTCCACTATTCCACTCTTTGAATAGACTTTTTAGGAAAAAAGAACTTGAGCTATCCAACCATTCAATTTTTTCAAAAACCAAAACAACAGGTTTTTCAGCTTCTTGAAAGCATAGTTCCATGAATTTACGAAAGTATTCAAGGCTATTCTCTCTTGTTGGCTGTTGCTGTGTTTTTGAATCCTCCGTTTTTTTTGAAATCACACCTTTCAATTCGGGAATAAAGGATTCTAGATTTGTGAATATTTCTAAAGAGTGTGATTTGATGAATTTATCATAAACTTTTTGAAGCAGCTCTAATCGCTCACTCAGTAGTAATTCTTGAATGAGCGCTTGTACTACCATACGATAGGCATAGTATGGCACATTCGATGAAAGTTGAGTACAACTGACTTTTATAAAGTGAATTTTCCCTTGAAATGAATGTGCAAGCTGATCTACAATTCGCTGTTTTCCAGTGCCCTCAATTCCTTGTATAAGAGATACTCTATGTTGTATATAGGTCGCCTCAATTAGTGTGTTGATGGTGGTTTCTAATTCAGAGCTTATCGACCTGTGTGTTGAAGTCGTCTGATCCATATTTACTTTTTAAACAACTGAAAAAAGTTAACATACTGCCCTAAAAAGTGTGTTTCTCTAAATAGCCATTTTCAGTGAATTTTGGCTTGCAGATGTTCACTAGCTTTGTAGTAAATACTAAAATACCTATGAAATAGTATAAGCAAGGTAAACGTAATTTTTTCGATATCTAAATAAGAAATTTAAATATATAATAATATGGTGCTTGTTGGAGATGGCGGATCTACAAAGACAGAATGGGTAGTTGTCGATCCTGAGCGAGGCCCAATAAAACGGTTTAGAACTAAAGGCATTAATCCGTATTTTTATACTTTCGCAGAACTAATCGAAGAGTTAAAACAAGCGGTAGTTCCTGAGACAGTAGGTATCGCACTTACTAAAGTGTTGTTTTATGCTGCTGGCTGTGGAAATCCTAGTTCTACAAAAATATTGACCGAAGCTTTCGAAGCCTGTTATGGCTCAAGTATTGAAACCCATGTCGGGAGTGATATGTTAGGCGCAGCTATCGCTCTTTGGCAAAATGAAGATGGAATAGCTGCAATTTTAGGTACAGGAGCAAATTCTTGTGTGTACCAAAATCAAGGGATAGTTAAAAATGTAGCTTCTCTTGGTTACATTCTTTCCGATTGGGGAAGTGGGGCTGTATTAGGACGAGATTTATTGAGTGAAATGCTTACGCATAAAATGGATCCTAAGCTTATTGAAGCTTTTTATGATAAATATGAGATCAATAAGTTAGATGTGTTGGACAGGATATACCATCAGAGTAAACCAAATAAATATTTGGCATCTTTTACTCCATTTCTAAAGGAAAATAGTTTTCATCCGCAATGCCAAGCTATTTTAGAGGATAATTTCAATAAATTTTTCGACTATTATATTTTAAAATATTCAGAAGTTGAAAATCTAAAAATTAGACTAGCAGGTTCAATCGCATTTCACTTTTCGGAGCAAATTGAAACTATTGCAGTACAAAAAGGCGTGGAAATAGATAAAGTGATGCAATCGCCAATTGATGGTCTAATCGATTACACAGTCGATAAGTCGACAGTTTTGTAATTAAAAACATAAAACAAAAATAAGATGCAAACAGAATCACCTTCATTATATAACGATCTTGATAAAATGGCTACTTCAGAAATCCTATTCAATATGAATCAGGAGGACGCCAAAGTACATTTGGCAGTAGCTAAAGCACTTAATGAAATCACTTTGTTGGTAGACGGTGCGGTAGAGCGTATGAAAAAAGGCGGAAGAATTTTCTATATCGGAGCAGGAACAAGTGGTAGACTTGGTATTCTTGATGCGTCAGAAATCCCTCCTACATACGGCGTACGTGATAAGGTAATCGGTATCATTGCTGGTGGAGATCATGCTATCAGAAATGCAGTAGAAAATGCTGAAGATGATTTTGACCAAGCGTGGGTAGACCTTCAAGCTTATGATATCAATGAAAATGATATTTTGGTAGGTATTGCGGCATCGGGAAGAACACCATACGTGATTGGTGGCGTGAGAAAGGCAAAAGAAGAAGGATTGCTGACAGCTTGTGTTGTGTGTAATTCAAATGCTAAACTGATTCCTGAAGTTGAAATTCCGATTGTAGCAGAAGTAGGACCCGAGTTTGTGACAGGTTCAACACGTATGAAATCGGGTACGGCTCAGAAATTGGTATTGAACATGATCTCTACTGCGGCAATGATCCGTTTGGGGCATGTGAAAGGCAATAAGATGGTCGATATGCAATTGAGTAATGAAAAGTTGGTGGATAGAGGTACTCGTATGATCATGGATGAGGTTTCTTCTATTTCTTATGAGGAAGCTCAAAAACTTTTATTACAAGAAGGTTCTGTACGTAAGGCCGTTGATTTTTTTAATAAACAGAAATAACTGCAAGGATTATGGACATGCTCGTAAAGTTGTATGACCTTCCTCAGAAAGCTGAGTTTCAAAAAAACTATGATTTACTCAGCGAAGAAGGCATCGAAATTCGTAGGGCTATTGCACCCGAAAGACATATTGTTGTAGATTGGGTGAAAACACATTTTAATCCGCATTGGGCAAGTGAGGTAGAAGCTGCTTTTTCAAATAATCCGATTTCATGTTTTATAGCCATTCAAGATGGGCAAATGAAAGGATTTGCTTGTGTAGAAGCTACTTGCAAGGCATTTTTTGGACCTACAGGAGTAGATGAAACAATGAGAGGAAAGGGAATCGGTAAATTATTATTGATCGAAACACTTCACGAGCTAAAACATATGGGCTATGCCTATGGCTTCATAGGAGGCATTGGTCCTGCAGAATTTTATGAGAAAGTTGTTGGGGCTAGCCTAATTGAAGGTTCAACTCCAGGTATTTACAAAAATATGCTTAGGTAAGATGAGGGACACAACGTTAGAAAGAGAACAAATAAAGCAAAAATCCCCTTGGACGTGGATTCCTTCGCTTTATTTTATGGAAGGTCTTCCATACGGTTTAGTCATGTATGTGACGACAATTCTGTACAAGAATATGGGATTGTCAAACACTGAATTAGCTTTTTATACTTCATGGCTTTATTTGCCTTGGGTTATAAAACCAATTTGGTCTCCATTCATTGACATATTGAAAACCAAACGTTGGTGGATTCTTATCATGCAATTTGTCATTGGAGTAGCTTTGGCAGGGATTGCATTTACCTTAAATACGGAATTTTGGTTCCAGGCATCTTTAGCGTTTTTCTGGTTAATCGCATTTAGTTCTGCAACTCATGATATAGCGGCAGATGGTTTCTATATGATCGGTGCCAGTAAAGACGATCAAGCTTATTTTATCGGTATCCGAAGCTTATTCTACCGTATTTCAATGGTATTTACCCAAGGTGGTGTAGTTGTTTTGGGAGGATACCTTGAAAAAGAATTCAATAGTGTGCCAATGGCTTGGTCAGTGACTTTAGGCGTTATGGCTATATTGATGGCAGTATCTTGGTTATACCATAGTGTGTTTATTCCTAAGGTTGAAACAACTTCAGAAGAAGAAAAGTCTGCAGGTAATATCATCAATGAATTCTTCGCAACTTTCAAAACGTTTTTTGAAAAAGAAGGTGTGTGGTTATCAATTGCATTCCTTTTACTTTATCGTTTTGGGGAAGCTCAATTGGTAAAAATGGCTCAACCATTCTTGTTGGATACGGCTGAAGTAGGAGGTTTAGGTTTGAGCACTACAGAAGTAGGTACGGTTTACGGTACGGTTGGTCCAATAGGTCTGATTCTAGGAGGTATTCTAGGAGGTATGGCCGTTTCAAAATATGGATTAAAGAAAATGATCTGGATTATGTTGGTAGCTATTAACCTACCACACATGACTTACATTTACCTTTCTTGGGTTTTACCAGAAAACTTATACTTAATTGGTGGTTCAATTATCTTTGAGACCTTCGGTTATGGTTTTGGTTTTACAGCCTATATGATGTATATGATTCATATGTCAGAAGGAAAATACAAAACGGCGCACTTTGCAATTGCAACTGCATTTATGGCTTTGAGTATGATGATTCCTGGCTTGTTTTCGGGTAAACTGCAAGAGGTATTGGGTTATGACAATTTCTTCGTATGGGTATTGTTGTCAGGAATCCCAAGTATCTGGATTGTTAAGAAAATACATGAAAAACTACCTGAAAAAGAATAGTTATGCAACCTCCATTTTTAACCTATTTAAATGATGAGTGGGTATTAGAAACCCTGTCATCAATGAGTGTAGAGGAGAAAATTGGTCAACTTTTTCAAGTTGCAGCCTTCTCTAATCGTGACGAAGAACATGAGCAGTTTATTGAAGAACTGATCGAAAAATATCATTTGGGAGGTTTGACCTTTTTTCAAGGAACTCCTGAAAAACAGATTGAACTAACAAACAAATACCAAGCAAAAAGCAAAGTACCTTTATTTATCAATATAGATGCTGAATGGGGATTGGCTATGCGTCTTGACGGGACAACCCAGTTTCCATATCAGATGGCTTTAGGAGCGATCCAAGACAATGAGCTGATTTTTAAAATGGCAAAGAAAATCGGTGAACATTGTCAACGCATCGGCGTCAGTTCAGCTTTAGCTCCTGTAGTAGATGTCAATAATAACCCTAAAAACCCTGTAATCAATTATCGTTCTTTTGGAGAGGATAAGGAAAAGGTTGCAGAAAAGGGAGTAGCCTATATGAAAGGCTTACAAGCTTCAAATATTCTAGATAATGCGAAGCACTTCCCAGGGCATGGAGACACTGCTACAGATTCACATTTGGAGCTACCTAAGTTGATGCACTCTAAAGAACGTTTGGATAATTTAGAACTTTATCCTTTCAAGCGTTTGATCGATGAAGGACTAAGTTCTGTAATGACAGCTCATTTGGAGATTCCATCTTTGGATAATAGAGAGCATATGCCTGTGACTCTTTCTGAAAAGATTTTGAGTGATCTATTATTTGGAGAACTAGACTTTAAAGGTCTAGCGATCACAGATGCCATGGATATGCACGGTATTACAAATCACTATGAGGATGGTGATGCAGATTTGAGAGCTATTTTGGCCGGAAATCACATCATTACAAATAGTAAGAGTGTACCAAAAGGAGTGGAGAAACTGAAAGAAGCTTTAGCTCAAAATATCCTAACGGAAGAACAATTGAATTCGATTGTTCAGAAAGTTCTAGCGATGAAAAAATGGGCAGCTTTAGATCAGTTCAAATCTATTTCTTTAGCACAGCTTGAAAAAGACTTGAATGATGAAGCTTCAGTTGCGCTTAACAAGCAACTTGCAAAAGCAGCAGTAACTCAATTGGGAGAAGGTGATTTTATTCCGCTTCAAAATAGAGAAAAGAAGATTGCTGTAATTCAAATTTTTGCAGAGAATAAAACGCTGACTTCAAGAGATCAAGTAGCGCATCACTTGAAAGAAGTTGAAAAGAAGGAGGCGAACATTCTAGCTGAAAGATTACAAAATGAGCTAGATAATGTGACTGTATTGACTTGGAGAGAAAGTCAAGGAATTGAAGCACTGCAAGAATTGATCGGCGAAGCAAAATCTTCTGATGAGGTGATTGTAAGTCTTCATGGCGTGAACATTAAGCCTTTCAATAACTTTGATATTCCTGAGTTCGTCAGACTAGAATTGATGAAGAATTTAGGAAATATTTCAACTACAATTTTATTGTTTGGAAATGCATACGCTTTAGATGAGGTAGAAGGTCATAAAAATGCTTCTACTATTTTTATCACTTATCAAGATAGTATCTATTTCCAAGATGCTGTAGTAGATGTGTTATTGGGTAAAGAAGAAGCGAATGGAACATTACCTGTTAGCCTTTCAAATTTCAAGGCAGGGGATGGACAAAGAAATGCAGTAAACGCATAGAGGTCATTATTTCCATAGAAGAAAAGACTCAGTTCAATTTATATAATTGTTCTGAGTTTTTTTGTTTATAAATTGGGCTTGTTTAATGACGATAAATTCGAATGTATAAATATTAAACACGGAAACTCACAAATCTTTTATGAAAAAGCTATTACCAATTCTTTCAATCCTAGCGCTATTTTCTAGCTCTTGTGTGGAGAATAAAGCAGAAGAGAAAAAAAACACAGAGACAGTCAAAATAGAGAAACCTTCTACCAAGTTACCAATAGAAAAACTGTCTTTACCAAACGGTTTTGAGGTCAATGTTTTTGCAGAAGATATCCCTAATGCTCGTTCGCTTGCAAGAGGAGAAAAAGGGACTATTTTTGTTGGAAACCGTAAAGAAGATAAGGTATGGGCATTGGTCGATTCAGATCAAGATGGTTATGCAGATGATCGCTATGTAATTGCAGAAGGCTTGAGTATGCCAAATGGAGTAGCTTTAAAAGATGGGAATTTATATGTAGCAGAAGTCAATAGAATCCTCCGTTTTGATGATATAGAAGCGAATCTTAAAAATCCTCCAAAGCCTGTCGTTATCTATGATAAATTTCCGACCGAGAGACATCATGGATGGAAGTATATTGCTTTTGGTCCTGACGGGAAATTATATATTCCTGTAGGTGCACCTTGTAATATCTGTAAGTCAGATGATCCTCAGTTTGCATCTATTACTAGAATGAACGATGATGGTAGTGATTTTGAGGTTTATGCACATGGCGTGAGAAATACAGTAGGTTTTGATTGGCACCCTGAAACAGGACAATTGTGGTTTACAGATAACGGTAGAGACATGATGGGAGATGATATTCCCGATTGTGAGTTAAATGTAGCTACAGAAAAGGGACAGCATTTTGGTTATCCTTATTGGCATGCGGGTGATGTAGAAGACCCTGAATTTGGAAAAGGAACGAAGTCAGAAGATTACATTGATCCTGTTCAGAAGATGGGAGCGCATGTAGCTCCTTTAGGAATGTCATTTTACACGGGAGATATGTTCCCAGAATTGTATAAAAAATCAGTATTTGTAGCAGAGCATGGATCTTGGAACAGAAGTAAAAAGTCAGGTTATAAAGTATCTTTAGTTTTGTTGGATGGGAATAAATCTGAGATTTTTCAACCTTTTATTGAAGGTTGGTTAAACGAAGAAACACAAAAGCAATGGGGTAGACCTGTTGATGTACTAGAACAACCAGATGGTTCACTTTTGATTTCTGATGATTTTGCCGGAGCTATTTATCGAGTGACCTACAAGAAATAAGAATAAACCTCCCCTTAAGATTTCTTGAGGGGAGGTGAATTATAAATTTATTGCATAGGACAATTAAGTTCGCTTCCTAAGGTAGAAGTACCACCTTTATTCCAAACTTCTGTTTGAGAAGTACCTCCAAAATCGGTATAAGCTTTCACATTAGTAATTACAGTACCTGTACCGCCTTTTACAAAATGCCAAGTTTTAGCAGGGGCAAAAATCTCAAATGTACCTTGAGTATTAGTCGTAACGATAAATGTAACATCATCATCACTAGGGTTTCTTAGTTGGAATACATCTGAACCCTCTATGGTAGAACGAGCAAAACCTCCAGTTGGAGTTAAACATAGCTCAGTCGTGATATTTACTTTGTCTCCTATTTCACCACAGCCCGAAAGTTTTTGAATGACACTATTCCATGTTGGTTCGGTATAGTCAATAGCCTTTTTATATCTAAGGCGAGCTTCTTGTTTGTTTGCAAATGGGACTTTTTTGGTTTCCCCATTTAATGTATAAACAAGATCGAAACCTTTCCATTTTTTAAACGCTGTGGTAACTTGAGATAAGTCGTAATTATTGGGGTTTAACGGCAGTGGCACAAAGGATGCATTTTTATTTTCTCCGCCCCATTCAAAATGTCGAATCCCTTTAATAGAACAGTCGTCATGGATTTCATATGCATGAAGTTTTCCATCAATTTCGGCTGTAAATAGACCGATGACTCTACTTCTTCCAGATTTCGTTCCAAGAAAATCTTTTTGTTCTTGCGTAAGTTCTATAATACTACTCTCAATGATTTCATTGGCTTGAGGAATTCTAAACATTGCTTCACCACCTCTTACTTTTGTGCTTGGGTTGTCATCTCCAGTTCTTATAGCAAAGCTGTCTTCAGTGAGGTCGCAAGGCAGCCAAGGATGATCGTCTTGAGTAATCAAAACTTCTGGTTTAAATTCATATGCTGAAACAAAGTTAAGATCGAAACCATCAGGTGTTTCAGAGCCAGAATCTTTAATCATGATCCATTTGATCGTAGTTCCCTCACTGACGGTCTCTGAAAGTGAAAACTCATTATTTGCAATAAAGGCTTCCCCTATTTCAATCCAGTCAGGATCATCTACTTGCATGTCGGTATCAGAATAATAGCGTGAATCATCATTGGGTAAAACGAAAACTTTAGCCTTTTCTGCATAAGAATTAAACCCTGAAGATGTTGGGGTGAACTGTGGAGCTCTATTCCAGCTCGTTTCTACAACTTGAAGCGTTGAATATGAATTTACTTTAATAGGCGTTTGGAGTTGCATCAATACATAGCCTCCTTCTCCTCCTAATGAAACAAATTTCTGGGCATTTTTACGATAATCAGCTAAATCTGCATTAGCAGCGTTTCCTCGAGAATCTCTTGTTGCATTATAGCTTTCTTCTGGATCGGGTTGAGACAAATCATTCGGTTCGTATATTCTTCGTTTTGGTCTGTATAGCTTCACTTCTGCATATTGATGACCCTCTTTTTCTCCTTTATACCAATCTTCAAAATATTGACCATCAATTTCTTTGTTGCTAAGTGTTTTATCATTAGGATTATTCGTGTTTCTATCAAATTGTTGGGTTGATGCCATATCACCCCAATTATGTATTAGGAGGTTTTCCTCATTTCCATCTAACTGCAATTCGATATCATCACGGACAACTGTACCATCTAATGTTCTTAGCTGTAAGAATTTACTAGAATGGTGAGAGGTAAAAACCATATTATCTCCTGTCAGAGCTGCTCCTGTTACTCGACCAGTTCCTTTGCCGCTTTCGTTATTACGGTTCATGTTCAATCCTCCCATTACTTTTCCTGCATCAAACTGAATGGTTTGAGTAGCCCAATTCCACTCTAGGTCAAGATATATAGCAGTACCGCCTTTCCACTGTGAAAAAGAGATTAAACGTTGATGTTCAAAACCGTCGGTTTCATTACTGTTTTGGGTGAATAAAATATCACCACCTCTGAATTTTACTTTTTTAGGATTGAAAGGAGTGACATCTTCAAAGTATTCTTCTCCGTCTTCTGTAGATTCAACACTGAGATTTCCATTGAATTTGTACTGTAGCGCGTGAACCCAATTTTCATTATTTTCTAAGCTAGGGTCATCTCTTTCCCAAATTTCAGTCCAGATATCTTTACCTGTATTAATGTTAGATGGGTCTTGCATACCATTTCCCCTGTCTGAGACTACTCTAAAGAAGCCAGCTTTACCCGCTATAAATAAGAAGCCTTCTTGATCTACATCTACTTGGGTTATTCCCCCAATTTTGCTCATATAGAAAGCTTGTGGGTTTTCTCTGACAGTGCTGATACTTGTTTGGCGTTGATCATATCGATACCCGAGTAGGAGTGATGATCGAACTTCATACGTATTTAAGTCAATTAAATAGATTCTACTTCTTTTTGCTATGACAACCGTAAGAAAACGGTTATCTGGTGATACACACATATGTCCTCCTCTAGGAAGTTCAAAATCTTGGTTGTCTTCTGTCCATAGATCAAGCTTAGTAAGTGTAGCATCTCCTTGTAAGCCTTGAAAGTCAAAACCTACTTTATAGATTTCAGATTTGTTGGTACTGTTTAATAAATAAACATCTTGGTTGAAAGCCATCCGTTTGTGGTTACCAACTTCATGGGTTGGAATGGCTTCGTTTTCTAGTTGTTGGTATTCATTACATCCTACAAAATAAATGAGTAGAAATAATGAGATGAATTTGAGAGATTTCATCTTACTTGTAGTTTATTGAGAAGTTTTAGTTTAGTTCAAAGGCTACGTTTGTTTTGCCCTTAATTAGAAGATTATACTTCTCTCATATAACAGTAGTGCTTACTAAAAAATTGGTTGGCAAGTAGATGATTTTATATCAAAAAGTAGTATGATCTTACATTATTAAGATTAGTAGAAATTATTGTTTTCGGTTTTTGATGTTAAGTAGATCGAAGTAAATATTTCTTTGCAATACTTCGTAGGTATAAATAAAGAAGGCTATCAAAATGTGATAGCCTTCATGCATTATTTATACTTTAAGAACTATAAAGACGAGCATTCATACTCAAGCATTTGTGTTGAACCAAATGTTCCAAATTGTCCTTTATTACTAATTTCTTCATTGTTACTTTTACGATAAATGGTATATCCTTTTAGATTAGCATTGAAAACACCTTTACCCATAATCCAAGTATTAGCAGGAACCTCTATTTCTAAAATTTCACCATCGATATTCAAATCAACTTTAATATCATAACTATAACCATTAAGAATTTGGAAAACATCAGTTGTGATTGGGTTATTTGTGTTTAAATCTTTAGACATACTAGATATGTAAACTTTATCACTAGTAAATCTATTCTGATCCCAATGATATTTAGAGTCTACTTCAATTATATCACCTTTGTCACCACAAATAGAGAGCTTTGGAATAATATCTCCCCAGAGAGTGAGTACTTTAACATAGTCTATAGCTTTCTTATATCTTAAACGAGCCTCTTGCTTTTGAGCAAATGGTACTCTTTTCGTTTCTCCATTGAGGTTATAGATGATGTCAAATCCATCCCAGTCTACAAATGAAGTAGTAACTTGAGACATGTCGTATTTGTCAGCTTTTAGAGGAAGTGGAACAAAGGATGCATTTTTATTTTCTCCGCCCCATTCAAAATGTCTCATTCCTTTAACTGCACAATCGTCATGAATTTCATAAGCATGAAGTTTACCATCAATTTCCGCTGTAAATAGACCTATCACTCTACTTCTTCCTGACTTTGTACCAAGTTCATCCATTTGTGCTTGAGTTAATTGAATGATACTACTTGCAACAATGTCATCAGCGTCAGGTATTTTATACATTGCTTCGCCTCCTCTAACTTTGTTACTCGGATTATCGTCACCTGATCTTATTGCATAACTGTCAACCGTAATGTCACAAGGTAGCCAAGTGTAGTCAGTTTGGTTGATTAGAATTTCGGGTTGAGCTTCATAAGACGATACAAAATTGACGTCAAAACCATCACTTGTTTTAGAACCAGAATCTTTTACCATAATCCATCTGATATCAGTACCTAAATCGATAGCTTCAGATAGCTTGAATTCGTTATTAGCGATGTAAGCAACACCTACAGACGTCCAATTTGAATTATTTGGATCCATTTCAGTAGGATCATAGTATTTTGAAGTGTTTCCTTCTAAAACATAAACTTCAGCAGATTCTTTATATGAATTCCAACCTGCAGAAGTTGGTGTATAATCGGATGCTTTGTTCCAACTAGTTTCTACAACCTGAAGCATTGATTGTTTAGAGACAGTGATAGGCATTTGTAGTTGCATTAAGACATAACCGCCATCACCTCCTAGAGAGACAAACTTCTCTGCGTTTTTACGGTAATCAGCTAGGTCAGCATTTGCCGAGTTTCCTCTTGAATCTTTAGTTGCATTGTAGCTAGCTTCAGTATTTGATAGCTCGTTGATGTCATATACTTTTTTCTCAGGTCTGTAAAGTTTTACTTCTGCGTATTGATGACCTATTTCTTCACCTCTATACCATGCATTATAATATTCACCGTCTATTTCTTTTGAACTTCCTCCTGCAACAGGATTTTGAGAGTTCTTATCAAATTGTTGAGTTGAAGCCATATCCCCCCAATTGTGTCTGAGAAGGTTGTTTTCATCTCCATCAATTCTTAATTCAATATCATCACGAATTACAGTACCATCTAATGTTCTTAATTGAAGATAGTTACTAAAATGATGAGAGGTAAATACCATATTATCTCCTGTAAGCGCAGCTCCAGTAACTCTACCAGCTCCCTTTCCACTTTCGTTGTTACGATTCATGTTTAATCCTTCCATCACTCTTCCTGCGTCAAAATAAATTTGCTCGTTTTTCCAGTCCCAGTGAAGGTCTAGATAGATTGCAGTACCTCCTTTCCATTGTGAAAAAGAGATTAATCTTTGTTGTTCAAAACCATCAGTTTCAGCAGAGTTTTGAGTAAATAAAATATCTCCACCTCTGAATTTTACTTTTTTCGGATTAAAAGTATCAACCTCTTCAAAATACTCTTCCTCAAATTCGTCTTCGGACGATTCAACGGCAACACTTCCTGAGAATTGATAATGAATAGCATGAACCCAGTTTGAACCATGAGTATCTGTATCTACATTATTTCTTTGTAAATAAGCAAGATCTTGTTGTGCCCAAATTTCTGACCAAATGTCCTTTCCGTAATTAACTTCAGATGGGTCTTTTTCACCATTTCCTCTATCAGCTACAACTCTAAAAAAACCGGCTTTACCTGCTATAAATAGATAACCTTCTTTGTCTACATCAACTTGAGTAATACCTCCGATCTTTTTACCCTTAGCATTTTTAAGATTTTGCATCTTATATTTTTCTGGGTCAGCCAATACTGTACTGATGCTAGTCTTGTTGAGGTCATAAGCCATGAGTGTCGCTTCTTTTACGATACCCGAACTTATTTCTACAAGAAAAATTTTACTCTGTTTAGCCACAACAACAGTAAGAAAACGATTGTCTGGAGATACACACATGTGTCCACCATTTGGAAGCTCAAATGGAACCCCGTCTTTTGTGAGTTCTAACTTTGTTAAATCTGCATGCCCTGTCAAACCTTGGAAATCAAAGTCAACATCGAAAATTTCAGATTTACCATTGGCGCTATTCAAGAAATAAACATCTTGATTAAAAGCCATACGCTTGTTATTACCAACCTCTTGTTCAAGAACTTCAGATTCTTCTAATTGATATTCTTGACAAGCAATAAGAGATAGTAGGAATAGAATCGGGAAAAATTTTAAAAGTTTCATTTTACTTTTTATTAAAAAAGAGTTTTTGTTAATGGGTGAATTTTGGTAAAAAAGACTAGCTCCGAGTCCAATTTACTCGGCACAAGACGAAGGTCGAGAGCTTTTGATGAAATCTAGGATTTGGAAATAATTGGTCGATAGAAAGATGATTTTAGGTTAATATTTTACATAGTAATTACATACATAATAAAATGTATGTATTAAGATTTTGGATTGTGGCTAACGCCTAAATTTTGAATGGCCTAAAATTATATGATTGGTTTGGGATTTAGTATTTAGAGCTTAAATAATCTTTATAAAGTGTAATGTATTATTGCTATGATTCAATTGAGTTCGGATTTATTTACAAAGTTTTATTTTTTATTACATGTTGAGCTTGTTCTTGTTACCATTTAAGTGTCCTCAATTTAGTATTTGATATAACGACTGACTGTTTGTATTAAAAAAGTTCGTATTCATTTATTTTTCAATTTTAGAAACAATAACAAAAAAAGGCATTCCCATGAGGAATGCCTTTTTATATTGAAAACGAAAAATTAATAATGTCTGATTGACAGAGTTAAGCACCTGTACAATAAAAATACGGCGACTAAATTGTCTCTCAAGTAACATTACAAATGTATAGAAACGAATTCATAATTAAAAGCGAAATTTCGCTTTTTGTATATTTTTTTTTCATTTGAGACTATTGTTGTAGATTTATTCCCGAAAACATCAGAGTAGAATCAATTTAAGTAAAAAATAGGTGGTAAGAGAAGAGAACATACGCTTAATCTTAGGACTAAAGGTAAGAATGCGTAGACAGGAGTTAGGATTATCTTTGTCTGAATTAGCTAAAAAAGCGGAATTATCTGTTTCCTATTTAAATGAAATAGAGAAGGGGAAAAAGTATCCTAAAAGAACTAAAATAGTGCTTTTAGCGAATGCTCTTCAACTATCTTACGATCAATTGGTTTCCTTGAAAATTTCAAAGAAACTCAGTCCACTTTCAAATCTTCTCAAATCAAATTTACTTCAAGAGTTGCCGCTAGAAGTTTTTGGTATTGAGCCTCGAAACTTATTAGAGTTAGTTTCAGATGCACCAGCGAAATTGAGTGCGTTTATCAATACCATCGTAGAAATTTCGAGAAATTATGACCTTACTGTTGAGAATCTTTATTTCTCGGTTCTTAGGTCTTATCAGGAAATGCATGAAAATTATTTTGAGGAAGTGGAAGAAGCTGCTCAAAATTTTATGTCTAAATATTTCAATGAAGGAAAGCCGAACATTGAAGATTTAGAAAAATTCTTGAAAGAAGAACACGGTTACGAATTTGATGAGCAACAATTAGCTGTCAATCCATCTAAAGGTAGTTTGCATTCTTTCTTAAAAGATGATGGTGAAGATGGTAAGAAAACTTTGATGCTTCATCCGCAACTTTCACCTGATCATAAGTTATTTGTACTTTGTAGAGAAGCTGCATATAATTTTATGGAGATTCAGGATCGAACTAAAACTTATTCTTGGGTTCGAGTGAAATCATTTGATGAGCTATTAAATCATCATATGGCTAGCTACTTTGCTGGAGCTTTATTGATGCCCGAAAAAGAAATTGCAACTGACCTAGCTGATTTCTTATCAAGTGAGACTTTTAGTCAGAATAAATTCCTAGATATCTTTAATAAATACCAAGTTTCACCTGAGATTTTCCTTTCAAGGTTAACGAGTATTTTACCAAAGTTTTTCGGAATCGATAAAATATTCTTCCTAAGGTTAAATAATAATCCAGGGGATAATGCATTTAAACTAACTAAAGAACTTCATTTGGCTGGTTTACACTCTCCTCATGGAACTGTATTAAGTGAACATTATTGTAGAAGGTGGGTTTCGTTAAAGATTTTCCAACAACTTGAGAAAGATCAATTAGAAGATCCTAAGAAGATTGTTTGTAACTCTCAAGTTTCAAGATATATCACTTCTGGAAAAGAATATTTCTGTATTACATTGGCACATGGTCTGAATAGACAACCTGCTGTAAATACAAGTATTACAATTGGATTCTTTATTGATGATACACTTAAACAAACCTGCCGTTTCTTGAGTGACCCTAGTATAAAAGTAGAGATGGTGAATGAAACTTGTGAGAGATGTCCTTCTACAGATTGTACAGTTAGAGGTTTTGCCCCAACTGTATTGGAAAAAGATAAGAGAGAAAAAGAAATAGAAGATATATTGAAAGGTTTAATGGAATAATTAAATCTGTTGTTAATTACTAAAAAGTGAGTTGTGGCTGTAAAAGGCTCAACTCACTTTTTTTGTATATAATTCTTCAAAGGTTAAAAGCAGAAATAACCGTATTTAGTGAGGTGAAATATCAGTTTTGAAATTAGATTTACAGAAGAAGTTTAAGGTTTTATTTTTTGAGATAAAGAACAATTCTGAGTTATGAAATATAAGGTGATTGGTATGATGTCGGGGACAAGTTTAGATGGTCTAGATTTGTGTTATGTCCATTTTGATGTGACTGATAATTGGAAATTTGAAATCAAAAAGAGTAAAAGCGTAGATTATGATCATTCTTTACAAGAAAAATTAGCTTCAGTAGAATCTGGTTCTGCTTTGGCGTATGCTCGTTTTGATGTAGAACTCGGTAAGTTTTTCGCTGAAGAAGTCAAAAAGTTTATAGATGAGTATCAACTGGAGGTAGATTTTATTTGCTCTCACGGTCATACTATTTTTCATCAACCAGATGAGTTTTCACTTACCACTCAAATTGGGAGTCCTGCCCATATAAATGCAATTACGAAAATTCCTGTGGTTGCAGATTTTAGAACTACAGATGTGGCTTTAGGTGGACAAGGAGCTCCATTAGTACCAATAGGTGATCGTCTGTTATTCAGTGAATTTAGATATTGTTTGAATTTAGGGGGAATATCGAATATATCCTTTGAAGGTACAAATGGCGAACGTCTTGCATTTGATGTAGGAATAGCCAATATGCCTTTAAATCATTATATGCGAACTATTGGGAAATCGTATGATGAAGATGGAAAATTAGCAGCTTCTGGGAAAGTTGATTTAGATATTTTGAATAAACTAAATGAATTGGATTTCTATAAAAAAGAAGGAGCTAAGTCATTAGGGAAAGAGTGGGTATTGGAGTATGTCATTCCATTATTAGATCAAATACCAACCCTTGAGGATAAACTAGCAACAGCTGTGGAGCATGCTTCTATGCAAATTGGAGTTTGTTTAGAGAAGTATAAGTTAGATCAAAATGAAAAATGCCTTATTACAGGTGGAGGGGCATTTAATTCTTACTTCATTGATAGAATCAAATATTATGCTTCAGGTGTTGAATTTGCAACAACCTCATCTGAGTTGATTGAAATGAAAGAAGCTTTAATTTTTGGATTATTAGGAGTCTTAAAAGTCAGAGGTGAAGTCAACTGTTTGTCAAGTGTAACAGGAGCTTTAGTAGATAATGTAGGTGGGCAGATATATGATTTCAATAGTAAGTTGAAGTTTGTTTAGTTTGTTATTTATCTAAAAATTAGATCATTATTGTTTGTTGTTGAATTATTTGAAGAGCTTTTATTAATTATTCTGAAAGTTATTTAAGTTCATTTATTTGTTTCTAAATTTCTATTAGATAATTCTATCGCGATAATTGAAAATAGGATTATTTATATAATTAATTTAAATATGTAAGTATTTGGTTTATTTTTGTGGAAATACCGATCCACACTTTTTATGACTTTAGATAGAGAAAACGAAAGGTACTTAGAACCTTTCAACAGCAAGTACATAGGAATTCTTACTATTGTTGGAGTAATTGTTTACCCATTATGTGCGATAATGGACCATAGACTTTTACCTCAAAATATAGCTGCTGATTTTCTTTTTATCAGAGTATTTCAAGCCCTAGTGACCTTACTTTTTTATATAATGTATAAGCTAGGGATTTATAGGAGGGCTGTTGTTTTTAATTACGTAGTTTATGGAGGGATGTCCTTACAATTGAGCTACCTCTGTTCGATAAGTCCAAGTGAACATAGTCCTGTTTATTTTAGCGCATTGTCTGCTGCTATTTTAGCTGGTAATGGTTTGATTGTTTGGGATTCTAAACATTCTGCAGTTATCAACATTTTATGTTTTTTGATTTTCACTTTAGGTATTCATTTTTTTCATGAAATGACTTGGGCCGATGTGATAGACAATGGTTATCCTATGACCTTAGTTCTATCAATTCTCTCTGTGTTTATGATGAAAAGTAGACACAACGGAATTATCAATGAATTAAAAACAAAGAAGAGTCTGAATCTTGCAAATGAAAAATTACAAGAAAAGCAGCAGGAAGTAGAAAATCAATCTGAAGAACTTAAGATACAGTTAGAGCTAACACACCATCAAAATCAAGAACTATCCAAATTATATGAAAATATAACTTCAAGTGTAAGGTATGCTCTGAGAATTCAACAAGCCTTTTTACCAGATGTACAGCTCTTAGATAATTACTATCAGAAGCATAGAATCATCTATCAGCCTAAAGATATTGTATCAGGTGATTTTTATTGGTGGAAAGAAAAGAATGGGTATTTCTATACTGCAATCGTAGATTGTACTGGACATGGTGTTCCTGCTTCATTTCTAACAATTATCGCAAAAGTATTACTAGATACCATAGTTGATAAAGCTGAGACTGAAATTACGCCAGCAGAAATTTTTGAACAGCTTCAAAAAGAGTTTAGAGCAGCCATCTCTGTGAAAGGAAATAAATTTCATATCGAGGATGGAATGGAATTGAGTTTAGTAAGGTATCATAAACCTACAGGAGAGTTAATTTTTTCTGGAGCTAGACGCCCTCTTTGGCTTTTAAAAAATTCTGAACTAATAGAATTGAAAGGAACGAAGAAGACAATTGGGGGAATAGATTATCATAAAGATCTTTGTTTTGAAGATCAATCAGTTGTATTGGAGAAAGGGAATATCTTATTTATGTTTACTGATGGTATAACAGATCAGTTTGGAGGACCAAGAGATAAGAAAATTCTTCAAAAAAGAATTAGGAATCTGATTTTAGAAGATCATAATGAAAACTTTGAAAATCATCTTGATGCCATAGTCCAAAGTTGGTTGGGGTGGAAAGGAGATACGCCTCAAACTGATGATGTTTTAGCTCTTGCTGTAGAAGTTTAGTTTTATTCTGATAAAAAATAACCCCATCGAATTTCTTCAATAGGGTTCCAAACGAGTAATTAAAATAAAGTTTAAGCTAACTCCATTTCTTCTTTATATGAAACAACTTCTTTTCCTTCAACAATTACACTTTCCAAATTAAGGTTATTGTCAAGTACTACGAGGTCAGCAACATAACCAGCTTTAATTTTTCCAAATTCATCTTGAATACCCAAACATTGTGCAGGGTAGGTTGAAGCCATTTTCGCAACTTCCTCTAGAGATATTCCTACATTAAGAACACAGTTTCTCACTGCATCTAACATACTGATAGATGAGCCTGCAAGATTTCCTGCTTCTGTATAGAAGTTTCCGCCTATATTTTTCAATTGGAAACCATCAAACTCAAACGATTCTACATCATTGTCTACAAATGAGGCATCGGAAACGAGGAATAATTTACCTTTCTTCAAGGCGTGTGCAGCTCTTACTGAGGCGAAATCACAGTGAACGCCATCAACAATAATACCTCCGAATACATCTTTCTCATCAAAGAATGCCCCTACCAATCCGGGGTTACGGCTATTAAACTGAGACATGGCATTGAAAAGGTGAGTTACCTTTTTAATACCCAAGTTAAATGCTCTTTTGGCTTGGTCATATGTCGCATTACTATGTCCAGCCGAGACAACAAAATTATTTACTAGAAGCTTTAATAAATCATCTGAAAACTTTTCTGGTGCAACAGTGATAATTTTGATGACTTCTTTTCCTACCTCTATAATCTCATTTAACTCATTTTCTTGAGGTTCTCTAATAAACTTAGGATAATGAGCCCCTTTTTTCTCCATATTGAAATAAGGCCCTTCTAAGTGCATTCCTAAAACCCCATAAGCATTTTCTTCTTGGCACTCTTTAATGACATTACAAGCATTCAGAATATTCTCTTTTGAGGTAGATATAAGCGTTGGTAAAAATCTGGTAGTACCAAACTTTAGGTGAGACTTATACATAACCTCAACAGCTTCCTTACTAATGTTGTGTGTAAAGAATTCACTTCCACCTCCATTAACTTGTAAATCTATAAATCCAGGAAGAAGAAATTTTCCTGACATATCTATCACTTCGCAATCTTCTGGCGCCATAGACGCGTAAGGAACAACGTCTAATATTTTTCCATCCTGAATAATAATGGAGTGGTTCCATAGTTCCCTTTCTCCAGTCATGATATGGCAATTTGATAAGATCTTCTTCATGGTTCTTCGAGTTTATATCAATAAAGGGTGAAAAAATGTGTTGATAACTCTACAAGTAGAGATTTTACTATTATTTGTTTTATTTGATTGCAATATAAAGAATATAAAATATTAAAAACAATATTATTAATAATAAAAATTATTAATAGTTTGTGAATTATTCATTACAGCTTTATTAGAACATAGCTTGGTAAATATTACATCAAGTAATTAATGGTTATGAGAGTGGAAAACCGCTTGAAAAGCTTAAGAATAGGACTATTTGAAAAAAGTGATATAAAAATTGTAGACAAACGAACAGTGTAGGAACGAAATATAGCCGATAAAGCTTCATGTGTTAGAAAATGCAATAAACCTTTTAATTTATGCGTAACTCTACAATTACTACAACCGAATTGCGTTTCTTCCCACTTTAATAAGCATAACTACACAACTAACAACCAACTAACTTCTTATTACCTAAACCTAATTTGTTACTACAACTGAAAAACATGAAGTTAACTTACGCTTCTAGTTTATTACTAACATTATTCATTGTATGTCTTGCTCGCAGTAATTGTGAGGCGCAAGATCCACAATACACACAATTCTATGCAGCACCCCTTTACTTGAATCCTGCAATGACAGGTTCTAGCTTAGATGCTAGAATGAACTTCAATTACCGAAATCAATGGACAAGACTACCGTCAAATTACGAATCTTATTTATTCGGTTTTGATCATCACTTTATTGGAAGTGGATTGTCTCTTGGGCTAATGCTGAAGCATGATAATTTAGGGCAAGATGCACCTCTTTCAAACACACAATTATCTATTTCGACAGCTTATCTTCTTCGTATTTCAAAGTCTTGGTCGCTGAATTTGGGGATTCAAGGAGGAATAGTACAATCAGATCTTGATTTCAATAATTTCCTCTTTGGAGATCAGCTAGATAATTTTGGACCTACGGGACAACCTACGCAAGAACCTAATCTGGATGAACGTAAGTTTTATCCAGATATTTCTCTTGGAGGTTTACTCTTACATGAAAAAATGTGGTTTGGTTTCTCTGCTCATCATGTGAATTCTCCTGAAACAAGTTTTACAGGAGGCTCTCAGACCTTGCCTATCAAGTATTCTGTAATGGCAGGTTATGTAATTCCCTTTAGTCATAAAACAAAATATGGAGGTGAGAACTTAGACAATAAAATACTTACACCTGTAATTCTTTACCAAAGTCAAGGTAAATCAGATCAATTAAGTTTGGGTATTTATGGATTGTATTCTCCAGTAATGCTGGGTGTATGGTACAGAGGATTACCTGTTTTGAAAGAAAACGGAGAAGGGCTAAATCAAGATGCACTAGCTTTTTTGGTCGGTTTCAAATTGAAAAGTGTGAAAGTAGGCTATAGCTATGATGTTAATCTTTCGGATTTACCTCAGCAATTAGCACAAACACATGAAGTTTCTTTATCCTTTGATTTTAATTTCAATAAAGATTACCCTAAAAAAAGGAGAAAAAGAAAAGGTAAAGTAATTTGTCCTACACCAATACCTTGGTTATAACTATCAATTGATAAACAGCTAACACGGCAAACTCGAAATTTATATTTCACAGAAGCACTGTTTATCACTATGAAATACCTAGTACTCTTCTTTAGTGGAGTCCTACTTATAACATCACAGATTTCTTCTAAGGCGCAATCCATAGTAGTGGATACGGGTTTAGAAGAAATTGATGCTATCACAGGAAATGAAATTGTGGCTTGTAATGGCTTGGTTCTTCGCCTAAGACTAGATGGATTTTCTGGGGTGAATAGTTATAATTGGGATTTTGGAAATGGGAACACCTCAGTATTACCAAATCCAGTGGAGCAATATAATTCGGTAGGGACTTACACTATCTCTGTCACTATTGAATTATCGGATGGGAGTACACAGGTTATTTCAAGTCCTGTAGATTTTATAGAAATCAATAATGTTAATGTGGTCAATATTCTCGTTGATTGTACATTATTATGTTTGGGGGAAGAGTTGGTTGTAAGCAATGATGCTCCTGTAGGAACGTTTGCAGAAGTTGAGTATTTAATAGATAATCAACTATACCAAGGCGATGCTTCACAAGATGGTTATCCAGCCATTGTACCTATGGATAAAGCTGGTCAGTTCTCCATTTTTATGGAAGGAACACATGCGCAAGGGTGTAGACTGATAGAAAATTATAGTGGAATTATTGAAGTCGTTCCGCCTTTTGAGGTGAGAATTACCCCCGAAAAAACGTATAGCTGCGAGGATAATGCCATGGTGATGTATACCGCAGCTATATTTGATACGGATGGAAATCAAGTTGATGACACAAACATTCAGTATGATTGGGATTTTGGAGATGGTTGGCAAGGTCTAGGTAAATCTTTACTTCATAACTACGACAGGTCAAGTGGAAAATCATTTGACATTAGTGTGACAGCTAGCAGTCCAGCGGGTTGTTCTAATAGCATTACTATTTCCGATGGGATGTATTTTATAGATCAGACCAACGGTTTTGAATTCAATACACTTACCCCACCTTATTGTACCGATTATGGTGCTATTGTTTTTACACCCCTGTTGGAAAATTCTTTAGTTGGAACAGAACTAGTTTGGCGATTTGAAGATGGAAGTGTCAAGCGAAGTGTATACCCTGAAGGAGTAGAACATCGCTTTACAAATAACACAGCATCTTCTCAAACGGAAAATGTGGTAATGGAAATAGAAGGAGGAGTAAACTTTGGCTGTCAATTTATTAGACCAATCCTAATTCCTGTTTTATCTAGAGCTGAAATACAACTTGATGATACTGTTTTTTGCCAATCTCCTTTTACCGTTTCTCCTATACTTCGTGATGATTCCAATCTAGGGAATTGGTATTGGCAGATTCGAGGGGAATCACAACGATACGGACAAAACGAAAGAGCTCCACAAATCCCTGTAAACTCTATTGGCTCATTTACGATAGAAGTTGTAACTGAAGAAGGAAGTAATTTTTGTGTGCTAGATTCTATTCGAGTAAGGTCTGAAATCCCAGATTTTGAAATTGTAGGAAATGACGGAGGCTGTTTACCTTTTGATGGACGATATACTATTTCTGATGTAGAGAATGTAGAAATTGCTTCAGTAAACTGGTCACTCATCCAACTTGAAAATGGAACAGAAACAGAGATTGAAACGAGTAATCAACGAGATTTTCAATTTTCGATCAACGATGATGGGAATTATAAGATTGAGGCATTGGTACGTACCGAACCCATAGGTAATAACCCTTCCTGTGAGTTTGTCTTAGAAAAGCCTGTAGATATCAGAATACTTCCTATACTTGATTTTGAGATTTTACCCGACTCAGCTATTTGTAACGAGACTATCGTAACATTTAGAAACTTATCTTCTTTCGGAGGGATTTCAACACCTTATGCCGATTCCATAAAATATGAGTGGGATTATACTGGTGGTGGTTCTTATGATAATGCTGTAAATCCTCAAGGCGATGGTAGGTTTCAGTATGACCTAGCAGACCCTTTTGTCTTTATCAATGTACGTTTGAGAGCTTATTATGAAGGCTATGATTGTGAAGAACGAATATTGGAAAAACAGGTTCAAATTTTACCACCAAAAGCAGAGTTTAATTATGTAAATGACGAGTGTTCGCCTACACTCTTGCAGATCGAAAACACTTCTGTAGGAGGAGATCGATTTGATTGGGAAATTATTGTCAATGGAGAAGTTTTCACTTTGTCTACCACCAATGCAAGTGATGATCCTGTTCAGCATCCCAATTTTCCTACATTTAATGGAAATCCTCGAGGAATTTTACCAAGCGAAGCTTTTGTAGAAGTTTCTATGGTCGCAACTGAAGGTACTTGTACTGATGGATTTTCGAATACTATTCAACTTGCAGAAGAAGTAGGAATTCCCGAAATCATTAGTGTACCTACGGAGGTTTGTGTAGGCAGAGCAGCATTTTTTGAGGGAGGTGAATTACCTGTAGATGCGGCATATCGTTGGACTTTTACACATGAAGATGATAGTACCACTTTACTAGAATTCAATAGCTATACAACCGCAATATTTCCGAAAGCAGGAGAGTGGGAAGGACTTTATGAAGTGTTGTTATCTCCGACTTGTATTCGAAGAGTACCAATAGAACCTTTTACCGTATTGGGTACATCTTTCGAGTTGGATGGAAATGATCAATTGTGTGAAGGAGATTCCGTTATTATTGAAGTCAGTGAGGTGTGGACAACTTCTGATACCATACAATGGAAATGGCTTTGGAATGGAGAGGTTTTAGAAGAAGGAACCTCTACAGACGGTACGATTGATAATTTGGAAGGCATTTTTCCTATTGAAGCAAGATTCCCACAAGACGATAGACAACGTATAACGCTGAATGTGTTTACAGATAGTTGTGAATGGGAAAATGATTTTCTTTTTAATCTGACATATCCCGATTTCAACATCGCAGATAATGTAACCTTTGATTATGGATGTGAAGGAACAGAAACCAAAATAACCCCAAGAATAGGACCTAAAGGATTTCTGTTTTTCCCCTTTCCTAGCTTCCAATGGCAAATTTTTGATGGTACTGATTGGGTAGATACCTTCGAAGATGATTTCGATTATGGTTTCCC
Organism: Sediminitomix flava; assembly: GCF_003149185.1. Classification (NCBI taxonomy): domain Bacteria; kingdom Pseudomonadati; phylum Bacteroidota; class Cytophagia; order Cytophagales; family Flammeovirgaceae; genus Sediminitomix; species Sediminitomix flava. The sequence goes on along the minus strand of NZ_QGDO01000001.1, from coordinate 951,130 downwards.
TGCTGATTTTACTTTTACCTTTAATTTTGAAGAAGGTGAAGCCTACCAACTACGCTTATTAGTCACAGATGGGAATGGTTGTACTTCTATGGAAGAAACCAGCTTTGAAGTGCCAACATCAGTAATTCCAGAAGTAGATTTTTCTGCCGATGTATTCTCTTTAGATTGTCCAGGTTTTATCAGTTTCTTTGATTCTGCCGATGGGACAATTGGAAGTTCAACCCCAAGAGTAATCACAGAAAATGATTCAACGACTTACGAAGTGCCAATCGTTCGATGGATTTGGGATTTTGGTGATGGGAATACAGCTACTACTCTTACGGGTGAAGTTGCACACTTTTATACAAAACCTTCCCCACCAGATTCTTCTTATCAAGTTACTCTAACGATTGAAGAGGAACTTCCAAATGGGCGAACTTGTAGACATGAGTCAGAATCAAAATCAATTACAGTTGGTGGTGTTCTTGGAAGTTTTGATATCGAAAAACTAATTTTTTATGGGGAAGAAGATATTGATCTCACCGCCACTATTGAAACTCCAGGAATAGACCCTGATAGTGTAGCTTTAATTTGGACTTCAGGAGATGGACAAGGAGGTAGTTCGTTTCCTATTCAAGAATTCACTTATACAATTCCCGATACTGTTAATCTAAAGACAGCAGAACCCGCTTTATCTTTTGCAGATGCGGATGGTTGTGTCACTACAGCTGATTATGCAGGAACAATTAGTATTTTAAATTGTCCGACCTTGTCTTATGAAGATACAACTTTGTGTGCCACTGAAGAAGGATTGACGGTAAACCTTGAAGATTTCAATTTTATAGATTTTTATGAATGGGAAGACAGTTTGAATAGAGCACAGATTGAAGGAGAGATTTACTTCCAATGGTTAAGAGAAGATGGGACTGTCGTGGCAGAAGGAGAAGGATTAAATAATGTGCAGTTTTTATCTGGAACTACAAGCTCAAATGAAATTGATCCTTTGGACACTGACGGAGAAGAAATCACAGTGAAGTATTGGGTGGTTTCTGATTACACCGACTTTCTAAATCCTCAAAAGTCTGTCTCAAATCAAGTGTCATGCGAAAAAGAAACTTCATTCAGAATTACTTTTAGACCTCCACCAACAGCATTATTTGAAAGTGTGCCACAAACAGGGCGTTGTGGGCAAGGAATATATTTATTTGATGCAACGACTTCTTTGGCAGGTTTGGGGTATACGATTGAGTCTTATCAGTGGGATTTTGGCGATGGAAATACAGCAGAGGGATTGACAACTACTCATGAATTTATTGGAGATGGAGTATACCCTGTTCAACTGATCGTGAATTCAACTTCAGGATGTGCTGATACACTTGTTCAAGATGCTAGAATTTTCCCTTTACCCGAGTTGCAGTTGTCAAATCAGATAAACTGTGGTACTTATGAGGTTTCGTTTGTTGCTGAAATCCAAAATCCACGAGTTCCTTTAGATAGTATTCTGAATTGGGAGTGGGATTTTAATTACGATGGAATTTTACCACAAGTAGATAGGGCAGGGCAAAATTTAAATCAAATAGTTATTGATTATGAAGCTGAAAATTTCGGTGTAGAACAATATCATCAAGTTTGGGTAAAGGTCACGACTGTCAATGGTTGTGAAGATTCTGTTGTAGTAGATATTCCTATTTTTAGGTTTAACCCTCCACAAGCTGATTTTGAGACTTCTGCCCAAAAAATATGTGTATCTGAGGTCTTGAGTTTTACGGATCGTTCTCAAATTGATAATCAAAATATCTCATCTTTAATCCCGATACCATTACCTGTAGGGACTAATGAAATCAATGCGTGGTCTTGGGATTTTGGAGATGATAGTACCAGTTTGGCTCAGAATCCTGTTCATGAGTATTCAGAAGTAGGAGATTATACTGTGAAATTGATTGTAAGTAGTGAAAGAGGATGTGTTGATAGTACAGAAGTTTCAATTGAGGTTAAAGAAAAACCGTTTACTGATATTGCAAATTCAATAACAATTTGTGAAGCATTTTTAGATACGATTTTTTCAACAAATTATGCAAACCCAGATTGGGATTACGAATGGACGAAAATAGCTGAGACAGGTGGGACTGTTCAAGAAAATTATGTTAGAACAGATCGTGTAGGGATAACTTTTGATTCTATCAATTTTGAGACGCCAAGTGCGATTATTAATACTACTTTTACTGTGAGAACGTTCGATGCAGAATTAAGTACATTCTGTGAAGATTTAGACACTGTAAACCTCACGATTCACCGCTTTCCCGAAATTGATGGATTTGTAGACAACGATACAATTTATATTCCTAATTGTGCTACAGAAGCCTCTATTGATGCAATGACAAATCCATTACCAGCTTATGATTTTGAATGGGTTTTACAAGCTACAAATGGAAGAGTTGAAGCCCAAAGTTTGAGCTCTCCGTCTTTAGATATAAGCGTTGCTTTCTTTGAAGATGGCCAAGATCAATTATTTGTTAGCGCGATAGTAGAAGTCTCAAATCAGACTTCTAGTTGTACTGATCGAAAAACAATCAATTTTCATTTCCTAAGAACTCCGAATGCTGAAATTATAGCAGATAAAACAGAAGCTCCCCAGTCACAACAAATCAATTTAAGCTCGAGAGAGGTTTACCCAAATAGCGTATATACTTGGAATCAGTTGAGTTCTACTCCAAATACCGCAAGTGTACAAGAAAGTGTTTTAGGAGAAAACTTAAATCTGAGTAATCCTACATTCCCAGTAGGAGAAATAAAGGTGGATTTTACTTATGAGTTGATTGTGAGTAACGAAGACTGTGCAGATCGAGATACAATTACAGTGACATTCTACAAAGAACCAATCTTTGATTTGATATTTGATTCTACAGGAGTGTGTTTTGAGGAAGAAACATTGATTTATCCTGACAGTCTTATCGAAAGTGGATTTATAAAAACTTGGTCTAGAATAACTGTTACAGATCAGAATGGAAAAGCTCAAGCCATCCAAGAAAACAGAATACGAAATGGTTTAGATCAAAGAAATGTAGGTTTTGATACCTTAAGACTCTATGTCCCAGATTTAGATGAAACGATCAGTGAAATAAGTGCTACTTATGTGCTAAAAATCACGAATGAACTAAACGAAAATATATTCTCAGCAGATACCGTAACACTGTCATTCTATAATCGTCCCAATTTGGTAGGTGGAGATACAATTTATTTGTGTGAAAATACCGACGAATTAACGGTTTTAGATAGTAATCTGACAGAGAATTCTGCTTATACCTATCAATGGTCTATCACCAATACAAGTGGAGGGACTGCAAGTTTACAAGATATCAATTCATTTAATCCAACTATTTCAGATTTGACTTTTGATCCTTTAGCTAGTAGAATGCTCTTAACTCTTAATAGGGTAGGGAGTAACAGAGTGAATCTGGATTGTCAGATTTCTGAGGAAATTTATTTAGTCATTGAACCTTCAATTGAAGCCAGATTTGAAGTTAATTCTCAAAATCCTTGTAAACTCGGTGAGTTAACTTTTGATCGAAGTATGACAACTCTCCCGAATACTTATAGATGGGAATGGGATTTAGATAATGATGGAGTTTTTGAATCAAGTTCTGATTCCTTAATGTTAGTTAGAGCATATGAAGAGGGGATTTATATTTTCAGTGCAAGAACTATTAGTCCTAATGGTTGTATAGGAGACGTATTCCAGCAAGAAATTGAAATAGATAATATCTTCAAGCCAGAAATTCAATTGTTATCACAGGCTTGTTTAAATGAAAATGTTACCATTCAATTTTCGTCAAATTATCCTGAAGCATCAGTGCAAGAGGTGAGTTGGGATTTGAATTATCATGAACATTTGGGAAGTAATCTGACAACCAATGGTCTCCAAATAAATCATCAGTTTGATCGAGTAGGGCTATATACTGTCTTTGCTAGAGTTGAACGGACGAATGGTTGTATTGATACTTTATCACAAATTATTGAAGTAGGAATTCGTCCAGAAGTAGTTTTAGAAGCGCCAACTTATGTTTGTTATGGGGAGTGGTTTACTTTAGAAGCACAAGGAGGGGAAACATATCTGTGGGAAGATGGATCTACCGAACAACGTATAGATAAACTTGCTGAAGAATCTAGGTGGGTATCGGTTGAAGTTTTCAGTACGACAGGCTGTTCTTCTATGGACTCTGTTTTTATTCAAGTTTCACCAAATACGTATACGAGGGATACACTATACAAATGTTTTGGAGAGCCTTTAGAAATTGATGCTCGAAGAATTGTAACTGAGGGAACAGCTATCCGCTACTCTTGGTCAACAGGAGAAACAAATAGGTTGGTATCTATTAGTCAACCTGATACATACAGTGTGGAGGTTCAAACTTTACACCCTTCTCAAGCAAATTGTACATATACAGCAGATTTTGTGGTTGTAGATTATCCTCAATTAGAAATAGCGAATGATGTAATTGATCATTGTTTCGAAGACAGTCAAGAAGTAACTATTTCAGCTCCTTCTTTTACAGATGTGCTTTATGAGTGGCAAGACACAAGAGAAACAACACAATCAGTTGTTAGAAATAAGGTAGGAGAGTATACCGTTTGGATGACTGATATATCTAATCCGCTGAATTGTGTAACTGAGCAAACTATTACAATCACGGATGTTTGCCCTAATCGGATGTTTGCTCCTGATGCTTTCACTCCAAATAATGATGGAATCAATGATTACTTCTTTTTGGAGACGGCGTATACTGCAGAAATAACTTTACAAATCTTTAACAGATGGGGAGAAGTTATTTTTGAAAGAAATTATGAAGATGCAGTAGAGGCAAGTATTCCTGAAAATGGTTGGGATGGGAAATATAGAGGTGAATTGATGCCTTTAGGTGTTTATACATTTGTAGTTAGTTATTCATCTTTAGGAAATGAGAAGCAAAATTTCCAAAAAACAGGTCGAATAACCTTAGCGGACTAACAATGTAAATAAGAGTAAATAGTCGTGTTTTGAGTGTGGATATTGAAAAATTGTAATAAAACATGAATTTTTTCTCCCTTGGTTATCAGTCATAAATCAATTGTTGACTTTTTTTTACCATTAATGACTTGCACAGTTTAAACAAAGCTACTACATTTGCACTCGCCTTTCGGAAATAAGGTTTCTGAAAAGAACGGGATGTTAGCTCAGTTGGTTTAGAGCACCTGCCTTACAAGCAGGGGGTCATTGGTTCGAATCCAATACGTCCCACACATAGAATAACAGGGATGTTAGCTCAGTTGGTTTAGAGCACCTGCCTTACAAGCAGGGGGTCATTGGTTCGAATCCAATACGTCCCACACATAGAATAACAGGGATGTTAGCTCAGTTGGTTTAGAGCACCTGCCTTACAAGCAGGGGGTCATTGGTTCGAATCCAATACGTCCCACACATAGAATAACAGGGATGTTAGCTCAGTTGGTTTAGAGCACCTGCCTTACAAGCAGGGGGTCATTGGTTCGAATCCAATACGTCCCACACATAGAATAACAGGGATGTTAGCTCAGTTGGTTTAGAGCACCTGCCTTACAAGCAGGGGGTCATTGGTTCGAATCCAATACGTCCCACACATAAGAATAACAGGGATGTTAGCTCAGTTGGTTTAGAGCACCTGCCTTACAAGCAGGGGGTCATTGGTTCGAATCCAATACGTCCCACACATAAGAATAACAGGGATGTTAGCTCAGTTGGTTTAGAGCACCTGCCTTACAAGCAGGGGGTCATTGGTTCGAATCCAATACGTCCCACACATAAGAATAACAGGGATGTTAGCTCAGTTGGTTTAGAGCACCTGCCTTACAAGCAGGGGGTCATTGGTTCGAATCCAATACGTCCCACACATAGAATAACAGGGATGTTAGCTCAGTTGGTTTAGAGCACCTGCCTTACAAGCAGGGGGTCATTGGTTCGAATCCAATACGTCCCACACAAGAAAATCAGAAGCCGCTTCAAAATTTGAAGTGGCTTTTTTTATTCCCTCTATTTTCTCAAATTCATCAGATATTATTTGTTTAAGTAACAGTAAGATGAAAGAAGATTCAGTAAAATCAATAAGAGCTTTTATTGGTGCAAAGGATTTTGAATTGTCGAAAGCATTTTATCATTCACTGGGTTTTGAGGAAGTGATGATAGGTGAAAAGATGAGCTTGTTTCATAAAGGAGAACAAGTCAGCTTTTATTTACAAGATTACTATGTAGAAGAGTGGGTGAATAATACAATGCTCTTTTTAGAAGTAAATAGTGCAGAGGAGTTCAGAGAGGAGCTTTTGAGTAAAAACTTGTCAGAAACATATAGAGAGATACGTATCTCATCGATAGTCAATCAAGAATGGGGTAATGAGTTCTTTTTACACGATCCTTCAGGTGTTTTATGGCATATTGGAGACTTTTTTGATTTCAAATAAAAAATCCTGTGTACAAAGGGTCGTACACAGGATTTTTTAGTATGAGATGAGTTGCTTTTATTAAGCAATGCTTTCTGATGAAAGCTCAGCAATTTTTGCTTTTGCATTGTTTACAACCTCTTCTACTCTTCCATTGTTTAGAGAAGCATCCACAATTGTAACGTCAGTGATTCCGATAAACCCTAGGAATGTTTTGATGTGGTTTGAAGTATGATCCCAGTCAGAACCAAGTGGTGTTCCTCCAGTAGAGATTACAACATAAGCTTTTTTACCTTCCAAAAGACCTACAGGTCCATTTTCAGTGTATTTGAATGTTACACCTGCTCTAGCTACCAAGTCAAAATAAGCTTTAAGTGACGCTGTAACACCAAAGTTGTACATAGGAGCTCCGATAACAAGAGTATCAGCTTCTAGTAGTTCTGCAATAAATTGATCAGAAACAGCTATTTCCTCTTTTTGCTCTGCAGTTCTATCTCCTTCTGGAGTGAAGAATGCGCCTAACATTTGAGGAGATAAAAGTGGCAATCCTTCTGCTAGGTCTTTTTCAATGATCTTAGCATCAGAAGTATTGATTGTCTTTATGATTTCTTCTACTAACTGACGGCTAGCTGAAGTATTAATGTCTTGAAGGCTTGAGTTAATTTTAAGAATAGTCATCTTGAAAGTGATTTTTTGTTTGATTACTCTGCAATATACTTGTAATTATATTACATGTAAAATAATTACTTGATTTTTTTGTTAATTAACATTGACTTCAGTCATTTATGAAATGATTATTAGAAATAATTCAATTTAAAAGTTGAAGAGTAAAGGCTTTATTTATAACCTGTTGACAAGGTTTAGATTTATTTTGGACTAAAAAAAGAATGGAAAAGTAGAAAATCCCCCTATTTAGGTATAGATAAGCTTTAGAAATTATTTTATTATTATGAGAAAATTGACAATATGGATCAAAATCTAAAATTACTCATAGTAGATGATCATGTACTTTTTTGTAATGGTCTAGAGCAAATCATAAAACAACACATCACAAATGCAGAAGTAGTTATCGTAAATAATCCGCTTTTGGGCTTAGAATTACCTTTATCTACATTTGACCTCATTTTGGTTGATATGGATATGCCACAGATCAAAGGTTTTGAGTTTATCAAAAGAGCAAGAGATCAGTACGAAGATTTGAAGTTTATGATAGTTACAATGCACAATAAACTTTCAATCATTCGAAAAGTACAGAAGGAGAAGATAATGGGCTATATGCTCAAAGACGATGATGCAATAGATTTTTTAAACGGAATTCTGAGTATCCTTGATGGAAATGAGTATTACTCAAAACAAGTAATTGATACGATGCTCCAAAGTCCTAAGGAAGAAATTGTATTGACACTTCGTGAAGAAGAAATATTGAATCATTTGGCACAAGGACTTAGCATGCAGGAGATTGCAGAAGATTTTTCCATTAGTTTAGAAACTGTGAAAACACACGCTAAAAATATTAAATCTAAGCTTAAAGTTGGGAACAAAGCTGAACTGATAAAATATGCGATAGATAACCTCATTTTATAAAACAAGAGATTTTTAATTTCTTAGATCTTTGTTACCTTACACGTAAGGTATTTTTTAAAACAATGTCAAAGTATACTTTTTCACTTTTACTATTCTTTTTTTCATTTCAATTTTCTTTTGGACAACCAATTGAAGAAGAAATTCTTTTTGCAGATCAAGTCAATGAAAGATTAGATTTGACTCCTTTTCTATATCATTATTCAGTTACACCAAATTTTGATGGAGAGAACCTTCCAACATTTACAGCTCAAAACTGGGAGAAAGTGCCTAGTTCGGGTTTAGATTTTGGCCCTGGTAGTGATCAAGATTGGTTTAAATTTCAAGTGAGATCTCAAGAGGATGTGGTCAAAAGTATTTTTACAAGTTGTCCGTCCATTCCAATCTTGGATATTTGGCTCATTGAAGAAGAAACAAAGATTGTACAATCAATACATTTGGGGACTGAAAGGAGGTTTTTGGTTTCAATGCCAAAAATTAAATCAGGTTTTACATACAATGCAGAGTTTAAGAAAGGAAGTAATTATACTTGTTATATCCATTTTCAAGCATTCGGACAACCACACCTTTCAAATATCTATTTGGCTGATCCAAGTTTGTTAGAGGAAGAAACAAATACTTTAAGCCGATATTTTATTGTATTCAGAACAGTAACAACCCTGATCATTTTTCTTAGCCTTATTCTGTTTGCTTTTACAAGGCAGAAGTTTTTTCTGTATTACTCCATGTTTTTCCTATCCATATTTTTATTCACCGAAAGTGAAATAGGAACATTATGGATAATTTTTGAGAAGGATACTTACAGTACGTTTTTATTGGTGAGATATTGGGCAAATACAGGAATTATATTGTGTTCTTATCTATTCTTTAGACGTATTTTGAATGAACCTAAAGGTGTTTATCTCTTTAAATCTGATAAGTGGCTTCATCCACTAATTATAGCTGCTATTGCGTGTTGTGTCTTATTCTCTGTTTTCAGATACAATAGTTATTTAATCAGTAGTATCTCTTCAGCTTTCGTTATAATTCTCACCTATGTTTCTGGGGTCTATAATCTTGCTGTATGCTTGAGGAGAGCAAAAGAAGGAAATGAGTTGGCTAAATATCTTTTCATTATCCATCTAATAACCTTGAGCAGTGCATTTATTATAGTATCGCTTCCATACTTGGGTGTATTTGGCAGAAATATCAATAGTTTCTTGTACATCTACGTACTTTATACTTTTGAGGCATTTGCATTTTTTATTGCTATTGTGCGTAGGGCGGTGACTATCTTGAATGAAAGAGAAATGCTTATTTTAGAAAATCATGTGGTCCAGAAGCAAGTTTCTGAGGCGCTGATCAAAGGGCAAGAAATAGAGCGAAATCGAATAGGACGAGAATTACATGATTATGTAGGTGGGAATTTGGCACTTATCAATAAGACAAAAAACTTCAGAGGAGGAGATGTTAGAAAGTTAATTCATGAAACAATTCGATCTGTGAGGAATTTGAGTCATGGTCTTGTTTCACCTTCATTTGAGTATGAAGAATTTGAGGAGTCAATAACAGATTTGGGAGCTAAGTATAATTCAAAAGATCGAAAAGTACATATTAGTTTTCATGATTGGGAGCCATCAGAAAATTTGACAGCTCTTAATCATTGTTATCGCATTGTTCAAGAGTTGCTTCAAAATGCAGAAAAGCATAGTAAAGCAAACTCTGTTTATATTCAGTTTTTTGGAGGAAAAGACACGAGAATTATCTACGAAGATAATGGAGTTGGTTTTGAAGACTCTCCACCAGATGACGGTATAGGTCTTCAGAATATATCTTTCAGAGCAAAAGCACTTGGAGGGCAACTTGTTGTTGAATCTTCGGCACAAGGTACGTTTATCCGTATTGAAGGTATAAATGTATTTGGTGAAGAACTTTAATTGTTCGGTTCAGCTTCTATGACATTTGCTTCTATTCTGAACGTTACTTTTTTGTCATCGATAAGGATAGGGTAATAGAATTTTTGAAAGCCTAACGTATTTGTGTTTATATGCAATTCTAATTCTGTTTGCTCACCACTTTTCAAGCTAGTTGTAGGTAGTTCACAGTGTACTAATTCTGTAGCTGGAGCTTTAATTTGTAAATTTGATTTTCCAGTATTAATAAGTTTTACTTTCTGAACTTTTGGTTGAAATTGAGGGATTTCTTCGAAATAAAATCTTTTGTTTTCAACTAAAAATTGAGCACCTCTGCTTTTTCCTGCCCATTCAACATTATTGGTACGGTCAGATGTCTTAGATGCATTGGCTCTAATTTTTACTTGATATTCGAAAGGAAACTCATCTGTAGTTATATAGATATTTTTATAGAAATAGCCATCATATCCTTTTGTGTCTATTGAAACTTTTAGCTCAGCTATCTCATTAGCTTTAAGTGTTTGTTTGGAAAGAATTAATGACGTGCAGTCACAATCTCCAATAGCCTCATTCAATGCTAATTCAGTAGATCCAATGTTTTCAAGTGGTAGTGCAAAAGTGATAATTTTATCTGAGGCAACTTCTCCTAAATCAATATCATTTGCCTCTAAATACAAAACTCCTTGTGCTACTGAGTTGAGAGAAACTAAACTCAAGAAAATAAAAAAATAATGTTTCAGTTGAGAATACATTTTATCGGTATTTAAGACTTCTAGTTCAATTAAATTCGAAACGGTTTATGTATATTTTTTATATATACATAAACTGTTCCTCATCTGTTTTCAAAATTATTCCATGATCAATTTCATGACACATTGTTTACAGTCAAAAGCAAGTCTGAAACTGTAATCACCTTGTCGGAGTCTATAAGGCATTTTTACTCCATCTTTTGGTTTCTTATCACCAAATTTTTTACAAAAACCATATTCATACTTTAGGCAATGTTTTGTGGTCATTACAGTTTTGCCTTTCGCATCTTTTTGGAGTTCAAAACCTTTTTCTAGGCTATCTACTCCATGTTTTTTGTAAAAAGACTCAGCCAAAGAATTCAGAATATTTCCATGATGATCCAAGGTTGCACTTGGAAAAGAAACTTCTTGTGGAAAGTTTTGACGAATCGGTTTTGGGTAAGAATTGATTCGTTTTTCAGCCAATTTATCTAGAACTTCTCTACGCCATTGGTTGAGCATTGAAGCAGGGAAGAAGTACATTTTTGAGGTCTGAATAGCTACTTCCGAAATGTAGAAATCCGAATCTCCACTTTTTGAAAGTTGTTTCTCAATATTTTTAAGGGCAACGTCTTCTTTTTGAGCAAGCTCAACTTGTGCCTCAAAAGTAGAGGTTACCGTGTTTTGGTCTTTGTCAGTAGCTTCTAGTAAGAACTTACCATCATATTCTGATAAACTGATTTTTACATCTAGTACTCTTCTGCTTTGATCTTGAAGTAATGTTTTTTCAAATTGATGATCATGGTTTCTGAAAATTTCCAAGCCGTTTCGGATACCATTCATACTCATCGGAAATAATTTGTTTCCGTCTACTGTATTGATTTTTGTACCGACAAAAGCCGTTTTTTTCCGATCCCAAAACATAATCCCATCTCCATTTGCAAACGGGGTGTCATTGTCCAGCGTAAAGAATTTATTTCCGACTTGTTTAACCTTTCCTACCAATTTACCTCTTGATTTAGGTGAATCGAAGGAAGTAATCTGATCTCCTTCACGTCCATCTAAAAAATAAGAGGTGAATCCTCTATTGAAAGTTTTTTCAAGATCAGCGTCGAATTTCGTCTGAACCACTTTTCCGCTAGAAGCAGGAATAAATGAAGCATCTTTTTCCATACAGTCATCCAATTCTTTTCTGAATTGTGTGACCATATTTTTTACATAATCAGGCCCTTTTAACCTTCCTTCAATCTTGAAAGAAGTAATCCCAGCTTTTGCCAATTCGTCAACTCTATGAGAAAGGTTCAGGTCTTTCAGAGAAAGCAAGTGCTTATCTTTTTCAATGATCTGTTCATCTCTGTCGGTCATTTGGTATTTTAAGCGACAGGGTTGAGCACATTCGCCTCTATTGGCAGACCTTTTTCCGATTGCATGACTCATATAGCATTGTCCACTGAAGCTTACACATAAAGCTCCTGCCACAAAGTATTCGAGTTCTACATTTGTATTTTGTTGGATTTCTTGAATCTGAGCCAAAGAAAGTTCTCTAGCTAGAACTACACGATCAAATCCAGCTTTTTCCATAAACTGAATCTTAGGCAGCTCATAATTGTGTGTCTGAGTACTTGCATGCAATGGAATAGGAGGGAGATCAAGCTCTAATAAGCCCATATCTTGAATGATAAGGGCATCTGCACCCATCTGATAAAGTCGATCAATAAGTGTTTGAGCTTTTCTGATTTCCTGTTCATAAAGCAAAGTGTTCAACGTCACGAACACTTGAGCGTTAAATCGGTGAGCATATTGAATGAGTGCTTCAATATCTTCTAAAGAATTAGATGCATTAGCTCTTGCACCGAACTGATTAGCTCCTATATACAATGCATCCGCACCGTAATTGATTGCTATTTTTCCTTGTTCCAAATTTTTGGCAGGTGCCAATAACTCAAGCTTTCTCATAACCGACTAAAGTAGCGGTACTTGAGTAGTTTGTCAATAATATACTGTGAATGAGTTTAAAATCTACCTTCTGATTGTAAACAAGGTTTTAATGCAATACTAAAGCATTGTCATAAAGACTACTTACCTGTAGCCAATTGGAAGTTTCATAAGGAAGAGGAGCCTCTTCTGTATCTACAATTTTGACGCCTTTTTCAGGGTGGAAAGTAGCCGTAAAATGATAATCTTCTAAGTGACCTTTTAGCTCTTGCTCTTCAAAAAGTCTTTTCTCTGGAATGATAAAAGTAGAATTTCCGATATGGAGTACAATTACTTTGTCTTCATCTGAAAGGTGACGAATGTCATTAATTGTGATAGCCTTATTTGAAGCTGTTTCAGATTGGATTATTTCGGTTTTAGGCACATACTGATCTAGCACTTCTTCCAAATTTAAAGAAGGGAGAAATATTACCCACATCAATATGATATACCCTAATAGCTTCACACCTAAAGACTTAATCTTCGCGATTTCTCGTCAGTACACAAACAGTAAATATTTGTAAATGATTCCGAATGAGTCTATTTGAGTAGGTGTATAGTACAAGACAAAAAGCATCTTTTTAGTATAACCTAGGTTACAAAAAATCATTTTGGGATACTTTAACTTTGGGCGTTCAAAAACCTAAAAAAACATTAAAAGCCATAGAAAGTATGTTTTGTGCTTTTGGTAAAGGCTTAAAAATGTGGTTGATACAATTGTTATTTTCTGTTATCATCACATTTCAAATTTGCACAATGTGAGGCATTACTTCACATTTGCGACCGTTTTTAATCTCACTACTAAAATAGTATAGGCAACGAAAGACTGATCACTGCCTGTGCAAACAACTTCGACTAAACGTAAAATGAAAAAAGTAATTTTTACTGCGATTTTAGCAGCGTTCATGGTCTCTTGTGGAGAAGATCATACGGAGCACGGAGAGCATGATGCTCATGGAACTGAAAGTAAGAGCCTTTATGCTTTTGCAGATATTGAGCATGGTAAGGCGCAGTCACCAATTAATATTGTGACTTCAGAGGCAAAAACAGGAAAACATACAATCTCTTTGGGCTGTAAGTCTGCTCACGCTATAGATGTAGTAAATAAAGGGCATACCATCCAACTTGATTTTGAGAAAGGAGCGCCTACAACTTTTGACGGTAAGGATTATAATTTTGTACAGTGTCATTTTCATACACCATCGGAGCACCTAATTGATGGAATGACTTACCCTATGGAAATGCACCTTGTACATACAAGAACCAATGATGAAAACCCAGAGCAAACTGACTATTTGGTTGTGGGTATCATGTTTAAGATGGGACAAGAAAACAGAATGATTAAAGAATTCTTGAATAAAGTCCCTAAAAAAGCGCATGAAAAAGAAATGGTAGACAAAGATGGTATTTACTTATCTGAGTGTGCTTCAGGCCATGAAAGTGCTTTGGAAGACCTTCATTACTATCATTATCAGGGTTCGTTGACAACACCTCCATACACTGAGACAGTGGAGTGGTTGGTGATTAAAGATACTTTTGAAGCCTCTCAAGCGCAGATCGAGAAAATTAATGCAATTGAAGGCAATAATGCCAGACACGTACAACCAATGTGTTCAAGACCAGTTGACGCCAACTAAGCTAAACTGTATTATTATATTTCGTTTTCTATCAGAAACCCGCTTCAATTCTTCTTTTTAAGAAGACTTGAAAGTGGGTTTTTTCTTTTCAGTTGTATTAAAATCAGTTAGTTGTCACTATTAGAGCCTAACTTTATTCATTTAAGGGAGAGAGAATTCAAGGTAGGAAAGAGCTTAGACAGAGAATTTGAAGAAGATTCGATTAACTTTAGGAAATTACCTTATCATCTATTTTTTATCTAAACCAAATTATTGAGATGAAGCGCATACAACTTTTTGAGTTTGAAGATTTCCAATGGTTTCCTAATTCTTTCAGAATGACAATGACGAAGCTACTCAATGTCTTACAAAAGATGATGGGAGTAGAGAAGGTGATTGCTAACCTTTTATTGGAAGCTAAACAGAAGACAAATTTTACCAGAGTAGTAGATCTAGGTTCTGGGTCTGGAGGAGCAATGCCAATGGCTATAGCGTATTTGAATTCTCAATTTGAGGCTGAAATAGTCGATTTGCTTTTAACTGATTTACATCCTAATGCAAAACTTGCAGTATCATTTAATTCAGATGAAAGTAATTCTATTTCTTATCAAGAAGAATCATTAGATGCAGTAAACTTGGATAATACTCCAGAAGGGATAAAAACTATGATCAATAGTTTTCACCATATGCCTCCCAAAATAGCAAGTGAGATTTTAGCTTCAGCTCAAAAGAATAAAGAAAGTATCCTGATCTATGAGTTAGGTGAAAATAAAGTACCCGTGTTTGTTTGGGGATTGTTGTTACCCATTACCTTACCTATATTGGCTATCATGTCTATTTTTATGCTGCCTTTTATCAAGCCGTTAACTTTTAAGGACATTTTATTTACATGGCTAATTCCTCTTGTTCCTATTTTCTATGCTTGGGATGGACAAGCTTCTTTACCCAGAACTTATACTTTTGAAGATATTGAAGAATTACTTCCACCTTCAGACAATGAATATACTTGGGAAGTAAAGCCAGCAGAAAAAGAAAATGGTAAAAAATTGGGTTATTATATTTTGGGGATGCCTAACTTTTAAAATTAATTTATTAAGAAATGCCTCTATTAGTTATTAACCAATAGAGGCATAATTTTTAACTTGTAAGTTAAAATCTGAATATTTTTATAGATTATATAGTAAATCTACTTCCTCTTTAGTGAGGGCTTTATTAAAAATATGGATATCATCAATCGCTCCGTTTAAGAAGTAAGGATATGAACTATGGTCTTGTTTTCCGATAGTTATTGGTGCTGTATTTGTGTATAAATTAATAGATACATTTTCACTAAATTCAACTTCTCCATTTACATATAGTTTCATTTGTGAACCATCATAAGTTCCTGTTACGAAATACCATTCATTTAAATTTATGTTTGTTTCACCAACATACGCATACCTATATCCATTATCACCAACGATACCGAATTTAAATCGAACCTTATTTGGATCAAGTTCTCCACAGCCATTTCCTTCAAAGTTATCATCGTAATATAAACCCCAATTACCTCTTTGAGTTTCAATACCTTTTTCTATTATCCGGTTAGATTCACAGTTATCGGAATTAAATGCAGAAGGCTTAACCCATACAGCTATTGAAAACTGTGTGTCAAAAGCAAATGACGAACTATGAGGTATGCTGATATAGCTATTACCATCAAAGTGGTAAGCGCTATTGGTGTTGCTTTTTCTGTCATTTGTTAAACTTGCATTATATACAGTACTGTTATTCCCGTTGTCTGTAATATCGTCTCCATTACCAATAAAAGGGTAATATGCAACAAGATTACTTTTTAATGAAACATATGAGTCAGTGTGACAAATGTATTGGGTGTATTCAACTTCTTCTTCGTCAAGGATATCGTTTTTGTTTAAGTCGATACCCGTTTCGATCTTATACCCTCCATAAAAGCAGTTGTTTCCTGCTTTTTCTTCTGTCAATTTTATAAGACTACTTTGTCCATCGGTACCATTTTCCCCATTACATATGTATTGAGTTGATTCTATTTCTTCATAATCAAGAGTACCATTTTTGTTAAGGTCTATTCCGATATCTATTTTTTGTCCTCCAGCGGAACAATTTTCTCCGATAGGTTCATTGACAATATTGAACAAACTATTACCCTCTGTCAGTCCAATTTCTCCTTCGCAAGAAACTAGGGATATTAAAAAAAAATAAAAAAAATGTTTCACTTTAAATTGAGTTTAATGAATGATAAATAGCTGAAAAATACTTTTGAAATTTTAAAAAGAGTTGTCTTTTTTGACTATCTAAATTTAAGTGATATAATTTAAAAATATAAATAAAAGTTTGATGATTTACTTCATGTGATGAGCTATTTTGAGATAGGTGATTAAGACTAGAAAGTTACTTTCTAGTCTTTTGATGTTTATTTCATTAAGAAGCAGCTCTAATATTTGAATTATTTTCGTCCGAGTTTTTGACCTCGACCTCTAACGTCCATTGGTTGACTTGGTAATTTTTACACCAATCTTCTACTTCCTTCGGAATCATCGTTCTGAATTTGTGTTTGTCTTTCGGAATAACATCTATCATTCCCTTTATCATCATTTCAGGGTCATATTGACCATCAGGGCTAGCGACACTTTCTTGAATATCTCTAATCGCTTTTGCTTCTGTAAAGTTTTTATTTTCATCGTACCATTGATCTACCGAGTCATACATTCGATCATTAAATCCTGTTCTGAAAGCCGCAGGATTGATCGTCGCGACAGTAATATCAAAAGGCTTTAGCTCATCGCGCATACATTGTGCTACGGCTTCCAAAGCGTGTTTGGAAGCATTGTAAGGAGCTAGAAAAGGGTAGGTAGAAACACCTGCCATAGAAGACACAAAGAAGATTTTACCCGCCCTTCTTTCTACCATTTTCTTTACGAAACCTTGTGTGAATTCGAGCGTACCAAAAACATTCGTTTCCATCACTTTTCGTAGGAGATCAACAGGGATTTCAGCAATAGGTCCAGTTTCTCCGATACCTGCATTGTTGACTAAAATATCAATATCATATTGCCATGCTTTTCTTCGATCAATCTGATCTAGGATATCTATTTTTGTGACTTCAATGTTCTGTAGACCTAAAGCTTCTATTTCTTCTAGCAGTGCAGTTTTTTGTTCCCAAAGGTGAACAGCCGCAATGACGTGATGTCCATTTTTTGCAAGCCCTAAAGCTGTACCTTTTCCTAGCCCAGAACCAGCTCCTGTTATTAGAATCCTTTTCATAGTTAGTTGAATAAAGTGAATAATTAAGCTCTTGTGTATTTGGTGATTTCGGCATCACCATCTGCAACTTCGGGCAGTTTGGCTAATAATCTTTTCATATGTTCCATTTCCCAATGTGCCGCTTCTACTTCCGAGTTTTGCCAAATTTCTAAGGAAGTAAAAAGGGTTTCATCTTCGGTTGACTGCAAATAAGTATAAGTGATACAGCCTTCTTCATTCGCTAGGGTTTCTGTAATAAACTCTTGAAGAAGTGCTTTCATTTCTTTCACTTTGTCAGCTTGGCAATGGAATTTTGCAAATACATATAATGGTGTATTCATAGGGTTTGTCTTTAGTCATCATATAATTGGTATAAGCTCCATGGTCTTTGCCATATATTTTTCACCTGTCATCTGATGAGCTATCTGAGGGTAGTGATTTAGCCGATTATCATACTTTTCGATGTAGGCTTTATTCACCTCTTCGTTGATTTCATCTAAATCTTTAGGGATAATGCCATTGACTTCAATGATTTTGTCATCACATTTGATTGCGCCTTTAGAATCGGAAAGGAAACTTGAATACCAGCTTCTTTCACTAAATGAATACTGTCTACAGAATATTCTACCATCAACTACAACCATCCAGATGTCATTGAAAGAATGGGTTTCTCCAGCTCGGATTTGTGGTGTTTTTGTTTCGTCTACGAGCTTTAAGATTTCGTCTTTTGTCATAGCGATTTATTTCATGTATTTATCAAAGAAAGTAGTCATCTTTTCTGGGTAAAGACCAAAGTAATTATAGCCATCGAAACGTCTGTCTGTTCCTTCAATCCAAAACAGTTCTTTCTCTTCTGAGCTGATATTATCGAAGATTTCTTGAGCATCTTTAGGGTTGTCAGTCCATACATCGTCTAGGACTTCAGCCATAAAATAAGGGACTTTCACCGCCGATGAATAATTCTGAGGATGCATTTCTCCATTGGTAAAACCACCTAATTTGACTTGTTCAAAATCCATCAGTTCCATGTACTGATTTACTCCCATTAGCCCTGCAAATGAGGTCATGAGAGCTGTCATGGAAACCGTCATTGGCCCAAAGAAGCATTTAAGGTTTTCAAATAACTCGGGATGTCTGTAAATCGCTTCATATTGTGCATTTCCTCCCGTACAACGACTGTAAAGTCCTACGGTCATTTTGGATAGTTTTGGGTGCGCATCCACGTATTTTTTCGCTCCTACGCAGTCTCGCCATTCATAACGACCAATTCCACAGATTCCGCCATTGGCACTGCCGCTATTTCCATGATTTCGGAGATCATAAGCCAAAATATTATAGCCTGCCCTTGAAAGGTGAGCCATATGGGCTACAAAGTCGATTTCAAGCGTATCTACATTAGAGAAAGGCTCTCCAAAGTGTCCTGTGAAACCCGAACGACTCATAGGCATAGGGTGGTTGATAATAATTAGTTTGTCGCTTTCTCCATCTACCGCAGGGATGTACCAACCTTCCAATGGGACACCATCTGATGAAGGGAAGTACACATCTTCCCAGTTAGGAATTCCATGATCTTTTGGGGTTTTATGGACGGGTGTGCGGAACATCGGACGAACCGCAAATTCTGCCAAATATTTAATCGTAGCGTAGTCTTTTTCAGCAATTGATTTTTGTTGCTCGATAGCTTTCAGGTAGCGTTCTTCGCCCATTCTACTTTTCAAAGTGCTATCTATTTGATACTCTAAAGTTTTTTGAAACATAATATTTCAAGTTGTAAGAGTGATACAATAAGATTTTGTTTGACTAGCAATAGGTAAATCAGCTAAAACAGAGGATGTTTGATGAAAGCAATGTCGCTTTATTTTAAATAAATGTGAATGCACAGATCACTTAAAAAATGAAACATTTTACTGATTTCGATAGACCTTAGGAGATAGCCCTGTTTTTTTCTTGAAGAAACGGGTGAAATAGGTAGGATATTCAAAACCCAAACTATAAGCAATCTGACTGATACTTAAGTTGGTTTTTCTGAGTTTGGATTTTGCTTGTTTGACGATGTTTTCATGAATATGTTCTAGTGGAGATTTACCTGTGAAGTGTTTAATCACATCTCCGAAATAGTTTGGAGAAAGATTGGCTCTATCTGCGAAGAAGGACACGGAAGGTAAATAAACTTCCTGTTCGGGTTCATAAAAATAACCGTCTAGTTCTGAGAGGAACGAATCAACGACTTTATTGTAGTCATTGCTTCTTGTATCGAATTGGCGTTTGTAGTATGAATGAATATAGGTGAGTATCAATTGTGCATAAGAGAGAATAATTGCTTCGTTAAAATCTTCTTTCTGATATTCATCATATGCTTTTTTAAAGATGTCAATAAGTACAACTTCTTCTTCTTCAGTTAAAAATAAAGACTCATGATTTTCGTATTTGAAAAAGCTGTATTCATCAGTATACTTTTTAAAAACCGCTTCACTTAGTAGTATATGATAGCCTCCCCAAGTTTGTTTTACGTCCCAAGCCAATGTTTTTTTAGGGACATCTAAAAAGGCAAAAGTATTGCGGGTGTCTTCTTTTGTCTTGCCAAAAGCTTCAGTTTCACTAAAATTCAATTTGATAGCCATCAAATAAAAATCAACAATAATAGGTTCAGAACTAAGTTTGAGGTTTGAGTGGTCGTCATAATTGGTAAGGTGGACTTTGTTGCTTTTACATCCATCAATATTCAGATATTTTGTGAATTCAGTTATAGAATAGGTCTTGGGCATATTTTTACTCAGAATTGTATTTTACATATAACTCTTACCAAAGAGCTTCTATATTCTAAATTTCAAAATGGACGAATAAATTCTGATTTGTAGAATAATCTTCATTTTTGATGTAGAAAGTAAGTTTGGTCATTTGACTTGGTTGGAAATAAACTGAATATTTGTCTATCTCGTTTCAATTATAAATCAGCCCGAGTAGATCGATGAATGACATTAAGCAAACTTTTAAAGCCTTTTTACAGCCTGTTATATCCACAGAAAAGATTATAGATGAATTATTAACGCTTCTTTTAGAGATTTCTGAGGTCAAAGAATACGAAAAAGGAACTAATTTACTGAAAGAGGGAGAGTACTGTAAAAATGCCTACATCATTCACAAAGGCTTTATTCGTAGATATACGCTGCAAGATGGGAAAGATATTACATTAGAATTTGCTCACGAGAACGAAATGATCACTTCGATCTACTCTATCACAACAGGAAAAGCTTCATTAGATTATTTAGAGGCTGTAGAGAATTCTACGGTTATCCAAATTGGCTTTCAAAATATCCAAGAATTATATCATGAATCTATAGACTCACTTTATTTCGGACGATTGTTAAGGGATAGATATTATTTAAGTCTAGAAAAACGTATTCTTTCTCTTCAGATGCACTCCGCAAAAGAAAGATACGATGATTTGATGACAAACCAACCTGAAGTAATCCAAAGGGCTTCATTAGGGCAAATCGCTACCTATTTAGGGATTACGCAAGAAACCTTGAGTAGAGTGAGAAAGAAAAGTAAATAAGTTCTTTAGCAGAAAATAGTCTGCCAATTGCTTTTTGATATTTGTCAAAAGACTTCGAAAAGCCGTCAACTAACTTTGTCTTATCATTAAAAGTAGATAAGACATGAAAACAAACACAAACAACTCGCAGAATTATAATTACCCAAGATTTAAAGCTGATTTCTACCAATTCCATGACTTTATGGGTTTGAAGGAGGGTGATCGGTTCATTGACTATGAATTGATGACTGCCGAAGGAAAAAAAGTAAAGATTTCAGATTTTCTTGATAAGCCTCTAGTTTTCGAGATGGGAAGTATCACTTGCCCAATGTACGGAGGACATGTAAACCCTATGCAAGAAATTGCAAAACGTCATCCAGAATACAATTTTGTTGTTTTATATGTTCGTGAAGCTCATCCTGGAAATATCATCAAAAATCACTTAAGCCAAACGGATAAAGTAGCTGCGGCAAGAGAAGCAATTCGTTTTTACGATGACCGAAGAACCATTCTAATTGATAATCTAGACGGTAAGGCACATAAGACTTACGGAGAATTGCCTAATAGTATGTTTATCATCGGGACAGATGGGGTGATTAAATACGTAAGGGCATGGAATAATACCGATTACCTTGAACCAATTTTAGAGCATATCAGTAAAAATCAGTCCCCCGACAATTTGAAGTTCAGACCTGCTAAACCAGGAGTTATACAGTCATTTAAAACGCTATTCCATGGAGGTTGGGTAGCTGCTTATGATTTTATCGTAGAATTACCTCTACTCTTGAAAAAGCACTACAAGGCTGGCAATTTATTTTAACTGAAAACAAAGAAATTATGTCATTTCCTTATTCTTATCTATTGATTTCTGGGCTTGTTCATGTGGTAATGTTACTCTATATCTACATCGCTTTTGATCAAGAGTGAGGTAAGAATAACAATGTACTTTCTGATATCATCTGTGGGTAGTGTTTGGGTAAGATGTAAAAAAGGTAGAGATAAGTTAAATCTGTCTCTACCTTTTTATGGTTAAGCTTTAGTCAAAGTCAACTCTGTAATTTCTGGAGCCATCCCGATACGACCAGCGTATGCGTGATAACCAAAACCTCTGTTTACGTACAAGAATTGTTTTCCTTCTTGGTATAAACCAGCCCATCTTGGGTAACGGTATTTTACAGGACTCCATTTGATACCCGGAATTTCGATACCAAATTGCATTCCGTGTGTATGACCAGAAAGTGTAACGTCAATGTCTGTGTCACGAACTTGAGCATCCCAGTGAGAAGGGTCATGAGAAAGTAACATTTTAAATGGAAGACCTTCTGTCCCACTTAGTGCTTTGTTCAAGTCTCCTTTTTTCAAGAAGCCTTCACCCCAGTTTTCAACACCCAAAATACCAATGCGCTCACCATCTTTTTCAAGAACTCTGTTTTCATCCAAAAGAAGATCAAAGCCCATATCTCTG